>JBMHBX010000011.1:0-4172 GCA_049890215.1 Puniceispirillaceae bacterium (SeqCode) | reverse complement strand
TTAAGGCACGGGAGAGTAGGTCGCTGCCTGGTCTTCAGGCTCCGTTCATGAAAATACCTTGACATTAAACCTCTTATGCCCCGTCATCTGACGGGGATTTTCTTTTTCACCTTGATTTCAGGTGTCGGGATATTAAGAGGTGTGCATTGGCGCGGGGTGGAGCAGCCCGGTAGCTCGTCAGGCTCATAACCTGAAGGTCGCAGGTTCAAATCCTGCCCCCGCAACCAATATATATTACGTAATATCAGCGTTCTTGCCGCCTCATGTCCGAGGCGGCTTTTTTGCGTTTGGGGGTATATTGCTATGAGTGAATTGCAAATTACTCAAAATAGGTAGGTGCTTTATTAGCGGTGACGCAAAAAGGGACTTTCCCTAATATTAGGTCATACCAGCTTATTCGTTTAATCGTGATTCCAGAGCTTTTACAGGTTTGCTAGCGTGATTGACAGGCCACATTCGCCAGCATAGGCAAAAAGATCTTTTAGCGTCCCCTCCGGCAGGATAAGACCGTTCTTTTGTGTTGATTGGAAATGATTATATTCTTTTTCGCCAGGATAAAATATTTCATTCACCCCATCGGCACATTGGCTTTGTTTCCAAGTTGTTATCATCTTATCCATATGTGCTTTAAAGGCTGAAATATCTCTTAGTTTTGCGATATCTATAGCAAAGAGGAAATGCCCCACACCGCTTGGTTGATCTGGTACATAGGGACCGTTTACGGATGTGCCAAAGCTGCTATTTGATAAAATGCCAGATAACACATCCATCATAGCTGATAGACCAAATCCTTTATGGCCAGCCATTGGCAACAGGGTGCCCGCAATGGCTTCAGACGGGTCAGTTGTTGGCACACCATCTTTCGAAAGTGCCCAGTGATCAGGGATGGCCTCCTTTTTATCTTTGGCAAGATATATCTTCCCGCGGGCAACGGCTGTATGTGAAATATCTACTATGAAGGGTGCCTTTGAATTGGTTGGTGCAGCCCAGCTTTGCGGGTTGTTGCCAACCATCTTATCAACACCTCCATAAGGCGCCATGGCAGGGCTTGCATTTGTAGCTAAAAACCCAATCATATCCTGATCGGCCAGCATTTTCGTGAAATACATTGCGGTGCCAAAATGACCAGACCGACATATTGAGGCGCAGGCAGTGCCATATTTTTTGGCTCTGTTAGCGACAAGCTGGATAGCGTCATTCGTAATATGCTGACCAATGCCATTATGACCATCTAATGCGAGAAGCGGGCCTGTATCTGTCAGGATGTCTATCTCCGCCTCAGGAACCATGACTTGACTCTGGATACGTTTACCGTACCAGCGGGTTCGCAATACACCATGTGAGGAATGACCCCATAAATCCGCCATAATTAGGCTATCTGCCAGAAGCGCAGCCTTGTTGGCATCAATCTGTAGCGAGAGAAAAATATCAGTCACACATGCGCGCAGCTTAGCAGGGTCGATTTTATGCATCATAGTGTGATAACCATCTCTTCTAGTAGCGCGGCAAAAGAAGCTCCATGCATGTCTGTATCATGCGCTGTTCCTTGTATATGCGGTCTTGGTAGGCTAAATTTGGTGACTAGTAAATTATCAATATCAAACCGCTTCATGTCTGTTGCTTTGATAGCAAAAAGTGCAGCAACTGCATCTGTTTTCAGATGCTGTTTTAACGCTTGATACGTGCTCTCATCATCACAGAAAATATCAATAGTTAGCCAAAATGGCCCAGCATTTTTGGACCGTACTTTTTTAGTAATGTCTATCAGTCTGGTCATCTCACACCTCAGTCACATCAAGGCGGAAGGCAGACATCGGGTCGTTTAGTGCCATTATGTGATGAAAGCAAAATTCATATAAAGCGCCTCTCTCCATTTCCGGTGGTGAAAAGGGAAAGGCAAAGGTTGGCATAGGTTCATTTGATGATAAAGGTAGATGCAATAAATCAGGGTTAAGTAATTTGGCAGCTTCGGTCGCTTCTGCTTGTGTTTTCGCTGTGAAAATCGCCATGACAGCCTTCTCGCCATTTTCAGGGGTTTGTGTTTCCAACGCCCCTAATGTCGCATTACGCCCTAAGACTCGCAGCTCCAATTTCACATCAGATAAGTCTCGTTTGGCGGCTTTTTTCTGAAAAGAATCTGTTAAAGCTGCCACCCAATCAAAGATATGTGACACATAATGTTGGTCACGAACTAGCACTAATGAGATGGTCTGAAATCCGGCCCGTCTGGCCCCTTCAAGTTTTACACTATACGGCATGGTATCATGCCAGCGGCTGCCTTCAACACGCACCACCCTGTCACTAAGCGCGTTATATTTTGCCTCTGTGACGTCGAGATATCCGCCAGGCTCATACAAAATAAAGGGGTCAGAATTCTCATATAACATATGTGCTGATACGGTATATGGGGTGGCTGCAGCATCCTTTGCCATTGGAGTGATGGTAAAACCAGCCTCATCAAACGCCATCAAAATGACACCAGAATTTGGATTTGTCGTTGCCAAGGCTCCACATTCTGCAATCTTGGCGCCATGCCATGCGGCCCCTTTATGGCATCTTTTTGCGATAGGCTGGGCAGCAATAATAGCTGTGTCTGTTGTTCTGCCAGCAATGATAATATCCGCGCCAGTATCCAAAGCCTGTTGAATTTGCTCAACACCTGCAAGCGCAACAATATTCGTGCAGCTATCAATAATCTCATCATCTATAGGTGGCGCGGCCTCCAGCGGTGTTATCTCCCCATTTTTAAAGGCTTGTTTTATTTTGTTGCGGGACTGGTTTGATTTCAATGTCGCTATTTTGAGTGTTTCCCCACGCTCTTTTGCAATTTCAACCGTAAGGTCTAGCATCCAATCCACCGCACTATCTGCGCCGGATGTACCAGCTGTGCCTATGATAAGCGGTATATTGGCCTTTGCCCTAGCCTCCATCAATTCTGCCCAGTCAGCCTTTGTAGCAGTACGTGAATATTTGCTTGTGCCTGTGCCAAGATAAAAAGGGCCGCTATCCGTCGAGCCGCCATCAATCGCGATTAAATCAGGTTTTTCTCTCATGCCGCGTGCTAGAGCATCCCTGTCATAAGGGATGCCAAGGGCGCCAGCAGGAATCAAAATCTTTACCATTATCTATGTCTGCCTGATGCTAATGCCTGCATTAGAATATGAGGCGCTAAAGAAGCTAAATGGGCATTTTCCTCCTTTTTCGCGAAGTTATAAGGCGAAGTTAGAGCCTGCCACATACCTAATTCATTAATATGCTTATGTTTATTATGCACCTTACTGTTGCCAGCGCTAGCTTTTTGCGCAAACATATACGGTAACTATAAAAAATTATAAGGGAGATAGAAATGAAAAAGCTTACAACAGTTATGAAGGCTGCGTTTGCAGCTGTCTTAGCGATGGGTGTGGCTGGAACGGCTGTCGCTGACGGGCATAAGAAGGTGGATTCTATTCACTTCTTGATTCCAGGCGGTGCAGGTGGCGGCTGGGATGGTACAGCGCGTGGCACTGGCGAAGCGCTTACAAAAGCTGGTTTGGTTGGTTCTGCATCATATGAAAATATGTCTGGCGGCGGCGGCGGTAAGGCCATCGGGTATCTTATTGAAAATGCAGATAGTAATCATGGCACATTAATGGTGAACTCAACACCGATTGTGATACGCTCACTAACAGGTGTGTTCCCGCACAACTTCCGTGACCTGACTTTAGTTTCTGGTACGATTGGCGATTATGCCGCTTTGGTTGTGCCTTCAAGCTCTGATATCAAATCTATGGGTGATCTTGTATCAGCCTATAAGGCAGACCCATCAGGTGTAGCCATCGGCGGTGGCTCAGTACCTGGTGGTATGGACCATCTGGTTGCAGCAATGGTTATGCAGGCGGCAGGTGCAGACCCAACCGAAGTGAAATATATTGCTTATGATGCTGGTGGTAAGGCAATGGCTGCATTGCTGTCAGGCGAAATCAAGGCGCTATCAACAGGCTTCTCAGAAGCGGTAGCAATGGCCAAGGCGGGTGAAGCCAATATTATTGGTGTGACGTCAAATGATCGGGTTGGCGCGTTCCCAGATGCAAAGACCATGAAAGAGCAGGGTATTGATACCTATTTTGTGAATTGGCGTGGTTTCTTTGCGGCACCAGGTCTGCCGCAAGACAAGCTAGAAGCTTACCAGA
>JBMHBX010000010.1:0-42689 GCA_049890215.1 Puniceispirillaceae bacterium (SeqCode) | reverse complement strand
GTGCAAAAATTATTCATCTAGGCCCAGACCCTCTATTTGGGCGTATTCCTGTCAGAGGGTATGAAGCAACAACACATATTCAATGCGATACTGCGGCAGGGCTTGAAGCTTTAAATGCTGCATTGCCTTCGAAAGTAAATGCAGAGCGCGCAAGCAAGATACATCAAAAGCATTTGGCTTTCCGGTCAAAAATCCAAGATAAAGTAGAGGCTTGTGAAGGTGATGTCCTCAATAAGCCGTTTGTTGCAAAATGCGTGTCTGACATAATCGGTGATGGGGTGATATTTGCCGAACGTGCAGGCCCATTAGCATTGTATAATGTCAAAGGGCCAAATCGTTGGTTTGGTAATACGCAAGCAGGTGGTCTGGGCTGGGCACTCCCTGCAGCGCTTGGTTTCCAATTGGCTGACAAAGACAGGCTCGTGGCGTGCATTGTGGGGGATGGCTCCTATGTCTTTGCCAACCCAATAGCCTGTCATCAAGCGGCAGAAGCACAAGGTTTACCGCTATTGACGATTATTTTGGATAATGGTTCTTATGATGCGGTGCGCATTTCAACGCTCGATATTTACCCCTCAGGAAAGGCGGCTAAAGCCAATCATGTACCTATGGTGCCGTTTTCCCCAAACCCTGATTATGCAGCGATCGCAGAAGCTGCGGGATGCGCGGTTTTTCATGTCTCATCAGCTGATTCTTTGAGGGAAACCCTAGTTAATGCATTAGGCATAATAAAAAACGATAAAAAACAAGTGCTAATAAATATTAAAGTTGGAATGGATGATGGTGAGAAATAAATATCTCGCCCATCTTGGAGGTTTTTATGCGTAAAGTTATTCCGGTCATCATCGCCATATTAGCGTCTCCTATCTTAACAGGATGTAGTTCGATGAATAATTTTTCTAAATCATTAGGACATCATGAAGTTTATACTGAGACTGTCATCGCTGCTGAACCAGAAGAGGTGTGGGCGGTGATTACAGATGCCCCAAATTATAAGAATTGGAACCCTGTGATTACCAATGCACAAGGCACTTACGCAGAAGGTGCCACCATCATTAACACAGTGGTGGAGGATGGTAAGAAGCCAACTGAAATCAAATCAAAGGTGGTCAAGTTTGAGCCACCTTTCCACCTTAACCAATTTGGTGGTTATAGAGGCATCATCACCTTCGACCATCATTACATCCTCGAAAAAGTAGAAGCTGGCACGAAGGTCATCCAAAAGGAAGAATATACAGGGTTTTACGTCAACTTCTGGGATAGCGCATGGGTGGAACCCGCTTATCAAAGAGTAAACGAAGCTTTGAGGAATGAGGTTCTTAGTCGTAAGTAAGGGATGAGTGAAGGCAAGTAGTGAAATAGATAAGTAACAATTGACCAAAACATTTTGGTTAAATGAAATTAACAATTGTTTCTTTGTTACTTTTTGAAGTCACAAAAATTCTTTGTTATTTTTTTGTTACTAATCGCTGTGTGTCAGGTATTGCCTAGAAAAAAGTCAGGCTCATAACCGACAAGTCGCAGGTTCAAATCCTGCCCCCGCAACCAATCACCTAAGAATCAAGCTCATTAAACGTCTCACCTAGAGGCGTTTTTTTATTTGCAGTCCCTTCTGATTTACGTCTTACTAGGAGGCATAAATAAGGGAGGACACTCATGAAAAAATTACTAGCCGCCGCGTTGCTTACCTTTGGTATGACTTCGGCAAATACAGCATCAGCTGATTGTGGTGATGTTTCAATCACGGAGATGGATTGGGCATCATCTGCTGTTGTGACATATGTTTCGAAATTCCTGATGGAACAGGGTTATGGTTGTAGCGTTCAGCTTGTGCCATCTTCGACAACACCAGCTGTGGCATCATTGGCAGAGACAGGCGAACCTGATCTTGTAACTGAATTATGGGCTGCCTATACACCTGCATATTATGACCTAAAGGAACAGGGCAAAGTGGTCGAACTTGCGAATGTGCTTGTCGATGGTGGTGTTGAAGGATGGTGGATTCCCCAATATTTGGCGGATAAACATCCAGAGCTTACAACCATTGAAGGGATCAAAGCGAACCCTGAGCTCGTGGGAGGACGCTTCCATGATTGCCCAGATGGCTGGGGTTGTAACTTCACAAACCATTCAAACCTAAAAGCATCTGGCTTGATGGACTCAGGCATTGAGCGTTTCCAGCACGGTTCTGGTGAAACTTTGGCAACGGCAATTGCCGCAGCTTATGAGAGTGAAGAACCATGGTTTGGTTATTATTGGGCACCAACCTCAGTGCTTGGCTCATATCCGATGGCGCAGGTTGACCTTGGCCCATATAATGAAGAGGCTCATGCTTGTAACGTGAAGGATGATTGCCCGACACCATCTATGTCTAGCTATCCTACGGCGATTGTGTTGACAGTGGCCACAACAACCTTTGCTGATCGTGAGCCAGAAATTGCAACTTTGATGAGCAATGTGCAATTCACCAATGCGCAGATGAACGAAGTGCTAGCGTGGCAGGATGCGAATGGCGCCTCTTATGAAGAAGCTGCTGTTTATTTCTTGACCAACTATAAGGATGTCTGGGGTAACTGGTTGAACGAAGATGCTCGTGCTAACCTATCAGCCTTGTTGAATTAGGCGAAATATTATCATGCTGGCCATGGAAAAGATGGCCAGCATTTTCTTTTTAAAGTAGGGAACAGGTGATTATCATGGCACAATATAGTGGTGTGTTTGATAGCCTTGGATTGCGCGATTGGTGCGATGCCGATAAGACAGATGGACCCATGTCCATGGCACAGCTTTTGGCGAAAGCCAAAGGAAATGAAGGCGCGGTTGAAACTGAGGGGTTGCCGTTCCCCTCTTTGGATGAATTACATGAAGCCTGTGCCAAAATTGGCCAAACACGCGACCTTACCGAAGGGATCGAACAAGGCTTTCTTGCTATTCGTTCCGAATTAAAATTCTTTTTAGATCCGTTGACGCAGCCTTTAAGCTGGTTACTAGATGGCACCCTCTATGCGTTTGAAACAGCGCCATGGTGGGTGATGATCCCGCTCCTTATTGCCGTGTCTTGGTTTGTGAGCCGCTCTCATCTAGTCACAGGGTTTGTTGCGGCTGTGCTTCTGATTTTTGGTTTTATTGACCATTTCGATGTTGCGATGCAGACCCTAGCCATTGTGTTTGTTTGCACGTCATTATCAGTCGTAATTGGCGTCCCAATCGGTATAGGCATGTCAAAATCTGATACCGCACAGCGTTTAATCGTACCGATATTGGACTTGCTGCAAACTTTGCCGACATTTGTCTATTTGATCCCGCTTATTTTCTTATTTTCCGTGACAGAATCAAAGCTCTATGGCATTGCCATCATTCTCTATGCGATTGTGCCTGTTATCCGTCTGACGGACCTAGGGATCAGACTGGTGGACAGAGATGTTGTAGAGGCATCAAATGCCTTTGGGATGAGCGCATATCAAAAATTAGTGCGTGTAGAATTACCCTTAGCTTTGCCAAACATCATGGCAGGGGTTAACCAAACCATTATGATGAGTTTGGCCATGGTGGTGATTGCCTCGCTCGTCTCAGCGCCTGGTTTGGGCGTGTTGGTGTTGCGTGGTATCCGCAATCTTGAACTTGGTGTCGGCATCGTTGCTGGTGTTGGCATTGTCTTATTGGCTGTCATCCTTGATAGGGTGTCGAAAGCCGCCCTATCACGCGTTGATAAGGCGAGGACGGTAAAGTGAGGCCGATTATGACAGCTAAAGTTTCTATTCGCGGACTTTATAAAATCTTTGGGCCACAAGCCGTCGATATGGTGGACAAGGTTCAGGCAGGGATGAGCAAATCTCAATTGCTTGATCATGAAGGTCATGTGCTAGGACTGCAAGATATTAATATTGACATGCAGGCTGGCCAAATAACAGTCATTATGGGGCTGTCAGGCTCTGGCAAATCAACATTGATACGTCACCTCAACCGCTTGATTGAACCCACAAAGGGCGAGATTTTAGTTGATGGCGTTGATGTGATGCAGATGGGGAAAGACCAACTGCGAAGCATCCGCCAAAAACAAATGTCGATGGTCTTCCAAAAATTTGCACTCCTGCCTCATAAGACAGTCAGAGATAATGCGGCTATGCCACTAAGTGTTCAGGGGATTGAGGCGAAGCGCTGCCTAGCAGAAGCTGATAAGTGGCTATCACGTGTAGGGCTTGAGGGATGTGAAGCCCTATTCCCGTCGCAACTATCTGGTGGGATGCAGCAACGTGTGGGGATCGCACGCGCTCTGACAGCTAATACGGATATTATGTTGATGGATGAAGCCTTTTCGGCTCTTGATCCTCTTATCCGCACCGATATGCAGAATTTGTTGTTAGAACTTCAGAAAGAACTGCATAAAACAATTATCTTTATCACCCATGATTTAGATGAAGCGTTAAAACTGGCTGATCATCTGGTGATTTTAAAAGATGGGGCGGTTGTGCAACAAGGTGAACCGCAATCTATCTTATTGGCACCAAATGATCCTTACATCGAAGATTTTGTGAGCGATATTAATCGGGCGCGTGTGTTGCGTGTTCGCTCCATTATGACGCCTCTAAAGCGCGTTAAGAAATTGGGTGATATCGATGCAAATGACAGCCTTGAGCACGTTATTGCAATGTCAGAGGGTGAGGTAAATGGCATTTATCGCGTGATGGATAAGGGCGAGGCTGTGGGTCAGCTAGATATGAAGGATTTGGTGAGGGCGTTAGTGCCACGTGCCGCATCAGGCAATGCCCGGCGCGGATAAGGTAAGACGCAATATCAGGTGATATCATCATCTCTCATAGCATAATGGTTGCGCCTTTATCTCGTGGCAGGGGGCTATGTGGGGCGCTATCTGCGATGTTGTTATCTGATCAGCCTTTCAAAGCCCGACCCCAGCTGACAAAGCCTAGTTTTGTGTGTCTCTGATGGGTTTTGTGGCTTGCTGAATGGCGGTCAAAAGTGCATCTCGCCTAGCAGCTAGCTCTTGGACGGATTGGCCATCTGCTTCTGCTTCTACGCCCTTGATGATAGCTGCGATAATCTCCTCATTCAGGTGGATTTGACCGAGATCATCCCACCATCCATTAAAGGTTTCGGCGAAATGGTCAAAGAAGGCCTGTAATCCGCCTGCACCGGCGCCAAGATGGAATAACATGGTGGGCCCCATTGTTGCCCAGCGAAGACCTGGCCCCGCCCATACGGCTTTATCTACATCTTCAACTGAGGCAACACCCTCAGCTACGAGGCTAATCGCCTCTCGCCAAATAGCCGCTTGAAGGCGGTTTGCCACATGACCATTTTTCTCTTTATGCAACTTTATGGTCACTTTCCCCACTGCTTCATAAAAGGCACAGGCGTCTTCGACGACGCCCTCTTGTGTCTTCTTATTGCCTAAGACTTCGACAAGCGGGATCACATGTGGTGGGTTGAAGGGATGGCCAAGCACAAATCGTGCAGGGTTTTGCCAGCCCTCTTGCATCTGACTTAACATGAGGCCAGAGGCAGAGCTTGCGACAATGGCTGTGTCCTGCAACACAGGTTCAATCTCGGCAAAAGTAGCACATTTAATCGCCAGCCGTTCCGGCACATTCTCCTGAATGAAATCTGCGCCATCGACGGCATCAGCGGCTGATTTACAAAAGCGGATATTATCAGGGTCGCCGTAGGTTGTAAGGCCCAATTGCTCTAAGGTTGGCCATGCGGTTTCGATGTAGTTCTTGACCGCACGCTCTGTATCAGCTGCGGGATCAAATAGCGCAACAGAGCGCCCTGATGCCAAAAATAATGCGGCCCAGCTCGCGCCAATAACGCCGCCGCCAAGACAAGATGTATGTGAGACTACCATATTAAAATAAACCCGGATTAAGAGGAGATGCGGCGGTCATACCGCCATCTACGGTAATGCATTCCCCGCTCAGATAGGCCGCCTCATGACTAGCAAGGAAGGCAACCATATTGGCAATATCCTCTGGCTTGCCAAAGCGACCAACCGGATGGCGTGCTAGCGCGTCAGCCATCGCTTTGTCTGGATCTTGTGCCAGCGCAAACCCATCTTCAGCCATTTGAGTCATAATCCAGCCTGGTCGGATGGCATTGCAACGAACTTGTGGGCCATGATCAATGGCAATGGAGCGCGTGAGCCCGTGAACAAAGGCTTTTGATGCATTATAAAGTGCCATGGAGGGGTCTGAAACAACACCTGAAATGGAACCAATATTGATGATGTTGCCGCCTGTTTTGGTCATGGTTTTTAAGGCTTCTCGGCACATATTAAACACACCGCGGCAATTGGTGTTAACCACCAAATCCCAATCATCATCATCGCTCTCAGCAATGGTTTTTTCAACTTGTGTGCCAGCATTATTGACCAAGATATCAAGGGATCCAAATTGAGTGAGTGCCGCCTCACAAACGCGAATAGCCTCCTCAGGGTGAGAGATATCTGCCTGTACCCATAGGATTTCATCTGCCAAATCCGCAGGGCGCTCACCCCGACCATTCGTCACAATCTGATAGTGCTGGCTGTGAAGTTTTTCAACGATGGCGCGGCCAATACCGCGGCTGCCGCCGGTTATAATTGCCACTTGCTTAGTCATGGGAAATCATCACATGTCTAACAGAGGTATAAGCATCAAGCGCATAGACAGACATATCGCACCCTGTGCCAGACGATTTCATTGCCGCCCATGGCATTTCGGGTGTGGCCACGCCGTGGGTATTGACCCAAGTGAAGCCATAACGCAAGGCAGATGACATGCGCATCGCGCGCCCTGTATTATTTGTCCAGACAGATGAGGCAAGGCCATAGCGGCTTGCATTGGCAATGCGTAACGCATCATCTTCATCGGTAAAGCGTTCAACAGTAACCACTGGTCCAAAAATTTCCTGACAGGCGGCCTCAGCATCATTCGCAACATTTGAAAGGACTGTCGGCGCATAGAAATAGCCGGCGCCGTCAAGGGCATGCCCGCCTGTTGCCACATCGCAATGAGCCTTGGCTCTTTCAACAAAAGCAGCGACTCTTTCACGCTGATCAGCAGAGATAAGGGGTCCCATCTCGGTGCCCTCTGCGCGTTGCGCCCCAACCTTAATCTGCTCTACTTCTGCAATGATGGCCGCCAACACCTCATCATAGATGCTATCTTGGACAATGATACGACAAGGCTGGGCACAATCTTGACCAGCATTAAAGAAAGATCCGTAACGGACAGTTTCAGCAACAGCCTGAATATTGGCATCATCAAAGACAATAACCGGTGCTTTGCCGCCTAGCTCAAGATGAACATGACGAATTTGTTTTGATGCCGCGCTAAGCGCTGCGGCTCCTGTGCGCTGGGACCCTGTCACAGAAATCGCCTCGATAGCTGGATGATTGATGAGCTTGTCACCCACATCTGCCCCTGTGCCGAAGAGAATATTAATCACACCCTTTGGCACAATATCAGCTAGTAACTCACCTGCTTTTAATGTTGAAAGAGGCGTTAGCTCTGAGGTTTTCAGTGTCACTGGGCAACCGGCAGCTAGCGGTGCCGCTAGCTTCCAAGCGGCCATCATCAACGGATAGTTCCAAGGCGAAATCGCAGCCACAGGACCAACAGGGTCTTTGCGGATCATGCTTGTGTGACCTGCCACATATTCGCCAGATGTGACGGCTGTCATGGTTCGCGCGGCGCCTGCAAAAAAGCGAAATGTATCCAAGATTAGGGGCATTTCATCATCATGAGCAGATGGCCACGGTTTGCCAGCATCAAGACTTTCAAGCTCAGCTAATTCCTTGGCATGGGCTGATAATCTATCACAGATGGCATGAAGGAGAGCCGACCTCTCAGCAGGGCTTTGGCGTCCAAATTCAGCAAAGGCTGCCTCTGCACTGGCAACGGCCTCATCAACCTGTTGACTGCTGGCTGATTTAATTGTGCAAATCACTTCGCCAGTCGCGGGGTTTTCTATATCGATTGGGTTACCTTGCCCCTCGACTAATGAGCCGTTTATCAGCATTTTAGTTT
Source organism: Puniceispirillaceae bacterium (SeqCode) (assembly GCA_049890215.1). GTDB lineage: Bacteria > Pseudomonadota > Alphaproteobacteria > Puniceispirillales > Puniceispirillaceae > UBA685. The sequence goes on along the minus strand of JBMHBX010000010.1, from coordinate 34,665 downwards.
GCATTATCCTATCCTCCCACATTAATGCGCCAGCCTTAAAAAGCTGTATGATTGGCGCCCTTTAATTGTAATCTGGTGCGTGCTTCTTCTGGTGTTGCAACGTTAAGGCCTAGATTTTCAATGATTGATCTGATCTTTGTGACTTGCTGGGCACTTGAGGTCGCTTTTTCGCCTGGTCCGATATAGAGGCTGTCTTCCATGCCAACACGGACATTGCCGCCAAGCATCGCGCTCTGCGTTGTGAATGGCATTTGATGCCGGCCAGCAGCGAGCACAGACCATTCATAATCATCACCAAATAATTTATTGGCGATGGTATGCATATGCATCAGATTATCAAGGTCTGCGCCAACACCGCCCAAGATACCAAAGACCATCTGGACAAAGACGGGGCCTTCGATCCACCCCTGATCTAGTATCCATGCCAAATTATATAGATGACCTAGATCATAACATTCAAATTCGAATTTGGTGCCATGCTCTTGGCCAAGCGTTTTAATCGCAAATTCAATATCAGCAAAGGTATTGCGAAAGATGAAATCGCGCGTCATATCTAAAAAGGCAGGTTCCCACTCAAACTTCCAATTGTCATATTTTTCTTTCATCGGGAAGATGCCGAAATTCATCGACCCCATATTCATGCTGGCCATTTCTGGTGAGGAGATTGTTGCAGCTTGCAAGCGTTGCTCGCGCGTCATGCCAAGCCCGCCACCTGTTGATACATTAATGACCGCATCAGTAGCTTGTTTGATGCGCGGCAAAAATTCCATAAATAAATCAGGATTTGGATCAGGCTTGCCTGTCTCAGGGTCGCGGGCATGCAAATGAATGATAGATGCCCCAGCCTCAGCCGCATCAATAGATGCTGTGGCGATCTCAGATGGTGTGATAGGCAAATGCTCTGACATGGTTGGCGTATGAATGCCGCCAGTCGGCGCGCAGGTGATGATGACTGATTTTTGCTTTGCCATAGCGCCCTCACTCATAATTTCATTTGCTGGACTTGCGCCGATAGACCGCCATCTAGAACCCACAGCTGTCCGCTTGCATAACGGGCTTCGTCAGAAGCTAGCCAATTAACCAAATTCGCAATATCTTCTGGCGTGCCATAGGTGCGCATCGGATGCACATCACGCACAGCCTGTTGCAGATTTTCAATTGTCTGACCGCCCCCGCCTGAGCCATCACCATTAAAGAAGCTTTGCAGCATCGGTGTATCGATATAGCCAGGGCAAATCGCATTGACGCGAATATTTTCAGGTCCGTGATCGCAGGCCATAGCTCTTGTCAAGGCATGCACCGCCCCTTTGGTTGCGCAATAGGCGGCAAGACCGGGATCTGCAATAAATCCATCATAGGAACCAAAATTAATAATTGAGGCGCTTGGCCCAGATTTAGCCGCCGCGCGTAATGCAGGAAGCGCATATTTTGAGGTTAAAAATGTCCCCGTACAATTTACGCTAAAAGACTGGTTCCATTCCTCAAGGCTGGTATCTTCGATGGTTTTTTCAATTTCAATGCCGGCGGCATTTACAAGGATGTCCAATTTCCCAGATTGCGCCATCACCTGATCCATCGCGGCTATCACATCGTCTTCATTGGCAACATTCATTTTGAGGAAATGGCTGCCATCATCATCATGCGTTGACAAAGAGCCTTGTTCTGTCAGGTCTGCGGCATATACCTCAGCGCCCTCTGTAAGGAAACGTGTAACAATAGCACGGCCAATGCCACCGCGCCCCCCTGTGACAAGGGCTGTTTTTCCCTGAAGTTTCATTCCGATTATCCTATTTCAAAATTGATTGATTAGCAGCTTTATAGGCGTCGAGAACTAGCCCATGAAAGTGATGTACTGCATGTTCGCTTAAGCCAGACCCAGAGGGGTCACTGACGATGCGGCCTTGTGTAAAGGCAGGCGTTTCCATGCCTTTTTGCACGCTTTCACATAACGCAATATCTTCGCGTTGAAGCACTTCATCTAAATAGCGAATGGCTTCACGCTCTGCTTCATTTGGCTCTGATGTTTCGAAATAGAAATCATAGGTCTCAAAGGTGCGATCAGGACCAACAGGGATCACATTCATAATAATCATAGAGGACCGGCCAGGATAGCGCATGATGCATGTGTTGGGATATAGCCACCAAACGGCATGGATTTTTACAGAGGCATTAGAGACATCATAAGCGCTATTGGCATTGTTGCCAGCCTCCGCCATGTGGCTTGACCAGATGCCATGTGTCTCAACCTTATAGGTGTCCATCTCGATGAGCGTGCAGAAATCCTTATGCGCTGTTGGGCAGTGATAACATTCAAGGAAATTATCAACGACATTCTTCCAGTTAGATTTAATGTCATAGGTCAAACGATGGCCGAAGGTGAGATCTTCAACATCTGGTGCCCAATAGCGGATTTCTGATTCAAGCGTTCCTGTCTGACTTGCTAGGCTTGGCGCATGAAGGTCAAGATTGACAAAAACAAAGCCACAAAATTCTTCAACCTGCACTTCATCTAGGCAAATTGTATCAGTATCGAAATTTTCCAAATGTTGCGTATGAGGCGCTTTCACTAATTGGCCATCAAGCTTATAGGCCCACGCATGATAAGGGCATGTAATCACAGATGTGCGGCCATCACCTGATAACAGGGCATGGGCGCGATGTTTGCACACATTATAGAAAGCTCGCAGGACGCCATCTTTGCCACGCACAATCGCAATAGGATTTCCGGCAATTTCAATTGTGGTATAAGCGCCTGCCTCACGAACCTTTTCAACATGGCACACCCATTGCCAGCTTTTGGCCATGATCTGTTTTAAATCCGCATCGAACCAAGCTTGGCTTGTGTAAGCATCCGCTTTCAAGGAATAGGTGTCATGGGGATTTGAGCTATAGCCACCAGCAATATCAGTGATGTCAGCGTCCGTCATTGCTCTTGTCATAACAAGTTGCCCTCTTTTCTTAGCGTGATAGGTGTCTATCTGATGGTTTGACGTTATCTGAAAATGAATGTCTATTCAAAATTTTTTTGCAGTTTTTATTTTCGCCATCATGTGGTGAAAGATGAGCTCGCAGATGTGAAAATGATGGTTTTGCCACGCGTGCATGCGGTTTCAATCGAGGCGGCTTTTTTGTTTCGACAAACTCTTCCATAAAGAACTGGCAAAAGCTCAATATTTTTGTCTATTGTAAAGCGCAGGACAGCCAAAAGACTGTGCAAATTGATGACAGACAGGATTATAAACCATGCCGACCGATGCCTATCAAAAACCCATTAAATGGCAAAAGCCTGATGTTAAGTTATTTCCCTATCAGGTTGGGTTGACCTGCCCGCCTCATGATTTTGATGCGGCGCCATCAGATTTTTTGCGTCTTGCACCTGAAACAGTTGGCGTGCATGGGCGCATGTTGCATGTGCCTGACTATCGCCATGAGCTAGCGCAACGCAAACAAAATTTCGATTTATTGGAAGAATTTGTTGAATGTATGGCCAATAATGGGGCTGATGTCTGTGGTCAAGTTGGCTCTAATTGGGTGCATGCAAGCGGCTTAGGTGTTGAGGGTATCAAGCAACATTGTGATAGGCTCAGCGATAAATATGAAACCCCTTTTCATATGGCAGGCTATGCGATGATTGAGGCGCTGCGCGACCAAAATGTGGAGAAAGTCGCGCTGAATGCCTGTTATCACCGTGATAGCTGGTATAAGGGTACTGTTGGCTTTCTTAAGGAGGCTGGTTTTGATGTAGTATGGGCTGGCAATTTTCATGATCAGGGCTGGTTCAGCAGCCAGCAAGAGGTAGATGATTGTATTTGGTGTTTTGATGAAGCTCTATTGTGGCAGTCCTTTGATTATGTTGCTGAGAAAGCGCCACATGTGGATGCCTATTTGATAAATGGCATGTCGAATTATAGACGTCCCTCTGACGGGCTTGCGCAAAGGCCTGTGCATCATACATCTGCGCTAGAAGACAGACTTGGCAAATTAGTGGTCGGACATGATACAGCGCTCTATTGGCGTCTCTTCAAAACTTTAGGCGTAAAACCAGCAATAGCGCATGGGCAATTGCTATCCTCTTTGTCCTAGGGAGACCTTACGAAAATGCATAAAATTGTAGCTTTATGGGCTGTGCCGCGCTCAACCTCCACGGCATTTGAATGGATGATGCGCCAACGCGGCGATATCACCTGCTTGCATGAGCCATTTGGCGAGGCTTGGTATCAGGGTGAGACCCCCCTATGGCCCCGCCTAACAGATCAATCTGTGCGCACACCTGGCCTAACCCTTGAGTCAGTTTGGCACTCTATGCTGGCACAAGCTGAAAAAGGACCAGTCTTCTCAAAGGATTTTCCGCTTTATATTGATCATATGTGGGATGATGAGATGCTCTCTCATTTCACCCATTCATTTTTGATCCGTAATCCTGCTATGACGATTACCTCTATGTATGATAAATGGCCTGATTTCCATGAAAAGGAGGTTGGCTTTGCTGAACAACGCGCGCTTTTCGAACGGATTTTGGATAAGACAGGTGCCCCGCCACCTGTGATTGATTCAGATGATTTGCTCGAAAATCCAGCTGTGATTGTGGAGAAATGGTGTGAAGCGGTTGGCTTGCCTTTCATTGAATCAGCTTTGAGCTGGGCGCCGGGGGCACGTGATGAGGTAAGCTGGTGGGATGGCGGCAGTTTCCATGCCAATCTGCGCAATTCTGATGGTCTGAAACCACAGCCGCGCAAGAGCTATATTAAAATTGAAGAAGCGCCTGCACGTGTTCAAGAGGTTTATGAGCGTGTCATGCCGCATTATGAATTTATGCATCAACACCGCATCCGCTAGGGCTGGGAAGCAATTAAAAATGAATTTTACCTATCATGACGAGCTTTATGCCGCGCAAGAAGAATTGGCTGACCTAAAACAGCATGGCGCCGCATTGCCAAGCTGGGATTTAAGCCCACGTCAAATTTGTGATTTAGAGCTCATCCTCAATAGAGGCTTTTATCCTTTAACAGGGTTTCTGGGCCAAGCTGATTATGAGAGTGTCTTGCAAGATATGAGGTTGGCAGATGGTAGCTTGTGGCCTATGCCGATTACCCTAGATGTCGATACGCAATTTGCAAATGATCTGTCTGTTGGTGATGAGCTGGCTTTGCGTGATCAAGAAGGTGTTATTCTGGCATTGATGACCATTTCAGATAAATGGGTGCCAGATAAAGCGCGCGAAGCAGAACAAGTCTTTGGGGCAAATGATATGGCACATCCTGCGGTGGCCTATTTGCATCATCAAGCAGGTGATGTGTATCTAGGCGGCCAGATAAGGGGCCTTCAATCGCCAACTCATTATGACTTTAAGCAATATCGTTATGCGCCTAATGAGCTAAAAAACAGATTTGAAAAGCTGGGCTGGCATAAAATTGTGGCTTTCCAAACAAGAAATCCGCTGCACCGTGCGCATCAGGAACTGACCTTCCGTGCAGCGCGTGATGTTGGAGCAAATCTGCTCATTCACCCTGTGGTGGGCATGACGAAGCCCGGCGATGTTGATCATTTCACCCGTGTTCGCTGTTATGAATCAGTGCTTGATAAATATCCCTCTTCAACCACAGAGATGAGCCTGCTTAATCTGGCCATGCGTATGGCAGGGCCTCGTGAAGCTGTCTGGCATGGGCTTATTCGTAAAAATCATGGCTGTAGTCATATGATTATCGGGCGTGATCATGCAGGCCCTGGCAAAAATTCAAAAGGTGAGGATTTTTACGGCCCTTATGATGCACAGGCATTATTTAAGCGTTATCAAGAGGAGATCGGCCTTGAGATGGTGGATTTCAAAAACCTTGTCTATGTGCAAGAGCGCGCCCAATATGAAGAAGAAGATGGCATTGATGATAAAGAAGATGTCACAATCTTATCATTATCTGGTACAGAGCTTCGCCGACGGTTGAATGAAGGGCTAGACATACCAGATTGGTTTTCCTTTAACGAGGTGGTCACACAGTTGCGTGCCTCTCATCCGCCTCGTGCCCATCAAGGGTTTACGCTATTATTTACAGGTCTTTCTGGTTCAGGGAAATCAACCATTGCCAATGCGGTGCGCACCAAATTAATGGAAATGGGCGGTCGGCCAGTGACTTTGCTTGATGGTGATATTGTGCGTAAAAACCTATCTTCAGAATTAGGCTTCTCAAAAGAGCATCGTGATTTAAATGTAAGGCGCATTGGCTTTGTCGCTTCGGAGATCACAAAAAATAGAGGGATTGCGATTTGTGCGCCTATTGCCCCTTATGCGCAAACCCGCAAAGCTGTTAGGGACGAAGTGGAGGCTTATGGCGCCTTTATTGAAATTCACATTGCGACTTCACTAGAAGAATGTGAAAAGCGTGATCGCAAGGGCCTCTATCAGATGGCGCGCGCTGGTAAGATCAAAGAATTTACAGGCATTTCTGATCCCTATGAAGCACCAGAGGCACCGGAATTGCGCATTGATACAGTGGGCGTTGATGTTGATTATTGTGCCCAGCAAGTGATTTTAAAACTAGAACAGCTTGGCCTGATAGGTCTGGATCGCTAGCCCGCACGTGCCCAAAATAGGCGCTAAGCTTTTATGATATGGTGCGTGTCGGCATCATAATGCATTATGACAGATGCGTCATCTGCAAGCGCGTCCCAATTCATCTCAAGGCCGCTACCAGCTGATGTTGGGGCTTTAAGGGTGCTGTTATCTGATAGGGCGAAATCACAGCAGCCCGGAAGTGTGAAATCACCGCGCGGAACAGGCATTTCAAAATATTGAGAATTATCATGGGCAAGTGCCAGATGAAGATTGGCTGCGGTTGATAAAGAGCTTCCCCATGACTGGCATTCGACTGTTAAACCTGCCTGTTGGGCAAGTTTAAAAATCTCTAAAGACGGCGTGATGCCGCCAGCGGTTGCGGCATCAATGCGGATGGCATCCCAACAATTTGCGGAGATGGCCTGCCTGATATGCGCAACATCAACAACTGAATTGCCAGCTGGTAAGATAGGACATATCCCTTTTGTCTTCAAAGCGTGATAGGCCGCCCAGTCATGGTCATTAAAAGGCGCTTCGAGCCAGATAAAATTATAGTTTGCCATAAGCGTAGCGATGTCAGCGGCCGTCGCCTCATCATAGAGGTTTTCGGCATCAAACATAAAACCACATTCATTGCCATGCGCATCCCCGACAGCCTTGATGAGCGCGGCATCTGGCTTAGCTTGGGATTTATAGTGAATTTTAAAGCAGTTAAAGCCTGTCTGGCGTAACTCTGAAATGAGGTCTATATAGGCTTGCGGTGTCTCAAGAATAGGCACGCTCGCATAAGCAGCTATATCTGATTTTTGTCCCCCCAATAATTTATGAAGAGGAAGGTTAGCGCGCCGTGCTTGCAAATCCCATAAGGCGATATCGATGGCAGCGATTGCACTATTTGTTACGCCCGGACGTCGATGTTGCATCTTGTCCCAAAAACTTATGGCATCTGGCTCTGATTCTCGTAATAGATTAAAGGCAAGAGGACGCACTGACTCAAGCACAGATTTATCAACGCCATATTCTGTAAATGTGCAAACAGAACTGACGCCTTCTACGCCATTTTCATCAATGAGGCGGATAATCGTATCTGTATTCAGCACATCTGGCATGACAGGCGACCAAGAATAATCTGGTTTATTCTGTACAATGGCGTATGTCTCAATATGACGAATAGCAGGCATCAGTCTAAAACTCCTATGGTTACTGATGAACAGGTTGCCATTTATCAAGCGCTTCCAAGAATTTTTCCTGCTCGCCCTCATGCATGCCGATATTTGTCGCGGCATAGGGGAAATGTCCAGCGCCCACTTCAGCATGGAATGCTGAGAGTGCAGCAACACGTTCTTCATGAATTTGCTTATGAAGCCGGCCGACCTGCCCAAAAGCATGAGCGTGTTTTGGCGGTGTATCCTCTTCACTCTCTTCTCCGCAAATATCAGCTACAAAAGAGAAAATGGCATCACCTGCGGGCCCTGAACCAAGAGAGAAAGTAACCACAGAGGTCTTGTCATTAATGGCGGCTAATACCTCTTCGGCAAGGCATTCCACTTCAACCGCGAAGACCCCAACATCCTCCATGCGTTTTAGCGTATTCCAAACTTGTAACGCCTCATCAGCTTTGCGACCAAAGGCGCGCAAACCGCCATAATGATGGCTGAAAGTAGGGATAAGGCCGATATGACTTTGAACTGGTATACCCTCTTTTGCCATTCGTTCCATAACCTCAAATGAACGCAAGGTATAATACATATCCGCCCCGCGCCGCATCGCTTCAAATGCATGGGCGATGATCTCGTCATCTGAGCCAAATTGTGACCAAGATGATCCTGCCCCTGTGAAATGTGTAGGCGCTAAATCTCGCACATCTTCTAAATCATCAGTGCCAACAACAAATAAATCAATGCCGGCCTCAACACAGGCTTTTATCTCAGCACGATTAGCAGGGTTTGCCATAGAGAGGGTGGTATCGCTGGATTTTAAGGCTTTTAGATCAGCGACCGTATAATTGCGCATAGCCGCTTGTCGGCTGAAATCATAAATCTTCTTCATTCTGTTGTTCCATTCGCATAAAGGCCAACTGTCGTATCCGCACCTGCGGCCAAGGTTTTGGACTGGCCTTCTAAGATGCGATCATAAAGGGCCAAATCAGCTGGATGAAATAAGCCGCGTGCCCCTGCAATGCAATCCCAGCCACCTCTTGGCGCTTCGCCCCGAACAGGCATAGCCCAATCACGGCCGGGGGCATGATCACGCACAGCAGGTGTGACATAGCGTATTGCCAAACCGATACGACGTTCTGATGCTCTGTTTTCTGATGAGGCGTGGAAACAGCGCCCATGATGAAGTGACATTTCACCTGGCTTTAAGGGGCCATGCACCGCCTGCTCCTCATTCACATCAGCAATCTCTTGCCCGCGTGAGAGCATATTATCGTCAGCAAATGTATCATTATGGGAAACAATGCCCTGTTTGTGACTGCCGGGCAAAAACCGCATACAACCAGCCTCAACACTAACATCTGATAAAGCGATCCACGCTGTGACCTCGTCATCTGTTTCGCCCATACCCCAATAGGTGATATCCTGATGCCAAGACACGGTATGTTTGCTTTGCGGCTCTTTGATAAAAAGCTCAACAGACCAGACAAGCAAATTAGGGCCTAATAAGGATTCTACCGTATCTAATATGCGCGGGGTGCGTGCCACTTGCGCAAGAGCATCAATAACAACATGACCATTTACGCGATAAAATTGATTTAAATTATGACCACCTGCCCCAAGGGCATGATCTGTTTCTAATGTCTCGATAAGTTGCCTCATCTGTGCGACTTCATCTAATGATAAAGCTGGCACACCAGCGACAAACCCATCTTGGCGATAGGCAGACACCATGTCCGTTATGCTGTGATCCATCGCTTATATCCTTAACCATTTGTCTATAAGCCCCACTATGATTGCCGATATGCGCGTTTAAAAACTTTAATTATTGACCTTCAGGATAAGTAAAACTTATCCTTATTTTATGGCAACGCATAATACGTCCCTAAATTGGCTTCGTGTCTTTGAAATGGCAGCAAAAACAAGCAGCTTTATAAGAGCTGCTGAGCGATTAAATATGTCTGCCCCTGCGGTGAGCCAACAGATAAAGGCGCTTGAAACCCATCTTGGGCGGCGCTTATTCACCAGATCAGCCTCTGGGGTCCGTTTGACAGATGAGGGGCGGTCTTTGTTTCAAGCGTGCAGTGCGCCTCTATCTAAACTTGAAGCGATTGCAGAGGCTTTTTCAGGCCCAAAACAAAAATCACTGGTGATAGGCGCATCTTTGATGTTGTCTATCGGCTGGTTATCATCAAAATTACCGCTTTTTCTTGAACAATATCCCGATATCACTGTGGATTTGAGGGCGCTTACAGGCCGTCCAGAGAGGCCAGATCCTGACATGAATCTATGGATTGGTTTTGGCCCTTATCAGTCAGGCTTGAAGGCAGAATATTTATTTGGAGAGAGCCTGGCCCCAGTTGCCACTCAGGAAATCGCGGCGCAAATTCAGCGCTCTGAAGATTTTTTGCAACATTTGCTTATAGAACCCTCAGCACATGAGACAACATGGGCGCATGTGCTTGGCCTGCCTGTCTTGCCAGTCTCAACACGCATTTTGAAAGTGGATAATACGCTTGCCGCTCTTGAATTAGCAGCAAGCGGTGCGGGTGTGGCATTGGCACGGGCGCCTGCGACCGATAATTTATTGCCGCGGTTAAATCTCATCCCTTGCCTTGATAATTTTAGCATTCGCGGCGCAGAAGCTTATCATGTGCTACACAATCAAAATAGTCATATGAGTAAAGAAGAGACGCTTTTTGTGGACTGGTTACATGACGTGATGGGCAGTGATGAGTGATAGTTATAAAAGGATACGGGCGGTAGAGCGCGCTTTAGCTGTTATTGAGGCATTATCTATCCATGGCTCATCATCACTTGTCCAATTGCGTGCCAAAACAGGCCTTGATAACGCGACGTTATTACGTGTGCTATGGACATTGATTGAACGTGGCTGGGTGAGGCAGTTGATTGTCGAGAAGAAATATGAATTATCTCATTCGCTCGGCACCTTCTTTAGCTCGCATAAGCATGCAAACCCAATGGCTGAAATAGCAGCACCGATTTTGATAGAGCTCAAATCTAATCCATTAGAACTGCCATCTGATCTGTCAACGATTTTGGGAGAGGGTTTGATAGAGATTACAGAAAGCTCTCGTTTGCGTGGGCCTATGGCGCCCTCTCGCACAGCGCTTGGCCTGCGCCCATCTTTACTTCGTTCTGCGCATGGCCGGGCAATATTGGCAGCCATATCTGAACAAGATAGAGACCGTCATATCAAAGCCTATCTGAACCGCGCACGCAGAGATGAAGTGGCGTGGTATCAAAAAGGAAAGTGGGTTGAGGTGCTAGCGCAAACGCGTGAACAAGGCTATGGCCACAGAGAGGCTTTATATTGGGAGCCGCCTTTTGATGATGCGCCAGAATTTGAAGCTGTTGCAATCGCGGTTCAAAATGAAACAGGTGTCTATGGGGCAGTGAGCCTTATCTGGCTTGCCAAGGATTATAATTTTAATGATGTGGTTCAGGTAGGCTTGTTGGATAAGTTAAAACAAGCGGCCAATGATATATCTTTCAGATTGTCCAAAAAGGGTGTGGCGGCACCGCAATTTGATAAGCCATAAAGAAAAAAGCGGCGCCAAATCAAGCTGGCGCCGCGATGAGATTAGTTCAATACACCAACTTCACGATAGTAACGTGCAGCACCTGGGTGGATTGTCATAGCGCCGATATTTTTCACAGCGTAAGAGACATCCAAGGCCTTTGACCAAGGCGCGTCAGACGTGATTTGATCTAAGTTATCCCAGAAGGCTTTTGTGATGTTATAGACTGTGTCTTCATCCATATCAGCTCGAATACCAATACCAACAGCCACATTCATTGACATCACAGGACCGTCATTTTTCTGACCAGCATACATGCCAGCAGGAATTTCATCACGGTAACGGAATTTGCCAAGGAATTTGTCTACAGCAGCGCCTTCATGGCTTTCAGGGCCAAGGAAGCGGATATCTTCTGTTTCTGTGAACTGGATGAACTGGCCGCATGGATCAATACATCCATTGACATAGACATCAATCTTGCCGTCCAAAAATGCCTGATAGCCTGTCTGCCAGTTTGCCTTGATCGCTTCATAATCTTCGCCAACCTCAAGACCTGTGGTTGATTTGATCCAGCCACGCGCCGCGTTATAAGCGCCGCCGCCCTGTGGTCCAAGGAAGACGGTTGCGCCTTCAATATCATCAAGCACTTTGATATCGCTGTCAGCGCGCACTGCAAAGTGATACTGACCATAAGGATATAGCATCAAAAGCTGAAGATTTTCGGATAATTTTGGTGCTTCGGGCTCTTTGGCATACATCGCTTTGCCTTTTGCCATAAGACCATGCACAACAGGGTTGGTCATTGACATATCAAGATTGCCTCTGGCCACTTCCATCATATGCAAAGTCGCAGCGCCGCCGCCGGCCACTTCGATCTCAACATCATCAAGGTTATTTGTGACCACATTAGCGAAAGTTGCCATGGTAATTGCCGCGCTTAGATTTGGCGCAATGGTTGCCATTTTTAATTTGGTCTCAGCTGCCATAGCTGTGCCTGACATCAGCATCATTGCTGACAGGGCTGTAATGAATTTACGCATGGTTTCCTCCCTTAAGAATTGCGTTTCATTTTCATTTTAGTCGGTACGCACTTTTAATTGTTTATGAAATATGCGGTGTGCAACGACAAGGAACGCTCCTATGATAAGAGCTGGCCCTGAAATCGAAATTGACGGCACTAAAGCTACCAGACCTGCTATGCTTCTGAGCACGCGCTCTGTGGCTGACAAGCGATATTTTTCCATGCCGGTTAGCGCTGAGGTCAAAAGCCACATAGAGGCGCTAAAAGCGATGATAATCCAGCCAAGATCACCCCATGTAACCGTTGTGATATCTATCATGGCGCGGCTGTCTGGTATCTCTTCACCAAAAATCGCAAATAAGCTTTGTAACTTGTAAATCACGGCAGGGTGATACACAAAAACAAAGGGTATCAAAAAGCCGGCAAGTGATAATCTGGCCGCCTGAAATCCGGTATGAACAGGGTTTGCCCCTGCGATAGGCGCTGCGGCAAAAGCGGCCAGAGCCACAGGCGGTGTCACTGTTGAAATCACAGCAAAGAACACAACAAATAAATGAAGCGTTAAAGGCGCAATGCCAACCGCCTCAATCCCTGATGATAGCGCTATCACAATGATAAAATAAGTCGCACCAGGTGGCAAACCCATGCCCAATACAATAGACCCTAAGGCGACAACCACCAAAGTCAGAAATAAAGGGCCGTCAGCTAGTTGTGCAAGAAGTAAAGATAATCTGCCTGAAAAACCAGATACCTGAATCAGCCCCACAATCAGACCGATAGCGGCAACAATAATGATGATCATCGCCGCCATATGACCGCCGGCGATCAAAGCATCTGTAATTTTGCGCAGGCTACGAAATTCAGGAAACAAAATAAGCGCAGATATAAGTGCGGCCATAAAACCATAAAAGCCTGCTTTTAAGACAGATGGCTGTGCAAATAAAAAATAGCTTAACACGGCGATTGGCACGATAAAGACAAGGCATTGCCATAATTCTGTTTTGTTCAGCTTTGGTCTTTTATCTGCCGGCAAAGGGCCAATGCCTTGTTTGCGCGCCTCAAAATAGACGGTTAAAAAGGTGCCAAGATAATAAAAGGCCGCCGGCACAATCGCAGCGATGACAATATAGCGATATTCAAGGCCAATCTGACCAGCGACAAAAAACGCAACCACACCCATGACAGGCGGCATAATCTGTCCACCTGTGGAGGCAGCGGCCTCAACGGCGGCGGCAAAAGAGGGCTTGAATCCTGATTTTTTAATCACCGGTATGGTCATCACACCTGTTGAGACAACATTTGAGATGGCAGCACCTGATAATGTGCCGAATAAGGCAGAAGAGGCTACTGCCGCATGAGCCGCACCGCCTGTCAGACCACCTGTGAGCCTGTTGGCAATTTTCATCAGCAAACCGCCGCCGCCACAGGCCGTTAAAATGCAGCCAAAGATGATAAAAATAAGCACATTACCAGAGACAACCTGAAGCGGCTGTCCGAAAATGCCGCCTGTTTGTGCCCATAAATTTAAGACCATTGAGCGCATTGATTGTGACAAGCTACTCTCTGAGCCGGCAAACACGCCAGTCCATTCAGGCAGATAGCCCCGGATGAAGAAATAGATCAGCCAAAACAGACAAAATCCAACAATAAAACTGCCAAATAAGCGATATGTCATATAAAGCGTGATAGCGGTTACAAGAGGGAAAAAGACATAATCAATCGCACGCGCAGATGGTAACAGGCCGCCATCTATGGCAAACAGATTTGCAATCCATGCCACCACCACAACCGTGATCGCGCCTGATAATATCCAGTTCACAGCCCTTGATTGGTGCATGTTGACTGCCATCACCAAAAAACCAAGTAATAAGGGCAGCCCTAAGATCATACCTGTTGGCAATAATACGCCTTGCTCAAAGGACCGATATGCACTTCCAAGCCAGTGTGTTTTTAGAAGCACACGTTTTTCACGCCTTGATAATTCTTCGAATTCTGGCGTTGTGGCTTCAATCACAAATCGCACAAACTCTCCCAGAGGACCAGAGGCAGCATATATCAGCACAACCACTGATAATAGCAATGCCATAAGGTCAGAGGCTTTTTTGTTAAAAGACAGATCAGGCGTCAGAGTGGTCATCCATCTTGTTCCTTATGTTTGCGTAATTCCTGCGCCGCCCAGATATAACTATTGCGCGCTGTTGCGTTAATTTCCTGTTCAGCCAAAACTTCCATGGTTTCTGCTTTCAGGATATGTACCGGTGCGCCAAGCACAAGAAGATGGTCACATAATTCAAGACGCCATTGCAAATTATCAGTCTCGATAGCTGCTTTGTGAAGCGCTTCTTCGCCGCCTGCTAACTTTGCCATTTGCTCTGCACGCTCTATGGTTGGCATGAAGGCAAGATTGGTTGGATTGCCATCATACCACCCAAGTGTGCCGGCCGCAAAAGCACGCGCTGACCATGATAATTTTCCATAGAACTCCTGAAGCCATGGTTTGTCTGCCAGCGCATCAGGCAAGGTGATAGAGGCACAAATATCATCAAGCGCAAGCCCTTGATCCATGCCATCGGCGGTATATCTCATCACATGCAAAATCGCATCTCTGGTTGAGGTTAAAACCTCATGGACGAAGTGGGCGCCCATGACGGGTTGTGTATGACCGGGGGCCAGTATGTCTGCGCCTAAATCTGCCATCAGGCTAAGGCTGTCTGCCCATTTTTGAAAATCACGATAAGGTGTGCCGCGTATCGCATAAAGATTTGGAAAAGCATGATACCAATTATCGCCCCCAAAGAGTATTTTTTGCTCCGGCAACCAGACGATTAAGTGATCATCTGTTTCACCCGGGGCGTGAATAAGGCGGGCCTGAACCCCATCAAGATCGATATCCTGATCATGCGCCACGCGTTCCGTTGGCGCTATATAGCCTGCGCCCATCCCTTCCATAGGACGATCACCCGGGCCAACACCAAGGCTTATGCGCTGATCACCACTTAGCCCAATGCCAAATTGCATCATTGTGCGGCGCATTAACGCTTTATTGGCAGCGATTTGATTTTGATCAACATCCACCAAATCAGACTGGAAAAGATGAGAGGCTATGATCGGAACATCTTGTCCTTCGCAAAGGATAGTCGCGCCGGAAATATGGTCCCGGTGACTATGGGTATAGATAATGCGGCCAACAGGTTTTGCCGACATTTCGCGAAAATCAGCTAATATCATTTCAGCGGCTTTGGTCGTCTCGGTTGTATCAATGACGGTAATCGTGGTTTCACCTTCGATAAAATGCACATTCGAGGCTGCATAACCTGTGGCTGTCCATATACCGGGGGCAAGGTTTACAATATGTTTTTTTGTCTGCGCGCTTTGCGCGACAAGTGCTTGGTTCGCTTTCATTCTTTGATATACCTTTGTTTGGCTTTGCCCTGATATTTACTGAGCAATTCTGGTGCCACTTCACTGCCATCTGACAGAAACGGTATGATCCCGCGGCGCAGGGATCTGCCTCTCATAGCAATGATATCATCTTCGGATTTGGTAACACGCTGGCTTAGCCGGCGGCCCCAATCGGCCAAATAGCCGTATAATCTGTCAATCTCTGCGTCATGATCCTGTGCTTTAGCCAGGTCATGAAATTCATGCGGATCAGTTGCAAGATCAAACAAGATCGGCCGAAATCCGCCCTCAGCATGCATTAATTTATACCGCCCATCAAACACCATAAACAGACGTGCATCACGAGGCGCAAGCCCTAGCTTTGCCGCTTGGGGGGTCACAGAATAATCATATTCAGAAATCACATAATGGCGCCACTCACCTTGCTCATCAGGCCGTTCACCATGCAGAAAACCGGTTAAAGATCTGCCCTCCAATATATGATCTGCCACTTTGCCGCCGGCAGCATCAACAAAGGTCGCGGCTAAATCAATCGATTCTGTCAACGCATCACAAACAGTGCCTCTGGTGCTGTCTGCCTGTGGGCGCGGATCATAGATGATCAACGGAATCTTGACTGATTGTTCGTGGAATAAATCTTTTTCTCCAAGCCAGTGATCACCCAAATAATCGCCATGATCAGAGGTTAACACAATCATTGTCTCATCTGCCTTACCAGATGTCTCAAGATAATCCAGAATACGCCCAAGGTGATAATCACATTGTTTGATTAAGCCCATATAGGCAGGGATAACTTTGTTGCGCACCTCGTCTTTTTGAAAAGCACTTGCGATTTTATTGTCCTGATAAGCGCCAAGCACCGGATGCGGGTTATCTCGCTCTACCTCATCTCGTAAGGCGGGCGGCACATGCTCCTGGCCATACATATTATGATAAGGGGCAGGCACAATATAAGGCCAGTGCGGTTTGATATAGCTGATATGAGCAAGCCACGGGCCTTCCATCTGTTGCATAAACTCGATGGCACGGCTTGTCAGCCATGGTGTTTCACTATCTTGTTCGTGAATATTTGCCGGCTTGTCAGCGTTTTTGAGAATCCAGCCAGAGGCAATATCATCTCCTTCAATGCCGGCATTTGCAAAGTCAGCCCACGGATTTTCCGCTTCATAGCCTTTGGCCTTCAAATAGTCATTATAAGGTGAGCGTTTTTCATCATAGGCACCATCCGGCCCCTGCCCCCACAGACCATCATCACGTATCCATATATCAAATCCGCATTCTGCCTGACGGGCACCTATCACGCTGTCTGGCGACAAGCCAAGACGTTTCATACCAGCGACATCAGCTTTCATATGGGTTTTACCAATCAGCCAGCAATCCATGCCTGCCTCGCGAAGGTGATCTCCCAAGGTCATCTCGCCAACACGCAAAGGAAAGCCGTTCCAATGCGCCCCATGCGTTGAGGCATAGCGACCTGTGTAAAAACACATGCGGCTGCCACCGCAAACAGGTGATTGCACATAGGCATTTGTAAAGCGGACCCCTTGTGAGGCCACCTTGTCAAAATTTGGTGTTTCAAGATGCGGATGACCAGCACAGCTCAGATAATCAAAGCGCAGCTGATCATACATAATGAATAAGATATTCTTGACTGGTTTTGTGGCCATAGATTACCCCGCGATTACCCCGCCGCGTCTTTGGGCGCTGAGATAGAATGATATTCCTGAAACTGCAAAATGCCCTCAAGACCAAAATTGCGACCAATGCCTGATTGTTTGACGCCGCCAAACGGAGACAAACCATCCATTGCCGTTGGCCCGTGCCCGTTAATATTGGTAAAGCCTGCTTCAAGATGGCGGGCAATGTCAAAGGCCCGGTCACTGTCTTCAGACCAGACTGATGAGCTTAGACCATAGCGGCTGTCATTTGCCATCTGAATGGCCTCATCAATTGTATCATAAGCAAGAACAGGCAAGGTCGGGCCGAATTGTTCATCACGAACCACAGACAGGGCAGGATCTGCGTCAATAATAAGTGATGGTTGCAAAAAATAGCCTGCGGCAAAATCAGCCTCATCATCGATCTCACCCAGATAGCGGATTGACTGGCCCTGCCCATGCGCTTCATCAAGCATGGTTTGCACAATTTTTTGTTGCTTTTGATTATTAAGAGGCCCAAGCGTAACACCCTCTTTGAGACCATCACCAATGCGTTGCTTTGACAGTATCTCTGACAGGCCATCAATGACATCATCAAACAGGCTGCGTGGTACATAAAGACGTTTCAAAGCCATACAAATCTGGCCACTTGTCAAAAATGCGCTTAACATTACTTTTTTGAAAAATTCTGGTGTCAAAGATACATCATCAAGCAAAATGCCAGGATCATTACCGCCCAATTCAAGTGTCACAGGGGTGAGATTTTGGGCAGCGGTTTGCATGACATGACGACCAACCGGAATAGAGCCCGTAAAATTGACTTGCCGCACCAACGGGTGCCCCACAAGCCTGTCACCAATCACCGTACCATCGCCGGTAATGAGATTGACAACACCTTTGGGTAGCATGGCAGCAATTTTGCAAATGGTCTGCGCCGGTGCAAGTGTTGCTTGCTCTGATAATTTGATGATAACGGTATTGCCTGCCAAAAGCGCCTGCGGCAATTTTGAGCCTAGGATCGCAAGAGGCCAGTTCCAGGGAACAATCAAAGTTGTTACACCGCGAGACTGGCGCGTGACAATTGTCTCAAACATGGCGCCTGTAATGCGCTGTTCTTCGGCAAGCCGGTCTGCGAAACCGGCGACCTGACGAAACCTGTCAACCAGCCTGTTGATCTCAATCGTGGTCTCAAACAGGGTTTTCCCATGTTCTGTTGTGAATAATCTGCTTCTGGCCCCAACCTCGCTTTCGTCCTGATTAAGGCTGTCTGCGACCTGCAACAAATACTGAGCACGTTCCTGAACAGAGCGCTGAGACCAGTGCGGAAAAGCCGCTTCTGCCGCCGCGATGGCGTTATCAACATCAGCAATGCTTGCACTGGCAGCCTGCCCCACTTTTTCAGACGGGCGCGCCGGATTATAGATATCATAAAGAGCGCCGCCTTCCGCCTCACAAGGCGTGCCATCTATAAAAAGAGAGGTTGTGGTCGTCATCTGATCATCTCTTTCATTATCTCATAAGGGTGAGCTCTGTTTGCCCTATGCAAATAAAGATGGTGACACCTGCTTTTTTATAGGTAAATAGAAAAATTTGTAATTTCTATTCATTTTTGCATATAATGGGGCGCCTTATTCAAATTATAAAAGCGGCTATCCATGGACCAGAAACTTGACCCCAAATTGCTTTATTACCTGCATATTGTATGCGAATATGGCAGCTTGCTTGCTGCTTCATCTGCGCTTGGGGTGTCACAGCCAACTCTAAGCCGCAAGCTTAATGAGCTGGAGGCAATGACAGGCGAAGTGTTAACCATTCGCGGCCGCCATGGTATCAGCGCCACTGAAATTGGTGCCATGCTCGCCCGTCAGGGCAAACATATCGCTGCGGATATTCAGCAATCACAGGCCATATTACAGCAATTCAAACAAAGCGGGCCAAAGACGATAAATTGCGGTTTTGGACCGATTATGGCAGCTGCCATGCTGCCAAAACTCATCTCAGAAAAAATGATGAAAACAGGAGATGAAAATTTTGTTATCACAGTCAGCACGGCACGCCAGCTCTTAGATGATGTGCGCTATGGCAAGGTTGATTTTGCTGTGATTGCGACCCCTCTTCATCTGCCAGAAGATGGTGTGAGAAGCCTGCCTATCACCACAGATCAATTTGGCGTTTTTGCAGGGCGTCATTCCCCTTTGCGCCACCATAAAGGGGCGCCTTCGAAAGAGGCGCTTGCCAATGCGAATTGGGTGGCGATCGATGCCGCAGTGGGACCAGAATCATCTCATCAGCGCCTTATCAGCAAATTGGGCATTGAGGCGCGCGCGCCCCTTATCCAGTTTCAGGCTGATTTTCAGGGACTCTTTCAATGCCTTTTGCATAGCGATGCGCTCGCCTTTTTGCCGCTGAAAACCATGTCTGTGGTGGCAGGAAAAGATGATATCACACCTCTTGATATCGATGTGCCACTTGATAAACGCCAGGTGGCACTATGGTGCGGCCAGGATGCGCACAGGCGCCCGGATTTGTGGGCTATCATTCAAAGCTTCAAAGCAGAGATGGATTCCATTTTCACAAAGCCTTGAAGCCTTAACGCTCTTCTTATGTCGACTCTATTCACCCACCCGGAAGCCGCACCATTTATGTAAGTTTTTCTTTCACTATATTTAAGCAATAATGATTTTCATAAATAGTTTCTTTCATATATGGTATCACCATATGAGTGAGAGTATTGTGAGCTATGACAACAAATACGCTAAAGGTTAAAATAGAACGAGGCACAGAAGATACAAAGGAAAATGTCTTTTTTGACGTGCCTGCTTATGAGAACCAAACGGTTTTGGATGTGGTGTCCTGGGTACAGCAAAATGCAGATCCGACACTCACCTATCGATTTGCCTGCCGTGTTGGCATGTGCGGCAGTTGCGCTATGATGGTCAATGGTATTCCTCGCTGGACTTGTCGCACCCATATCTCAAAAGTGCTGAAAGGCAATGAGGTTTCAATTGCACCATTACGCAATCTGCCTGTTATCAAAGATCTTGCGGTTGATATGGATCATTTTTTCGACAAATGGATTGAAGCAGAAGGTATCCATCATAGCAGTGCAACACGTTATGATGACATCACCACAATTGACGAGACGAGCCCTGAGCGACTTGAAGCCAATTCTGGCATAGAATGTATTAATTGTTCAGTTTGCTATGCTGCCTGTGACACAGTTGCCAACAATTCTGATTTTCTTGGTCCGGCTGCTTTGCAAAGAGCATGGACATTGCTCAATGATGCGAAAGATAGCGGACGCGATAGCATTTTAGACGCTGTATCCGGCCGTGGTGGTTGCCATAATTGCCATTCGATTGGCTCTTGCACGACCTATTGTCCAAATGAACTTAACCCTATGTCGGCAATTGCCAACCTGAAAAAAGAAACGGCCAAAAATATGTTTCGGAGGCGTAAATAATGCTGAGTCTGCGCCTTTACATGCTGCAACGTCTGACTGCCCTGTTGATGGCCCCTTTGGTGCTAGGGCATCTGGTTCTGATGATTTACGCCATTCAGGACGGGTTAAGCGCTGATGAAATATTAGGCAGAACAAAAGGGTCTTTTGCCTGGTTTGCCTTTTATGGTCTGTTTGTGATTTCTGTTGCGATACATGGCGCGATTGGTCTGCGCGTTGTCCTTCATGAATGGGGCAAAGTAAATGGCAAGCCACTTGAATTTTTGATGTATGGTACCGGGCTTGCGCTTTTGTTGTTGGGAGGCCGTGCTGTATGGGCGGTGACATTCGCATGAGACAGGTTTCACAGATTTCGTCACGTGCCCATCCTTTATGGCTGGCTCATATACTTCATCGCTTATCAGGCGTTGGACTGGCTCTTTTTCTGCCTTTTCATTTTTTGATTCTGGCATTGGCCATGACTGACAAAGGCCAATTAGACTGGTTTCTTGATAAGACTGAAATGCCTCTTGTGAAGGTGGCAGAATTTGGTCTGGTTTTTTTATTGGCTATCCATATGTTTGGTGGTCTCCGGTTAATGGCATTAGAATGGCTGCCGTGGCGACCTGCACAAAAAACATTAGCGGCGGCAGCTGTTGCTATATCGTTCCTGATAGCCTGTCTCTTCTTCTTAAAGGCAATTTGATATGAGCATTTCGCAAATTGAACGACATGATACAGATATACTTATTTTGGGCACTGGTGGTGCTGGCTTATTTGCTGCCTTGCATGCTGCCCAAAATGCGCCGGAGAATACGAAGATCACCATTGCCGTAAAAGGCCTCATTGGTAAATGCGGATGCACGCGCATGGTTCAGGGCGGCTATAATGTTGCACTTGGCGGCGGTGATACTGTTGAGCGTCATTTTATGGATACCATTCATGGTGGCAAATGGCTGCCAAACCAGGATATGGCATGGCGCCTTTGTGAACAGGCTGTGGTGCGTATTCGTGAATTAGAAAATGAGGTTGGCTGCTTTTTTGACCGAAATGCTGATGGCACATTGCATCAGAAAGCCTTTGCCGGCCAGACAGCAGACCGCACTGTGCATAAAGGTGACCTGACAGGCATTGAAATCATCAACAGGTTAATGGAAAAAGTACTGGCAAGCGGTGTTGAGAAACTGCAGGAACATCGCGCAGTTGGCCTTATCCCAACAAAAGATAAATCAGCTCTTGCAGGTGTTTTGATGATTGATATGCGCACAGGCCGCTTTAAGCTTGTACGCGCCAAAACAGTCCTGATGGCAACGGGCGGCGGCCCAACCATGTACAAATATCATACCCCTTCTGGCGATAAAACGATGGATGGTCTTGCAATGGCTTTGCGGGCAGGCTTATCGCTGCGGGATATGGAAATGGTTCAATTCCATCCTACAGGTCTGTTGGCCGGTGAACATACACGCATGACAGGCACTGTCCTTGAAGAAGGATTGCGCGGCGCAGGCGGACAATTGATCAGCCATGCTGGTCAGCGCTTTATGTTTGATTATGATCCTTCCGGTGAACGGGCAACACGCGATGTTGTCAGCCGTGGTATATATGCTGAAATGCGCAAGAATAATAATCCTGATCAAGAGGGTGTTTATATTTCCATGTCGCATCTTGGCCCTGACAATGTCAGACAGAAGTTCAAAGGCATGGTCAAACGCTGTGAGGATAGCGGTTTTGATCTTGCGGCAGGCAAAGTGGCCGTTGTGCCAACAGCTCATTATTTTATGGGCGGCGTGGTCGTTAGCATTGATACGCGCACCGAAATGGAAGGTTTATATGTAGCTGGTGAAGATGCCGGCGGCGCTCATGGGTCAAATCGTCTGGGTGGAAATGGGGTTGCTAATTCAACGGTGTTCGGCGGTATCGCAGGTGATGTTATGGCCACAGATATCAAAACCATGTGCCTGCGCGATCCTGATCCGGATGTGCTTGCCATGGAATATGAGAGGGCCATTTATCCTTTGCAACGCAAAGCGGATTTGATTTTACCCTTGCGCAAACAATTACAGGATTTGATGTGGGAAGATGTTGGGGTCATGCGCACAGGTGCTGGCATGGAGCGCGGCCTTACAAGGATTGCAGAGGTCTCAGATGCGCTGAGGCAAATTGGTGTGGATGACAGCAACTTAGCCTTTAACCTTACATGGCATGATTGGCTGAATTTACGCTCATTATGTGATATTTCAGAGGTGATCACCAAAGCCGGGTTAGCGCGTGAAAACTCCAGAGGTGCTCATTACCGTGAAGATTTCCCAAATCCGGGCGCCTTAGAAACAAGCGAATTCACCGTTGCGAAAATGACAGATGGTGACGTTCAGGTGCACCGGGAAGCTGTTCAATTTACTATTGTGCGCCCGGGGCAGACGATTTTGTCTGACAATGAACCTGAAACTTTGGTGGCTGTGTCATGATATCGCTTGACCTAATTCAGAAAACCGCTGAAGAGCTGATGGCAAAGGCAGCGATTGAAATTCCGCAAGATTATCTTGAAGGATTACAAGCTGCTGCAAATGATGAAGATGGAGACCTGTCCTCTTTTGTCTTGCAAGCCATGCTTGAAAATTACGAAGTCGCCAAAGAAGACGGGCGGGCCATGTGTGGTGATACAGGTGTGCCGCGCTGGTTTGTAAAGCTTGGTAATGAGGCTAAGATTGAAGGCGGCATGGTCGCATTGGAGGCTGCTTTGCGGCGTGCGACAGCCTCTGCGACCCATGATGTACCTTTACGGCCAAACAGAGTCCATCCGTTATGGCGTACTGATCATAATAATAATGTCGGCATTGGCGCACCAGAAATTGAATATGGCTATGAGCCTGACGGAGAATGGATTGACCTGATTACCGTTCATAAAGGTGGTCTGTTTGGCACAGATTACCGAATGCTTTTCCCGTCAGATGGCATTCAGGGGATTAAGCGCTTTTATCTCGATAGCCTGATGGCCTTTGGCAAAAGAGGTCTTGCCTGCCAACCTGCGATCATTGGTATTGGTCTTGGCGGCTCGAAGGATATCTGTATGACATTAGGCAAGCGCGCCTCTACGTTACGTGTTGTAGGTTCCAGAAATAGTGACCCCAAAATAGCTGAACTTGAAGATGAGTTGAAAGAACTGGGAAATTCAATTGGCATGGGCGCTATGGGCTTTGTTGGCAAAAATATGGTCATTGATTGCCAGATAGAGGTTGGTTATTGCCACACAGGTGGCATGCCAATGTCTGTACATGCCTTTTGTTTGTCATCACGGCGGGCAGTTGCCCGCATTTATGGTGACGGAAGAGTAGATTATCGCACGGATCCTGATTGGTTTACAGCCTATCAGCGCCGCGAGACGATTGACTGGGCCGATGAGACGGAGAACGAGACATGAGCAAGCCACGGCAAATTCGCCTGTCTACCACGCCAACAGCAGAAGATATCGCCCAGTTAAGATTAGGGGATATCGTCTATCTTGATGGATTAATGTATACCGCGCGCGAAGGTGTCTATATGCGCGCGCTTGAAGATAAAGCCAATATCCCTATGGAACTGCCTTCACAATCAGCGGCAAATTTTCATTGCTCTCCGGCCGCGCGTATCAATGCTGATGGCTCATTTGATATGGGCGCGGTGACGGCGACTGCCTCATTTCGATTTGCAAAATGGCTGCCGGAATGGATGGCAAAATCAGGTGCAAAGCTGATTGTCGGCAAAGGCGGTATGTCGTCAAAAGATTACAAAAATTATTTTGTGCCAAATGGCGCTGTTTATCTGTCCACAGTCGGCTATGGCACAGGCGCATTATTAGGGCGCGGCGTTGAAAAAGTAGATGCTGTGCATTGGCATGAAGAACTTGGCCTTGCACAAGCCATGTGGGTGATCAAATGTCACAATATGGGGCCTTTTATCGTTGCTTCAGATCTAGAGGGGCGTTGTTTGTTTGAACGTGAAAACGCCAAAATTGCGGAAAATATTGAACGCGTATATGAAGGCACCAAGCCCGCTGTTCTAAAACGTTATGGTGAAAGTGATGACCGCTCTGATGAGGTTATTTAACCTCATTTGACTTTGCGACCTCGCTCAGCACTGAAATCATCTCGTTGATGATTTGCATTTTAATGTTATTTCCCAGATAAACGAGGCCAAGTGTCCGTTGCGGTGCATCTGCCCCTAACTGAAGCCTTTTTACCTTTATCGCATGGCCTGGCATAATGACGGGCTCTGGCAAAATAGATACTCCAAGCCCTGCCTCAACCATGCTTGTGATGGCTTCTCCGCTATCAAATTCCATAGTCTCATTTACGGTAATATGGTTTGAAGACATCCAATTATCAATCACAGTGCCTATCACTTCACTCCGGTTAAAGCGGATATAAGGCTTTTCGAGCAGTAATTTTATCGGGTCATCTTCAGCTTCTTGTGATGAGACAATCAGCTGCATTTTTTCATCTGCGATTTTATGAAAGGCCAGTTTCGTAGGCATCAAATGAGGCTTTGAAATAATCGCTGCATCGAGAACACCACGCCCGACATCCGCAAGCAAAGGGGCTGTTAATCCAGAGCGGACATGGATTTTCATTCTTGGAAACTTTACCTTCATTGCAGCAATGGCTTGCGCTGTCAGGCCTGTCAATGCTGTGGGTATAGAGCCTAGATTAATTTCACTTTCAAAGATCTTGTCACCCTGATTTGGCTTTGCCAAACTGTCATAATCATCGACAATTTTACGTGCTTTTTCAACGATTTGATATGCGATTGCCGTTAATTTTGGGGATCGAAGACTGCGATCAAATAATTCCACCGAAAGACTATCTTCCAGCTGTTTCATTTGCTGACTGACAGCCGCATGAGTGATATGAATTTTTTCAGCAGCCTCGCTAAAAGAGTTAGATTCTGCAACAACTATAAATGTGCGTAATAGTCTTATAGTCATCTGTTTACCCTACACACCCAAGCCAGTTTTACATTCTAGATCATATGATTAAAAAAACTTAGTAGAATTTTTGCGAACTCTCTATGATATTAATAGCTGATGTCATCTGAGATAGAAGGCAGGATTATCTTAACTGTCCGCTAACGCGCTATCTTATTTGTTTGTTGAAAATGTGTTGGATATATCTCCACAATGGATATGGTTTTTTCCTTATTACCCGCAACAGTATCTCAGAGTGATTCATTGTTGCTCTTTATTGCAGGGGCGATTGCTGGCGGCTTTATCAATGGATTTGCTGGCTTTGGGACAGCGTTGTTCTCACTTGGATTCTGGCTTGCCATCATGCCACCTCTACAGGCGGTTTCGATTATTGTTATCACAAGCACCGTTACAGGATTACAGGGCCTATGGGTCGTGCGCACAGAAATGAGTCAGCAAAAGAGGCGGGCTTTGCGGTTTATCTTGCCAGGTATCTTAGGCATCCCTGTTGGCATTGCCGGATTGCAAATTGTAGACGTGGATACCCTGAAGTTAATCATTGGTCTGTTCATGCTGGGATATGGGTTCTTTTTTATGACCCGAACAGCCTTGCCTACCTTAAGGGCTGCTTTTCCCATAGCGGATATGCTCATTGGTCTTATTGGCGGCGTACTCGGCGGGCTAGCAGGTCTGTCTGGTGCATTGCCAACTTTTTGGGTCTCTTTGCGCGATTGGCCCAAGGCAGAGATGAGAGCTGTTCTTCAACCCTATAATCTTACCATTTTAGCTCTGACAGCCTTCATGCTTTGGGGACAAGGTGTTTATAGCGCACAGACAATGATGCTGCTTTTGATTAGCCTGCCGATTAGTATAGCAAGCGCGCATATTGGCATTAGCGTTTTCAAAACACTTCAGGATCATCACTTTCGCAGAGCGCTTATCGTTTTAATGTTTTTATCCGGCGCGCTTGTTTTGATCATGGTTTTAACCGTTCTATCTCTGTAACGCTTATTGGCCTTGTGATCCTGCCAAAGCTCATCAGACAGCCTAAAATTCGGTGATGACAGCTGTACCGGGCGGTGTTGCACCTGACATCATGCGGAGCTCTTCACTTGCCTGTGACAAAGTGATTTCCCTGTCAACCATAGGGCTGAGGTCAACATCACCACGTTCAATCATCGTCAATAAAGACGGGTATTTCCATGACGGCATACCTCTGGTTCCGTAAAAGGACAATTGCTTCATATAAATCGCTCTCAGATTGATATTCATCATGCCATCACCGCCAGGCATACCCACATGGACGTGACGGCCTAATGTAGCCAAACATTCTATTGAGGCGTTTGTTGTCAGAGGATGACCCAATGCTTCGATAGAGACATCTGCACCACCTTTTGTGATAGTGCGAATAGCCTCTGCCACATCTGTTTCTGCTGCATTGACCGCCGCATCAGCGCCAAGTGCAAGCGCGCTTTCAAGTTTTTCGTCAACAATATCCACCACGACCACTTTGGCGCCTATCATTTTTGCAAGCAACATCGCTGACAAACCAATCCCGCCAGTACCATGGACAGCGACCCATTCTCCGGCAGTCACCAATGCACGGTCTGTCAGTGCATGCCATGCGGTGGTCACACGACATCCCAATCCGGCCGCGAGCGCAGGAGACATGCTGTCTGGTAAATAAACCAAATTATGATCAAAGGGAACGGCAACATATTCAGCATAAGCACCCGGCGCATTAAAGCCAGGGACGATTTGACTTGCACAGGTATTTGACTTGCCTGACTGGCATGACGGGCAACTGCCGCAACCAAGGATAAAAGGCGCTATCAGACGATCACCGATTTTATATTTTGCTTTGGGGCCTGCCTCAACAACCACGCCGCAATATTCGTGACCCATGATCGACCCATCTTTGACCAATGGATGATTACCAGTCCAGCCATGATAATCAGACCGGCACACACCACATGCAAGAACGTCAAGGACAACCCCATCTTCCGGACAAGCAGGATCATTCACAGTTTCAATACTTAAATCTTCATTAAAATTTCTTACAATAGCAGCACGCATAACTGAACGCCCCCTTTATCAAAGATGAAAAGGAACCTGACTATGCCAAGACAGGTCCCTTTTGTTTAAGTGTCTATCTGTCTGCACCGTTGATGTTATCTGTTTGGCAACATCATAAGTGCGAGCTCTGGTGTTAGTGCGACAATCAACCAAACAGAGATAAGCGCCACCAGATAAGGAACAGTATATCTCAGGAGCTTGAAATAAGGCACACCTGTTACACCTGAAGCCACATACAGATTAAGACCGTAAGGCGGTGTAATAAAGCCGATAGATGCCCCTACCAAGAAAATCACTGAGAAGTGAATCGGATCAACACCCACACTTGCTGCCACGGGCGCTAAGATAGGTGCCAGAATAATCGTAACCGGCAAAGATTCCAGAACCATCCCTGAGACAAAGACGATTGCCATTGCCGCAAACAAAACAGGGTAATAACCACCCATGCTAGTCAGGAAGTCAGTGATGACAACTTGCGCACCCAATAAAGATAAAATCTGCTGCATCACAACTGATATCGCAATAAGAGGTGCCAACACACCTGTAATCTGAGCTGAACGCATGGTAATGCCTGGCAGGTCTTTGAGTGTGAAACCTTCGACAACCAACATTTCAAGATAGGATTTTTGCTGCCAGTCAAGGCTCATATCAAATTTGAAAATCCTGTTGGCAAACCAACTGCAAATCCCTGCAATAACACAAAATCCAACGGTTACGCCCGCAGCTTCTGTCGGCGAGAATTTACCAGTGTAAATCCCCCATAAAACCAACCCAATAGCAAAAAAGCCAAGCCACGCCCCAAAGGCTGTTTTGAGTGCGCGGTTCACCTGAAACTGGATCAGATAGCCCCATCCGTTTGCACGGCAAATCAGCCAACAAGCAAGCTGCATTCCGATCACCATCAGGGCACCTGGCACAATACCTGCCACAAACAAGTCTGAGATAGGCAAGTTCAACAAAAAGCCATAGACAATAAAAATAATAGATGGCGGGATAATGATCCCGACTGTGCCGCCGGCTGCCGCTGTCGCTGCCGAGAAACGCTCATCATATCCACCTTTTACCATTTCCGGGTGAAGCATAGAGCCGATTGTGGCTGTGGTCGCAGAGTTTGACCCTGAAATTGCCGCAAACAGACCGCATGCGCCCAATGACGCCATAGCAAGCCCACCTCGCAACCATCCAAGGCAGGCATAGGCAAAATCTGATAACCTGCGCGCAATCCCAGATTTATTGATCAAATCCCCTGTTAAAATAAATAATGGCATTGCCAGAAGCGCAAACCCTTTATTGAACACATTCAATAATTCTGCGCCCATATTATCAAGGGTCAGACCCAAAACATAAGAGCAACCAACCACCCATGAGGCGATTACCAGAAACACAGGAACACCAAGCATAAACAGCACTGTTACGCCAAGTGAAATAAATGTAATCAGACTCCCGTCAGACATTATGCATCTCCCCCGATTACAGTCTGCTTCAGCAATGAAGACCCCTGTCTATAGTTTCTCAGATCTTCAAGAAAATTTTCAATTATCCGCGCTGCCATCAAAATGAAAGCCAACGGCGCTGTTAGCAAGAACCACCATTGCATGACATTGTCTGTGCCAAGAACAATCTGGAAATTCGAAGCCGACAACACAACGGCTCTGGTGGTTGTCACAATCACGATGATGGCAAATCCCATCCACAACACATTATCAAGACACAAACAGGCAAATTGCGCTTTACGTCCCATCCGACTGCGGAATTCTGTGAAGCTCAGATGAGAGCGAAGCTTTACATTATAGGTTGCCCCAAACCAGGCCATAATCATAAACAGTAATGGTGGCACTGTTGTCGACCATGGCTGTTGATTAGAAAAAATAAAGCGGTCAATAACGCCCCAGAAAATAATGAAAGCAATCGAAAGATAGCTGACCACCATGAAGGAGCGTTCCAGATTGCGTTCAATCAAGGCAAAACGCCTATAGAGAAGAACAACCAAGCCCCCCAAGCCAAAGGCAACAAGAATGCCCAGAATCCAGGCCGCATCGCTTCTTAACGCCGCTTTCAAGGCCCATGGGTCTTGCGCGGCAAAGCTCTTTAATATGAGAATTAAGTCAGAAAACAGAGACACCCTACTTTGCCCTCTTCTTCATGTTATGGATTAAAGATTATCATTCAAAAAAATATCAAAAGATAAGCTGAATCAGCCTCACAAAGGAGGCTGATCCATCATATTTATTCAAACCTGAAAGATTAGGCTTTCCACCAGCGGCGTGGCTCAACATTCTCAGCAAGTGTATGCTGATTTGTGCGAACCTCGTCAAAGATTTCCTGATAGGTATCAATGCCGCCGGCCCAGCCGTTGATGCGCTCACGCCATTCTTCCCACAATTGTGGCTGGAATTCTGGTGAACACATTTCTTCAGCTTTGCGAATTTCAGCATCAGACAAAGACGCAACACGAACATTGTTCTTCGCAAAGATTGTGTCCGGACCCATGTGCGGAGATGTGAAACCAACTGTGTTTGCCAAAGCAGCTTCGTTAGCAGCCTGTACATGTACCTGTGTCAGGTATGATGATTCCATCACAGCGTCCTGCAACTCACCACCCAACTTGTCAAATGTTGAAGCAGACATCGCTGTATGTTCTGTACCACAGAAGAAGCGTAAGTCTACGCACTGTGATACCACAGGTGACATATTGGCATATGCCACAGCAGATGCCCATGTTTCCGCACCATCAATCAAGCCCTGCTTCAGGCCGTCAAGTGTTTCTTCCCAAGCAACCGGAACAGGGTTCAGGTTCAGGGCCTGCATGGCAATACGGCCAAGCTGTGTGCCTGTTACGCGGTTCTTTGTACCTGCAAGCTGTTCAACAGATGTGACTGTGTCTTTGTCTTCCCAAGCCAAACCAAGCTGAATACCGCGCAATTCTGCATGTGTG
This sequence comes from Puniceispirillaceae bacterium (SeqCode), assembly GCA_049890215.1. Lineage (GTDB taxonomy): Bacteria > Pseudomonadota > Alphaproteobacteria > Puniceispirillales > Puniceispirillaceae > UBA685. The sequence goes on along the minus strand of JBMHBX010000010.1, from coordinate 3,949 downwards.
AACAAGAATTTCAAACCATGCATCTTTTCAAACGGATCACGCAAGATACGCTGTGAGGCAGGTGAATACATGAAGTGATACTGATCAGCGCGTGAACGGAACATATAGGCATAATCAAGCACGTTCAAATATGGCGCACCACCGGCTGAGTTCTGTGTAGAGGCGGCATAAATATCAACGATACCCTGCTGCGCTTTTTCCACACATGACAACTGGCCACAAATCTGGTTGTTACCGATAAATTCAACACGAATCTCACCATCTGTGCGCTCTTCAAGGTCACGAACAAACTCAAGACAACCGGCACGTTCGATGAGAAGGTTTGTCTGGTTAAAACCAGCAGCACCAAATTTAAGCTCAAACTTTGCAGGCTTTGCATAGCGGCGCTTATAGGTTGATTCAGCGGCCTGTGCCAGACCAGATGCTGTCAGAGCACCCCCCAGACCACCGGCTGCCAGTAATGTAGAGCTCATGCCATAGACGCCGGCGACTCTGAAAAAGTCACGGCGAGACACGCCCTTTACTCTGTCAAAAATTCCCATTTTATTCCCTCCGAAATATTTTTATTGTTTAACAATAAGCAATTACCACACTATTTTTTTGACTTGTCAAAGACAAAAATGATTTTCGGCAGGAAATATTCTGTTCAGTGGAATAAGGGCTAAATCATAGATATGTTTAAGATTCTCAAAAACTGAGATAATGGTCAAATTGGACAGCCCCTTAGCATGCAGGCCCCACACTTTGGGGCTGTTTTGCGGTTTTTGTGAGTGCATCATGACGTTTAAGAAGTCGCTTTGATATTTGGATAGCTAAGCGCAAACATTATTTACAAAGCAGATTGCAGACCTCTACTACTAATCTTCCATTTGCAGTCTTAACCCATAGAGAGTTTGACCCTGATAGCACCACCAAGCAGGTCCTTGTGTAACCCAATCAAAGCCCATTTCTTTTAAGATCGTGTGTGCAGAGCCCGAAAGAGTTGTTATCTGGCCACGAAACAGAACTTGCCTGTCATTAATGACTTCACATTCTATCGTGCTATCTTCTTTGAATTGCAGTTTTTCACCTGGCTGAATACCGACCATGCTAAAGCGAAAGGGCAGGCGGCGCTTTCGTCTTGTTACTTGTGCTTTTTTATCCTGCGGGGCCATGACAACTTGGCCTTGGGGCGTTACATCTACACCGCCCATTGCCTCTGCCATACTTAACAGCGCTTTTGCCTGATCCGGCGTTGTTTGAAAAAATTCCCGCCCGTCTCTGATGCGGCATTCGCTTAGCCCTTGATGAATACTTCTTTCGACTGCACCGGCATTCGGCACTTTGACCGCATAGAAACATTCAAAAGGAAGTGGCACACCTTTTGTATCAAGCTGATCCATTTCCTCTTTCAGCTTGTTATCTTCGGCGATGCCTATCTTCACAAGGCCGGGCATGGCTTCGTTGGTTAATATATAGACGATTGGCATGGTTTTGCCCCCTTCTTGCCTGATACGGTAAACCGGCGCCTATGGTAGTCAACGACCAGAAATGAGTCAAATTACTGATTTTATTACATTTTATTCGTTTTTTATAATTTAGTAATAGCGTATTCAGAACCAGAGAAGGCCGATCGCACACCTATCATGTGCTATCTGTTTTTGTGCCTGTCATCTTGTCGCACCTCTTTGATATGCTACTTTTGATAAGAGTGATTATTTTGTGCTGCGAATAAGAGAGATGATGATGCGGATAAAGCAAATTGATGTTTTCAGCTGTGATCTGCCTGTAAAAGGCAAGGCCTATAGGATGGCAAAGACAAGCGTGACTCATCTTGATACGACTATTGTGAAAATCACGGCAGATAACGGGCTGACCGGTTGGGGAGAGACCTGTCCTGTGGGGCCGCTTTATGCGGAATCTCACGCCAAAGGCGCAAGAGCGGCACTGGCACAAATGGCACCCGGCCTGTTGGGGTGTGAGGTGCTTCCTCTGAGCGTCCATCGCTGTATGGATGATCAGCTAAAAGGTCATAATTATGCACGGGCAGCGATTGATATCGCTGTTTATGATCTTCTTGGCAAGCATCTGCGCATGCCTGTTGCAAGCCTTCTTGGTGGCGCTTGTATGGCGCGTATCCCGTCTTATTATGCCACAGGCGTTGATACCCCTGATGAGGTGGCAAGGCTTGTGCGCGAAAAAGTCAAAGAAGGCTATCCGCGCATACAAGTAAAAGTCGGCGGGCGCCCTGTTGAAATTGATATTGAGACCACCTGCAAAGTGTGGGAAGTGGTCAAAGGCAAAAATGTGTCTTTGGCGGTTGACGGTAATCGCGGCCTGCCAACCAGAGACGCTATCCGGCTGAGCCGTGAATGCCAGGGGGTTCCGTTCGTGATGGAACAGCCCACAAATACAATTGATGAGCTTCGCACCATCCGCCCGCACGTCAATCATGCTATTTATATGGATGAAAGTGGTGTTGATTTGAATGTGGTCATCCGCGCTGCATCAGACGGGCTTGTTGACGGGTTCGGGATGAAGGTCACCCGTCTTGGTGGTCTGATGAATATGGTGACATTCCGCGAAATGTGCCATGCACTGAGCCTGCCTCATACATGCGATGATTCATGGGGCGGTGATATTATCGCTGCGGCCTGCACCCATATCGGCGCAACAGTCAAACCGACTTTGAATGAAGGGGTCTGGCTTGCGGCCCCTTATATCAGCACCCCTTATGATGAAAAAAACACTATCCAAATCCAAAACGGCCATATCACTTTGCCAGACGGGCCAGGCTTGGGCATCACACCAGATGAAGGCCTGTTCGGCGCACCTGTTGCCACTTATGGCTAAGGCGTGTTCAGCATGAAAGTGCGCTTATGGCTGGCATCCCAATTGCCAAAGGGTATCGGGCGCAATGAAGGGTGTGGCAAGACAGCTTTGCGCTGGCAGGGTCAGCGGTCAATCGGCAAATCTTTTATCTTCAGACATGATGCTGAGCGTTGGTTACGCAAGTGGAGGCCGATATAGACAGAGGAGAATATAAGGGGCGTCAGCCAACCGCCCTCAACCTTGGCCATCTGCTTGGGCGCTATAAGCGGGACATCACAACGCACAAAAAGCACAAGAAAACTATCAGCCGCTTCTTTGTGATGGGACTATCTGTTCCTGAAGCAGCACTTATTGCAGGACATAAAAATGTCCGGACGCTGTTACGTTACACGCATCTGAAAACAGAGGATGTGGTGAGTAAGCTGGCATAACATTAGTTTTTTCTAATTATTACAATATGTTGACAAATTTTTCTTGTATTGGAATCATATCTCTTTAACAACTCGAATAAGAGGCTAAGATTTTTATATGACGCTTGTCGACAAACTTACAATCTTCGCATTAATCGCAGGCCCAGTTATAGCTGTGTTGATTACAAGATACTGGGATGAGAAACGGGAAGCCAATCGGCGTAAATGGGAAATCTTCAGAAACTTAATGTGTTATCGTAAACACCCACTTTCACGTGGGTTTGTTAGTTCACTAAACTTACTTGAAGTCGAATTTCATGATGATAAAGCTGTTCTTGCAGCGTGGAACTCTATGTATGAGCATTTTCATAAAGAAGAACCGAAAGAAGATAATCGCAAGAAGACATTTTATGATGAACGGGAAAAGTTGCGTGCAGCACTTCTGCAAAAAGTAGCGCATTCATTAGGGATTAAACTAGACAGCCTTGATATGCTTCAAAGTGGCTATTCTCCACAAGGCTGGGAATGGGACGAAGCGGAGCAATGGCTAATGCGCAAGAAATTGAGTGAAGTTCTTGAAGGAACTAGGCCTTTTCCTGTGCATATATCTAATATCCCAAACAATCAAGATAGTGCAACTTCAGAAAACCCATAGCAACACCCCATGTGACCCTATTGTGACAGAGTTATAACCAGCGGTCTGCCTAGGGTTTACATAGGGATATACT
>JBMHBX010000009.1:0-50298 GCA_049890215.1 Puniceispirillaceae bacterium (SeqCode) | reverse complement strand
GGCATTTGTGGCGGCAGGCCACCCAATTCTGCAATCAGATTCTGGTCTGAGACAGGCGCCATGTCATCAGCCATTCCTGCTTGTGGCATCTGGCCAGCTGATTGAGGTGCCATTTGTTGTGGCATCATCTGGGGTTGTTGCATCTGGGGTTGTTGCATCTGGGTTGGCATCATCTGAGGCTGCTGCATTTGCGGCTGCATCATCATTTGCTGTTGCATCTGCTGCTGTTGTTGCATTTGCTGCATCTGCTGCATTTGCTGGCCAGCCTGCATGGCCTGTAATAGTGCAAGAGCCTCTGGTGAGACCTGCATTTGCTGATTCTGTTGTGCGGCTTGTTTTTTCTTTGATCTGCCAAACATCTTATTCCTCCCGCACAATTGTGGCTGTTAATGTGAAGGTGGTGTAATCTATTTCATCATTAGGCGGGCGCGTTGTAATTTGTGCCCCATTTGCCAGTCCTGAATTGGCAAGTTCAGATTCAAGCAATTTGATAGCTTCTTCACTGCGCGCAGATCCTGTGATTGTCAATGTTGTGTGATTTTGGATATTCATCGTATCAAGCTCAACACCATCTGGCACCAAATCTGGCAGGGTATCCATGAATTGCACACGTCCACGTGCCCGCAATTCCCCGTTAAGAGCTGCTAATTCCTGATCTAGGCTTTGGACTTCTGTTGATATGGATTGCAGTTGTGCTTGAGTTGACTGGGCATCCTGGGCGATAGATTCAAAGCCGCGTGAGCCAACCTGACTTTCTAAATATTGAGGTAAGACAAGACCACCGGTCCATAGCCCCATCAGGACAAAGACTAAAAACCAAAATTTGACCAGTGAGCGTGAAATCACGGATACCTGACGATTGCGCAATAACGTACGGTAACTTGGCAGCATATTGAGCTTAACCAATAAATTATCAGCTGTCCCAAATGTGCCAAGACGCTGCAGGCCAAGGCCAAAGACAGATGAGAATAATGATTTATTAGGCACTTGTGCCAGAATATTTGACACATTGGTTGCTGCGCTGACACCCTCAGACGGGTTCCATAAGGATAAGGGCGCCAGTGTGAAATGCTTATCAAACAAAGCGATTAAATTATCTGCCTTTGGCGCATCAACTGCAATATAGATGATGGAGAAGGGCGCAAAATCAAGCTCTTCCTGCAAAAATAAAACAGCCTGTTTCATCGTATTGGCAAGGCGTCCGCCAATTTCATCCCAAAAATCACCTGTGGGGTCATCCACTGTCTCAATATCTTTGAGAAGTATAAGATCAAATTCGCTGACCTCAAGACGAATCGAATGAAAGCGTGTCTGCTGGAAGGCAATAATTTCAAGGCGGTTATCAGAGACATGCAAGACTGCCTGACTTTGCCTTTTTTCATCACGCGGTAATGTCGCATAGCGATAATTGGCAAGGCTCACTGTCTCAACATCTAAAAAAACAGGGTTCAGGTGGGCTGCCAGAAGAATATCTGCCCATGGCCTTATGACTGATTCTTCAGCATAGCTGAGAAGCACGCGCGTTAAGTCATCATTTTCAGAAGATACCAAAACATCATAATGAAAATGAGGCTCTTCATATTTGGCAATATCTGGTTCAGTTTCTGCCCAAAAGTCTATGAAACGCCCTTCTTTGGCAAGCTCATTAGCAGGTGTATAAGGCAGGTTTAACTGCCTGACAGCGATCAGGCCGGGCGGCAGGATAACACCTGCATCCTGCGCAGAAAACATACCCTGATCGCGCATGGAGCGCAGGGTATCTGCGACCATATCCTGCTGACGCGACAGGTTCTGCAAATCAAGCGGTCTTGGAAAGGCAACACTTGCCAAATGTTCAATTGAGATCTCTTTGCCGGCATTGCGCAATTCAGCAACAGTCACAGCGTTGCTATGCAGTTTCACCGCAACGATGTTATCTGTTCCACTGCCAATTGGTCGCAAAATTTGAGCGAATGATGAAAGCGTCCTTGCCATAAGAAAAATCTAATATAAATCATGGTTTTTGTTAATAAGAATTTCAGTTTTTTCAATAAATTATGCGAGAAGATAGACGTATTCGACAGCTTGGGTTAGGTTTTAGGCAGTAACTTGCTTTTATTGGCAGAAAAGAGAGCGCAAAATGAGCGAAACATTAATTCAGCAATATGGATTATTTCTGATTGGGGCCGGTCTTTTACTGGTTTTGTTTTTGTTGATTTTTTTGGTGATAAGGCGCCAGTCAGCCAAAAAACGCACCCTTCGCCCTGCGGCACAACAAGTCGCTGAGGCGCTGTTTGTCGAGGGACAGCAAGGCCTGCAAGAGCCAATGTTATCACAAAGCCTGTCTGCAGCACCTGTTCCTCAAGAGCCAAAAGCAAAGGGGCAAGAGGCAGGCGGTTTCCAATTATTCAAGCGCCGGAAAAAGGCAAAAGCAGAGCCGGCAGGCGGCGCAGATAGCGGGCAGAACATCACGCGCCTTGCGGATATTGAACAAGAAATGCTGGCTATTCGTGAATTATTCAGACAAGGCCAAATCAGCCGCTCTGTGTATGTGGCTGAGACAAAAGCCTTATATGAGACAGCGCGCATGATGAAACAATAAGCCGCCCTGACGAGGTAAGATTTGTCTGGCTAAGTATTAGAAAAGCGCATGAGATAACATCTTATGCGCTTTTTGCTTATGCCCTTTTTTAATGGTGGGTGGTTTTTTAGAGTGCCATCTGTTTTTACGGCTCATTACCCTCATCATCACCGATTGTGACATCAGACTGACCAAACGCAGAATGAGGCTGGAAATCAGATGACGGGTCAATCACAGTTGGTGCCATAAAGATAATCATCTCTGAGACATTGCTTGTGATTTGATCTGAGCCACCAAGCAAAGGTGAGACAGGGGCAAGCCCGCCCGTTGTTCCCGGAAGGCCTCTGGTGGCAGTCGTATCAGAATTGGCAGCAAGACCTGCTAGCACAATCACATCTCCCGGCGCTGCGGTAAAGGCTGTCTCGATGGTATCTTCTGTATAGTCAGCCTGATCTCTTGTGGTAATGTTGTTGATATTGGCTTCGGTAAAGCGTTTATTGAGGATTTTCACACCCATACGCACCGTCCTGTTGGCAGGGAAGACCTTGATATCATTCAAAGTAAGCTCAAATGGTGCTTTTTCTTCAGCTTCGACCAATCTGGTTGTGATTGTGCCATTATCATTTTCTTGTTCCTGATAAATCAGCTTAGCAACCTGTTCACGTTTGATAGAGGCTGTCTCTGTGTCATCCTGCACAAGAATCGTTGGGCTTGATAAGACTCTGCCAAGCTGATTGCTCTCAATAAAGCTGAGCGCTGATGAGATAAGTGAGCCCTGATCATCTGCCTTGGCAGAATTGAGCTGTACAGAATAGCCGCCTTCAATCGCGCTTGAGATATTCAAAAGCGTATCTGCCTGAATGGAACCTGAATCAGTGGTGATCTGTGTGGCGCGCAATGCGGCTTCAGAGATATTATTGCCGCCAACACCGCCAACCGCTCTGGTAATCAGGTTTGAAATCTGGCGGTTAAAGTCACGAGAGACGGTTACCATGAAAATCTCAACCAGAACCTGAAGACGTGGCACGTCATATTCTTCGATAAGCCTGACAGCCAGAGAATTATCATAACGCCGGCCTCTGATGATGATGCCTGTCATATCTTCTTGAAATGTCACCTGATATTGCGGGCAATCTGAATTGCTTGCAGCTGTTGGTGTGGGGGCAGGGGCTTGCTCTGCCTCCTCACCTTCTGGCGCTTGTGTGTCTGGATCTGCCAGGGTGACCTCACCGCCGGGCGCTTCTGTGCCTTCGCCTTCTTCTGCTTGTTCTGCTGCGTCTGCGTCTGCGCCGCCTTCTGCTTCTGGCTGTGCCTGCGCGTTATTAGTCGCGCCTGCAAGGCTTGCATTCTTGTTGAAATAGGCTTCCAGATGGGCCACGGCATCTTCTCTGGAGGCATTATAGACAGCGATTTTTTCAACAAAAATCTCTTTACCTGTCTCAACACAAGCGCTTTCCACCAAGATATCATTTAACGACATGCCGCTTGCCTGCTGACGCAATTCATTTGTCATCGTCTGTTTTGACGGGTCCAATAGCGAGGCAGTTTCCTCATCATGGCGTTCAAGATGCTGTTTCAGAGCGAAATTTTCATCTGATAATCTTTGAAGTGATTTTGTGGCAATCTCACCCATAGCGCTTCTTGGAAAGCCTTTAATGCCGGCATTGAAAGCTTTGTCATCACAACTTAGCAATTGTTGGCTAATATCAATCATGCTTTTGATTTTATTGAGATCAGCTTCAGCGCGGGCCAGATTCTTCTTATTGAATAATAATTGATTATGGCCTCTGATGGCAGCTTTGATCTGAAGATCAATAGCGGCCAGTTCAGCATCTGTATAAAAACGCGCAATATCAAGATTGCTGTCATATAAGATAGCAAGTGAATTCTGAGTCAATATCGCGTCCAGAATCGACAAAGCGCCAGAGCGCAATGACAATGAGACATTGATACTGGCCTGTTGGATTAAGGGCGATAATGTATATTCAATGCCAAGTGAATTTGCGATAATCCCAAGCACATCCTGCAATGGTATTTGCCGCACTGACAGATTAATGTCTTTATCTTCAACGAACTGGCCCATGGCGGCTGTTTTTGATGAAAATGTTGAATTCTCACCACCAATCAAAAACACATCCGCAGGCAATGATAAATAACCATTAGGGTCTTCGGTCAGGTTGGCACCAATCACTTCGGGGAAATCTGTGGCATTTGTGGTAAAAGGAACCGTCTTTAAGAACAGCTCATCAACCTGAATTTCCATATTTCTGAGATCAAGGAACAAATCTCTTTCAAGCTCCAGCCCCTTATCAAACATATATTTCAGGCGGATACCATCTTGCCTTTTGATGATTTGCGCTTTGGCTTCTTCGCTTAATTCTTTGGGCTCTGTTGAGACAGCTTGCTGAACGCCTGCCAGATCATTTTGCAATTTGCGGAAATTTATCTCTTCACTTAACTGATTCTCTATCAGCTGGATGAAAGTCGGATCAGTTAATGATTGTGATGAATGGATGACCTGCAAGATAGAGCGGCGCGGAATCTTTTTGTTAAATTCAACAATGCGCTCATTTTCAATTGGCGAGATAAGCCGGTCTTTGACAATCGACTTTGTGGCATTTAGCGAGATATCATCATTTTCAAGGCGGTCAGGCGCGCTGCAAGAACTCAGCGCCAGTGACGCCATCACAACGCCCATTATGGATTTACACCAAGACCGCACAGATATATCACGCATGCAAGGCACTCCGTTTTCCTAGCCAAATTGTCATCAATGTTAACATCAGATAACTCTTACTAAAATATTTACTAAACTAACAACATATTGAGGCCGGGGTAAAGTAGAAACACAACACTTAGGAATAAACCAAAAGGCAATTTGCTGCCAGATTCTGCTTTTTGAAGCAAAATAAGCGTGATTCCGGTGACTGCGCCAACCATAGAGGCAGCAAAAAAGATGATGACAGCGCTCAGGCTTCCAAAAGTGGCGCCAATCATGGCTAGCAACCAGATATCACCTTGTCCGAAACCATTTTTTCCTCTGGTTAGGCGATAGATGACATTAACGCCTGCAATGAGGGCGCCGCCTATTAGCGTGCCGGTTAGCGAATCATAAAATGTGACAGGCCAGTTATCCACAAGAATTGAGGCAGCTATGCCAATGATAATGCCTGCTAATAAAGATGGCGGGTGAAGCACCATAGCCTCGCTATCTGTCAGAAGCGCGATGAAGATGATAAGATTTAACAGGCTGAGAACAACAAAAATGGTTAATGGTACGTGCCATGCAAGCCAGGCGGTCAGGCAGGCAAATCCCCATTCTGCCAAGATATAACGAGCAGGGATGGTTTTTTTGCAACAATGACTCCTGCCCCTCAGGATAAGCCAGCCAATCAGGGGGATATTATCGTGCCACCTCAGAGGTGTGTCACAAAAGCGGCATCTTGAAGGCGGCATGACAGGGCTTTCATCTCTGACAAGGCGCATAGCGGCGGCGTTTGCAAAAGAGCCAAGGCAGCCGCCAAGCAAAAAGAGAAAAGCGATTACCATAAAAGGAAAGGGTGTCACCTCAGGCAGATAGGCGCCTGTTATGGGCGCCCAGCTCGTTAAGGTTACCATCTCTATTCAATCTCAGACAGTAAGAGGAGCGCTTCGTCCGAGCCAAGCTCTGCTGCTTGTTGGAGCCAGTTGCGCGCATTGGTCTGTGAATAAGGAGAGCGCCGCGTCAGATGATATTGTGCCAGCATGATCATCGCATCCACAATGCCGCCATTGGCCGCACAGCGCAGCTCATTGAGTGCTTTACGTATTTCAATGCCGCCATTTATTTTATTGCGCGCTGCGATAAGACAAGCGCGTGGCTCCATCAGCCTGATAGCATCTGCCAGAAAGGCAGCTGCTCTGCTTTTATTGGCGCCGGGATTTTCAGCCTCTGAATATAACAGCGCAAGCTCAAAATTTGGTTCCATAGAGCCTCTTGCCACTGCTCGTTCCAGCCATTTTCTGGCTTTCACAAAATTGCGGTCCACGCCAATGCCGCGGCGATACATCACGCCTGTTAATTCAGCCGATTGTGCATGACCATTGCGCGCCGCGTTCAAAGACCAGCCAAAGGCAAGGGGTAAATAATCTGGTTTATCGCGCTGGCCTTCTTCTAGCAAATACAGCGCTATGGAGTACATTGCCTCAACATCACCAGAATGAGCTGCTTCTAATGTTTCTTTGGTTGTGATATCGGCAGTCTCTGGCAATTCAAGTGCCAGTGACATCTGATGACCCATAAACAGGATCATCAGCCAGGCCAAAAGGGTCTGTTTCAACCAATTGCCAGTTAAATGGCGCTTATGAAATGCGATCATCACCTTGCGACTGCTTTCAATATACTTCATAACTATCTAATATTGTCATATGTGAATCTTCGAGCATATTAGAAAATTCGAATTTTACCATAGGGAATTTGGTATCATGGAAAACCCAATTTACAAAATGCTAATTGAGACCGTCCAAACAAGACGTGTGTCTGATTTTCATATCCATGCAGACAGGCCCGTAAGTGTGCGTGAATCAGGTGAGATTGTGCAACTTGATCTGGTCACCCCCAATGATATGATAGCAGACCTCATGCGTGGTGAATTAGGCGATGAGGCGTTTGAAGCATTCGATAAAAGCGGTGATGTCGATTTTGCGATTCAATTCAGCGGCCAGAGATTCAGAGCCAATGGCTATAAAATGCTGCAAGGCTATGCCATGGTGCTTCGTGTGATTGTATCAGAAGTCCCTCATATTGACATGCTCGGCCTGCCACGCGCGGTTCATGAGGTTTTAACAGAAAAATCAGGGCTTGTTTTGGTGACTGGTCAGACAGGGTCTGGTAAATCAACGTCACTTGCGGCGATGATTGATAAGATTAACAGAGAGCGGAATGAAAATATCATTACCGTAGAAGATCCTGTTGAATTTGTCCATCAATCCAAAAAATCCATCATCACACAAAGAGAGGTTGGTCCGCATACAAAGACATTTGGTGCAGCGCTCAAAGGTGCCCTTCGTCAGGATCCTGACATTATTCTGATGGGGGAGCTTCGTGATTATGAGACGGTATCAATGGCGATGACAGCGGCTGAGACAGGTCACCTTGTCTTTGGCACCTTGCACACCAATGGCGCACCTGAGACCATCAACCGTATTGTAGATGTGTTTCCGGCAGAAGAACAACCTCAGGCACGTTCACAATTATCACAATCATTGCGGCTTGTTATGACACAGCAGCTTTTGAAGCGAAAAGGTGGTGGCCGTGTTGGTGCCTTTGAGGTGATGGTGAATATTCCGGCTGTTGCAAACCTTATTCGTGAAGCCAAGATTGTACAAATCCAGACTGTTATGCAAACAGGTCAGCAATATGGGATGGTCACAATGGATAAGTATCTTGAAATGCTGAATGAAAAAGACTTAATTGCGTAATCATCTCGCGCCTACATTGCTCTGCAGACAGCTCCTTAAATATGGCCCTGAAGATAGACCTTAGGGCAGGCGGCAATCGCAAAAATGGGCAAAAAGCACTAGCCCTGTCGCATAATAGTTAAGTTTTTGCTTAATTATTGTTTTCTTATTTCTAGACTTGTGCTAGGAAAAACAAAGAATTCGACCGACTAGTGGTCGCAATGGTTTACTAAGAGGACTAGATCATGATGAAAAAATCTGAAGGTTTCTCACTAATCGAATTGCTCGTTGTTGTGGCAATCATTGGTGTTTTGGCCGCTGTTGGTATCACTGGTTACCAAGCTTACATTAACAACACACGTGTTGACGTCACACGAACAAATGCCGAATCAGTCGAGCGTTGGATTAACTCAACGCAAATCGCACGTTCAGGTGCTTTGACGATTGACCCAGCAAAATGTAACACAACCGGCCCTGGTGGTCTGGAAACATGTTTCGATGATTTGACATCATCAGCTGCTATGCCATTTAACAAGTTTAAGAACGCATTTAACTCAACAGAAAATGCACCTCTTATCTATTACCGTTCAGGTGGCACAACACAGCTTGACAACACATCAAATGATGGCTCGTCAACCCAGGTATGTAATGACGGCTCACCAACAATTCAGCGCCTGATGGCTGTAAAGACAGGTGCGATTACAACAATCCCGACTGACGCAGTTGCTTACAGAGGTGTTGTGGTCATTCAGGCAGAAGATAACACAACAAACATTACACAGACAGAAAACGGTCTGCGTATCGGTTGGTGTAATGCCCAAGGCCTGTTTAATGAGATCGCTGATAACATCTCATTCTAATTCAGAATAATGAAGAAACCCCGCCAGTGTTCTGACGGGGTTTTTTTCTTTTTTTATTGATGTAACTTTGGGAGGTCGCAATGGCTTTTGATGTAAGAATTTCTGGCGAACATGCACGCGTCATTTTGTCGGGTGATGTGGACTTGCAAACGACCTCTGATTTGAAAACAGAAATTACTAAAATTACAGGTGTAAGACATCTGGAAATTGACGCCTCATCCGTGACTTATATTGATTCATCTGGTGTTGCGGTTTTATTGATGGCGCGTCAATTTTGCGCCCAGCAAAATATACAAATCTCGCTACCATCAGTTAGCGCGGCGGTCTTCCGTGTTTTGGAAATTGCAAAGCTTGATAAGATATTGCCAATTGGGCAGGTGGTTAATTCGACTGATTCAGGCCTTATGGGCGTATCAGATGCCGCTGATACAGCGCAAGAGGGCCAGGTAACAGATGATGATTTGGCAGCAGAATTGCTTGGCGGTATTGACCCTGCGCCCCAGCCATCAGACCCCCAGCCATCATCTGCCCCAGAGGCAAGTGAAGAGACTGCAGAAGCCGGTGATGCGCCAACAGGCATCACACCTGGTAGCTTTGGCTAAGGCACATTTACGTGCTTGGCTGTGGTAACTCCTTGCAGCTTAGTCAATATGTCGGGGGGCAAAGGTGACCACTCATAACGCCACACAGCTTGACCATCTTGATTTGCTTAGCGGGCTTATGCGGCGTTTTGCAGAGACAGGAGACGCAGTCGCAGGACTGCAATGGGCACTTCCTTATGTGTTAGAGACATTATCTGCTGAGGCAGGTAGTTTGTTTTTGCACCGCCCGCAAGAACAGGTGCTTGAATGCGCTGTTTGTGTCGGGCCAGTGGATGTGACCGGATTGAAAGTGCCACAAGATAAAGGCCTTGTTGGCCGCGCTTTTACAGAAGGTGAAGGCGAGTTGGTCGCAGATGCCACCAAAGATAAAGCGCATTTCAAAGCCGCTGATAGCGGGTCAGGTTTCCAGACATTATCAACCGCCACAGCGCCGGTGAAATCAAAAGATAAGACTTTTGGCGCGATTCAGGCGATTAATCGGCGAGATGGTGATGAGATTGGCAATTTTACGCCTGCTGATCTGACTTTGTTGGAAGCGCTTGCAGAAATCCTTGCACTGGCGCTTTCAAATGTTGAGCTAACCCAACAGGCGATTTCTGATCAGTTGCTTCAGCGCGATCTCTCGCAAGCAGAAGAAGCACAGGCAAGCTTATTGCCAAACCCTGATAAAGATGGTTTTGCCGCAGGTCATGTGATTCCGGCAAGACAATTATCAGGTGATTTTTTTGATCATATGCGCATTGGTGACAAACTGGCCTTTTGTCAGGGAGATGTCGCAGGCAAAGGGATCACCGCCTCTTTGATGATGGCGCGGTCCATTGCTTTGTTCAGGCGTCTGGCGCGTCAGAATTATAGCGCAAGTGAAATGGCTGATACCATCAATAATGAATTTTTGGATGTGGCGTCTGATAAATTCGTTACCTTCGCGGTCGGATGGATGGATTGTCAGTCAGGTGATGTCAGTTTTGTGAATTGTGGTCATGGGGCAGCGATTATTGTGCGCCAGGATCAAGAAGAGCTTGATACCATTGAATCTCAGACCATTCCGCTTGGTCTTGCGCCTTACAGCGCGGATGAGCTGGGAGAGCATCACTTTAACGTGACGAACGCGCATTTGTTTCTGACAACAGACGGTATTACAGAGGCTGAATTCAGGGGGCGTGAAGTGGGCCTTAGTGGTCTTGCAAGTCTGTCACGCAGATTGCCAGGCACATCAGCGGTTGAAAAAGTGCGTGGGATTATTGGTCTGTTTGAACAGGGCAAATTATCCACCCATGATGATGCGACCATATTGGTTATCACCAAACCGCAAGACATGCCTGATATGAGCGTATCAGCAGGTGAGGGGGCATGATGAAAGACGCAGGAAGCTTTTCATTTACCGCTGTGCCAGAAAGCCTGTCTGCTGCGCGCAATTGTGTGCGCGGCGTGCTGATTAGCTGTCAGAGACCTGATAAAGAGATGGACGTCAATATTGTCGTAGGCGAGATTTTGCAAAATGTTATTCGCTACGGGTTTCAAGGTGGTAGCGAATCAGGCCGGTTTGATATGCAGTTTCATGTCAGTGGCAGTGATTTCCAGATCACGATAACAGATAATGCACCGCCGTCAGACCCGTCAAAATGGGACAATTCGCATCGCAAACCCGAAGAAGGGGGGCATGGTTTAACACTTGTCAATGCCATTGCCGAAGAGGTGCGTTTTGAAATGCTCGATAATGGAAATAAAGCGACTTTGCGATTTCATTTCGGGTAATGATAACAGAGGCAGGCTAATAGGTAGAATAGGATGTCAATAAGACTGAAATACCGCTATGCAAAGCGCTCCTATGCAAGCCGCAGATGGCCAGTGACCCTGCGGCTGCTGCCATCACAAACATCACCAGAGATAACACAGCATGGCCTATATGAATGCTGCCTTATGGCAGGGTTATCTCAGCCCAAAGTGACCAGACAAAAAACAGGTATCTCTCATAAAGCGATTAAGGCCGTTGCCGCTGATAGACAGGCCATTATGCGCCTAAACAGCTATCATAATCAGCAACATATCGCACAAGTCATTCTGGCAGCCGGTATGTTGGCTGATTATGCACAGATTACGCAAATCGAACGTGATCTGTTGATTGTGGCGGCTCTGATACATGATTTTGCACATTTAGGCAGGTTTCGAAATCGCAAAGCCATGTGGCAGGAAAGACAGTCTGTGACCAAAGCGATGCCAATATTGCTGCGTCATGGCTGTGATAGCCGCCTTGTGACTTTGTTTGAAGAGATGATTTTAGCAACAAGCCCTGCCCATAAGGGGCAAGAAGCAGATATCAAAGATAATGATATTTTGTCCTTATTATTGGATGCTGATTTATTCGCCTCTTTATTTTTGCCAAAAAAACAGGTCAGTAAGCTTACCTCATGCCTGAAATATGAAGACAGGCTTCATAAGCCTATGGCAGAATTGCGTGACAGCTTTATCTCATCATGCCAGAGGCGGGGCTTTGCAAGCTCTGTTGCACAGAGGCTTCATGACAGCTTGCGGCCTGATATGACGTTTATGGAAAGCTGATATGGCAAATATTTTATGCAAAGACTGCATTTACTGGGATTTAATGCCGCAATCAGCAAGCACAAAGGCACGTGAAGGGCGTTGCCGGCGCCACGCCCCAACACCTTCTTCTGAGGATGCTGAAAAAGATATGGGGACGATTTGGCCTGCCACATTTGATGATGATTGGTGTGGTGAGGCAGTTGGCATTCATCAGCTCGCTGAGGATATTGCCCTCAGCGAGTTTGATGATTTGAAAGATGACAGCTAACCCGTTATCGCTATCTCTGCGGCTTATAGGGCAGAGGCGATATCAGCGCTCATTGCAGTGATACCAGCTGATAAGGCGGCTTCTAAAGCAAGCACGGCTGCCTCATAGCCAGATGCATTCAAAGGCTCAACTATATCATAAGATGTGCTTGAAAGGATCTTGCCGCGTTTATCTTTGATAATCGCATCAAATGACAAATAAGCGCTTTGGTCAGGCGTAAAGTGAAATTTAGAGACGACTAGTTTGAGGCGCAAATCTTCATTATCAATGGTGTCAGCCGTGCCAATGATGAGGTCCTGACTGGCAGAGGTCAGGGCATTGGCAAGCGCTGTTTCAATCAGGGAAGAGGGTGCTAAATGCCATAAATGCCCGCGCGCTTCCTGATATTGAACAGGGTTTGTGGATTTTTCAAATATCAGAGGCCTGCCTGACTGAAGGCCTTTGACTGTCACAGATTGAATTTTCAGTGTTTTTGTTGACCCAAAGGCCAAAGGTGCCACAGTCGGGCGCAGGTCATAATAGGTGTCGGCATCACGTGCCGGCGCAGCAGCGCAGGCAGTCAGCACCAACAATGTCATCCCTATCATGCCGCTTGTTATATAGCTTAGAGGAGATTTATTCTTATATAGTCTCATGATGCTATCCTTTATCTATGCCTAGTTAGAGCCTCTGATGATGATTGACGGATCATCACGTAATCGCGCTGTCATCTCTTCAATATTCAGCGCGGCATTTTCTAATTTCTGTAAGAAAGCATTGATACGATCTTCTGAGATATCAGACAGATCCGCTGCATTTTCTGTGGCCGTCATCACAGACTCACTTGCAATTTCAAGATTGCCTCTTATGACGTCAATCTCATCAATCATAGTGAGGATTTTATCGCGGACAGGGCGTCCTGTTAACGATTCAACATTTTGCGCACTGGCAAGAGCGCTTTGTGAGATTTGCTCAAGGCCGGCGGCTGAATTGTCAATGCGCATTAAGATTTGGGCGATATCAGCTAACCATTGATTTGCTGTCTCATCTGTTAAGATTGTCACCAAATCGCCGGCTTTATCAGTTGTGAGGCGTGCTGATTTTGTCGTCTCATTCACATTATCAGAGGCCTCAACCATATCACTTAGCACAGATTGCACTGCCTGTTTTGTCTCATTACCTGATATATCAGCCACATTTTGAGAGGCGCGTTCCAGATTATCAGCTGTCCTTGCGGCGCTATCAAGCAGGGCCGGCACACCATCACCAACAGATTTAGACAAGCTAGTCAGACCTGTCAGGGCGTCACGCGCTTCTTCATTTAGCAGGCTGTCAACGGTCGCTAATAACGGGACAAGGCTTGTTTTTGCGATTGTTGCAAACTGATCAGCTGTTCTGCCAAGATCAGCCATTAAATTTGTTGCAGGCCGGGACGGTATCAGATCGCCCGGGGTAAGAGGCGCAGCAGAGCCTGCAATAATTTGGATTGACTGAGCAGATAACAGAGACAGCGCTGCAATTTCAGCATTACTGTCAGACGGGATAGCCCATCCTTCCTTTACGCCAATATCAACACGGAAGGTCATGCCTGTTTGTGTTTGTTCTGGCGTAATGTCGTTGACAGTCCCGATAATATAGCCCTCATAGACCACAGAGGCACCGGCGCGTAGCCCTGCCACATTATTGAAATAACTATGATAGCTATCTTGCCTGTTCAATTGACCTTTGACGACAAAGAACATGGTGATGATGGCGAATAAGCCACCAATGACAAATAAGCCTGCGGTAAAATCAGAAGATTTGATCTTCATGACACTGTCCCCTTCATTGTTTAATTTTCTCCAAAAAGACGGCGTAAATGCGCCTCAGGATCAAATTCCTCTTCTTCTGGCACGCGGTTAATAAGGTTTTGGATACGTTGACTGTCACTTGCCTTTAATTCTTCGACTGTGCCTGTGAAAATGATATAGCCTCTGTCAAGCACAACAATGCGGTCAGCGATTTTGAAGGCTGATTCCAATTCATGTGTGACCACCACAACAGACATGCCAAGAGTCTCTTTTAGTTTGATGATTAATTCATCCAACGCAGCTGCAATGACAGGATCAAGACCGGCAGAAGGCTCATCCATAAATGTCAGCCTTGGGTCAAGGGCGATCGCTCTTGCTACGGCTGCTCTTTTTAACATGCCGCCCGATAACTCAGACGGCAGCAAATCTTCCTTGCCAAGAAGCCCCACAAAATCAAGCTTCATGCGCACAATCAAATCAATGGTTTGCTCATCAAGATCTGTATGTTCAATCATGGGCAAAGCCACATTTTGCGCCACTGTCAAAGAGGATAGTAACGCTCCTGACTGAAAGGCAACACCAATGCCTTTTAACAGCTTAAGCCTTTCAAACTCATCAACCTGATAGAGTGATTTGCCAAATAGCTCAACATCGCCCTGCATTGGCTCTTTTAAGCCTATCAGATGACGCAAAAACGTAGATTTGCCGGACCCTGACCCGCCCATAATCACCACAATCTCGCCAGGCTCAATGGTCATAGAGCAATCATGAATGACAGCCTGACCATTATAGCCACCTTGCAGGTTGGTCACGGTAATGGGTGTGTCTTGTCTGCCTGTCGCTGTTGCCATAACCCTGTCTCTTATCCCCTTATGCGACCAATGCAAAAATCGCATCTGCGGCAATGATGGCCGCGATACATGTTACCACTGATGATGTTGTCGCTTTACCAAGCACATCTGCGCCGCCAGCCACTCTCATGCCGATAGAAATACCAACCGCGCCTATCAGAATGGCAAAAATCAGGGCTTTGCCAAAGCTGTGATATAAATCGGTTAATGTCACAATGCTCAGGATATCTGCCCAGTAAGCTTGCGGCCCTATCCCCAGCGTTGCGTCTATATAAAGACCGGCAGCGCCAAAAGCGGCCAGATTTGCGACTGCCACAAGGACAGGTAGGCTTATCATCAGGGCAAGTAATGATGGCGCGACCACAAATCTGGTAGGAGAGATCCCCATAACCATCAGCGCATCTATTTCACCATTAAGACGCATAGAGCCAACACGGCTTGTTAATTGTGATCCTGATCTGCCTGCAACAAGAATGCCTGTGATAAGAGGCGCGAATTCGCGCGGAATAGATAAAGCAAGCCCGAATGTTACTTGTGTTTCAGCACCAAAAACACGCAAAGAATATATGCCCTGAATAGACAGCATAACGCCAATCATGGCAGACATTAAAACCACAACAGGCAAAGCCTGAACACCTGCAATATTGACCTCATCTATCAGATGACGCAAACGCATTGGCTGGGCTTTTGTGCGACCAAAAATCATAATGCTTGCAGCTGATAATATGGTCTTTGAGGCAAAGCCTATGCCTGAGATGAAATTATTTATCCCAGCGCCTGTTCGTGTAATAAAAGCTATCAAATCTTGACGTTGCATTACAAAATTACCATTTCGCTTCAGGGCAAGTTTTTCAGTTTTGTTACTTAAGATATCTCTAAACTATACAAAAGCTTATAAACTGTCACTTATTCTTTGGCAGAGGATATTTTTTTAGTGCGCATCTGTACTTCTGGCGTTTGTCATGCGACAATTGCGCTATTGTGATATCAGGTATCGCATAAGACAATTAGGCGTGGGAGGATGTTCGCTTGGTTACAGGAGGACAGTCCATATTTTTGGCAAATATCAAAGGGGGTGTGGGTAAATCCACATTGACTGCCTTTTTGACAGATTATTTCAAAACGACTTTTGAAGATAATCATGTCTGTTTGCTTGATACTGACCCGCAGGGGTCTGCGATAGAGCTGCTTGGTCATTCATCTGTTCATATGGCGCGTCATATCCCGATTGGGGACCGTTATGACGGCGTGAACACAGTGACGTTAGATGGTGTGTACAGGCGTCTTATCTCTGATACAAATACACTGACTGTTGTTGATACGGCTGGCGGCGGGTTGGGGAATATATGGCAGCTTGTCATGCTTGCCAAATGCGTGTTGGTGCCAACCTCTTTATCATGGTCAGATTTGCGTCCAACGCTTGATTTTGTAACAGAGATTAGTGAGCGCAAAGATGCCAATGATATGCTGACACCTCATGTGATTATTGTGCCGAACAGGATCTCGCCACAGCAACGCAATCTTGACGTTTTGACCAAGGCGGTTGAAGAGATGAATGTGATTCTGGCGCCGCCGGTTTCTGATTTGTCAATTGTGCGCGCACAGGCAGCGCATTTTACCGGCATGGCAGGGGTGCAGGGCACCAGATTTCATGAGGAAATCACACGTCTTGGTGAATTCATCTCAGAGTTTGTCTTGTCAGGTAAGCTGGATGAGTATTATAGCTGAGGTCTGTTGACTTTGCTTATTGTGATTTCAGCATATTATGTGCCACCCACTTATGGAAATGATGTGTTGGCGTATCCATAATGCTTGAAAATTTACCACCATCATATAAGGGGGCATGGCGTCCTTTTTGCATGCCTTCAACCACAATAATATCTTCTTCAAAGACTTTTTTCCACATGGCTGTGTTAACAGCGCGCATATCATCATAAGCAGATTGCGCAACTTCCTCTGAGGCATAATAAAGTTCAATACGCTCAATGGTTCTCTCAGGCCCTGCCGGTGTCAGGATGATCGCAAAGGCATGATCATGGTGAACGCCCAAAAGCACATTGGGGAAAAAGGCACAATATTCAGCGCCCTTGTCCCATTTCGATGACAGATTCGCAAATGAAGGAAATTGTCTGCCATCTTCTGCAATTTGCGGGTTATAGACATCAGATCCCTGACCTGCATAGCTTTCATCATCAAGAATATTATAATGATCTTCAAGACGTGAATAGCTGTTCAAATCCGGATGGATAAAAGGCAGATGATAGGCTTCGCAGTAATTTTCGACCCCAAGTTTCCAATTACAGGCAAGATCAAGCATAAAGCCGCTATCTGTGCCGCCGGAATAAACAGGTTGTTCAAATTCAGACCATCTTGCCATCAAATCAGCGGCATATATCTCAAAGGGCGGCGTTGCCTCATCAAGAGTGACATAAATCACATCTCGCCACACATAGGAGCGCACCGCTAAAAGAGGTAAATCTGAACAAGGCACAGATTCATGATTGTGAATGCCCGGGCCGCCTGCATGCGGAGTTGCGCGCAATTGCCCGTCAAGATCATAGGCCCATGCATGATAAGGGCAGGTGATTGGCCCCTTTAAGCGTGCCGGCGCCTCAACAAGCTTCATACCCCTGTGGCGACATACATTTTGAAACACATTGATAACACCTTCGCGGTTGCGTGTGACAAGAAAGGGGATATCCATAAAATCAACAGGCATAACACAGCCGGCCTCTGGCACATCTTTGCCAAATCCGATGGCAAACCAGTTATTGGCAAAGACTGTCTTTGTCTCGGAGGTGAAATAATCCTCATTGATATAAGCATCATTTGGCAAGCCGCGTGCCTCATCAATTGGCTTTAGAACATTTTGAAGATTAGAGATAAGCGTTTGTTTCATCACCACGATCCTGTGTTCCCTTGCACTATGCCTTTTGCCAATATGCCTCTTTGCGCGCTCAGCAGAGCGCCTCTTTGGCGCACCAAAGCTTGCCATATTTTTCGATAAGTCTATCATAATAAGGCGTCTGTCTTAATTTCGTCTCAAAAGTCGTTTTTTTGTTTATCGAGAGGTCTTGTGGCTGAATTTGTTACATCTCACGCAGCGCTTGGCGCTGATTTTTTTGTGCCGGTGGCGCCTGCTAAAGTGCCCCAGACCATTATCCGCTACCGAAATCAATCTGCGGCAAAGCGCATTGGTCTTGACCATCTCACCTCAGAAGACTGGCAGAGGCATTTTGGTCATTTTGTGCCATTTGAAGGTAGCTTTGAGAAACCTCTTGCTCTTGCTTATCATGGTCATCAATTCGGTCATTATAATCCTGACATCGGCGATGGGCGCGGCTTTTTATTTGCACAGCTCAAAGAGGCCGGCACTGAAAGATTGCTTGATTTAGGGACCAAGGGTAGTGGCCAGACACCATTTTCACGAGCAGGAGATGGCTGCCTTACCCTCAAAGGGGCGGTGCGTGAAATTCTGGCAACTGAATTGCTGACATCCCTTGGTGTGTCTACATCTCAGACACTCTCAGTGATAGAGACAGGTCTGTCAATTCAACGCCATGATGAGCCGTCCCCGACAAGATCAGCGGTCTTGGTCAGATTATCGCACAGCCATATCAGGATCGGGAGTTTTCAAAGGCTGTTCTTTCTGAAAAACCCGAAAGCCAAAGACACATTATTGCGTTATGTGGTGTCGCATTATTATCCGCAAAGAGACCCTGAGGCGCCTTTGCAAGAGCTTGCGGTTACCTTTCTGGCTGATTTAGCTGAGCGTATCGCAAAAATGACAGGTCAGTGGATGGCCGCAGGATTCGTCCATGGTGTTCTCAATACCGATAATTTCAACATAACAGGTGAGTCTTTTGATTATGGGCCATGGCGGTTTTTGCCTCATCTTGATCCCAATTTCACAGCCGCCTATTTCGATCATCAGGGGCGTTATGCCTATGGGCGTCAGCCTGACAGTGCCTTATGGGCCTTGTGCCGTCTGGCAGATTGTTTTGTCGAAGAAGTCGGAAAAGAGCCATTAGAAGAAGCGCTCCATCCGTTTTTTGCCGTGATGGAAAAACAGATGGTCAAATCCCTTATGCGCCGTCTTGGTATTGTGCATGACAATGAGGTGGCGATCACCAACGCGCTATTACAAGCAGCAAGGCAAACAAAATGCCCCTTTGATTCTATGTTCTTAGATCTTTACGGCGGTGCAAGACCAGATAAGCAAATCTATCTAAATGATGCCTTCAAACCATATTTTGATAGCTTAGAGGCGCCTGGCCTGAAGCGCTGTTTAGAACGTCAGCCCTCTTGTTTAGCAAAAGCAGAGGCTGCCAGTCTTGTGATAGATGAGGTGGAAAATCTGTGGGCGCCAATTGCTGAGCAAGATGATTGGTCATTGCTTACCAAGAAGATTGACGCAATACGCACCTATGGTGAGATGCTTGCCTGTTATGATGACACGCAAGCCCTGATTAGCCCTGATTAGCAGCAGCCCTGATTAGCAATGGCCCTTCATTATATGTCTTCTGCGTTCAGCCCTCTGTTCATGACTGTGCGCATGACGAAATTTGATTCCATGCGCAAAACATGAGGCAGGGCAGACAGATATTCAGTATGAATCCTGCCAAAATCATCTACAGAACGGGCCGCAATACGCAATAAATAGTCATTTTCACCAGCGACCAGAAAACAAGCCAAAACCTGCGGCACCCGTTGGACTGCTTTTTCAAATTCTGCCATCATTTCCGCAGACTGGCCATGCAAGGTGATGTGAACAAGTACAAGCACAGAATGGCCAAGCTTTACAAGGCTTAGGTCAGCATGATATCCTTGTATGACGTCTGACTTTTCGAGCAAGGATACGCGGCGCAAACAGGCTGATGGCGATAATCCCACCTCCTGAGCAAGTTCTATATTAGAGATGCGCGCATTTTCCTGAAGAGCGGATAAGATCATACGGTCGATTCTGTCCATATTTCCTCCAAAAATAGCGTGTTATTTTGTAAATTTATTTATTCATAACGTAAAATGCGAAAAAAGAAAATAATTTTCGAATATTAATCAGAATCAGACAATGGTTTTTGCCAAGAACGCGCAGAAATTCGATCAAAGGCGTCTTATAGTGCTCACCTGATGGGCAAGATGCCACATGCTTACAATCGGAAGGCGCAAGATGCATCTCCGAAGCCGCTTTGATTACAGACCATAAAGGGAGTCGCTGTTATGATTATTGGTGTGCCAAAAGAAATAAAGGTAAAAGAATCGCGTGTTGGCCTTGTGCCAACCTCTGTCTCAGAACTTGTGCGCCGAGGTCATGAGGTTCTGGTTGAGACGAATGCAGGTGCAGGTATTGGTGCCTCAGATGCTGATTATGAGGCGGCAGGTGCCAAGATCAAGCCAGATGCCAAATCAGTCTTTGATGGCGCAAAGATGATAGTCAAGGTCAAAGAACCACAGCCATCTGAATGGGTTCAGCTTCGTGAAGATCATATTTTATTCACCTATTTGCATTTGGCAGCAGATGCAGCCCAGACAAAAGGTCTGATGGATTCTGGCTGTACTGCCATTGCCTATGAAACCATCACGGACTCAGCAGGCGGCCTGCCTTTATTAGCGCCGATGTCAGAAGTAGCCGGGCGCCTCTCAGTTATCGAAGGTGCCTCTCATCTCAAAGCAAGTGCAGGTGGCAGAGGTGTTTTGATTTCAGGCGTTCCTGGCACAGAGCCTGCCAATGTTGTGATCATTGGTGGCGGTGTTGTTGGCGTGAATGCAGCCAAAATGGCTGTTGGAATGGGCGCAAATGTGACCATCCTTGATATGTCACTGCCGCGTCTTCGCTATTTATCAGATATTTTTGGTGCAAGCGTGACAACACGTTATTCAAGCGCAGCGGTCTTAGAAGAAGCTGTCTGTAAGGCAGATATGGTCGTTGGCGCTGTGCTTGTGCCTGGTGCGTCAGCGCCGCGTCTTGTCACAAAACAAATGCTGTCAAAGATGAAGCCGGGGTCTGTTCTTGTGGATGTGGCAATTGATCAGGGCGGTTGTTTTGAGACATCAAAGCCAACAACACATGATGATCCAACCTATGTGGTTGACGGTATTGTGCATTATTGTGTTGCCAATATGCCGGGTTCTGTGCCGCGCACTTCGTCTGAGGCGCTGAATAATGCTACATTGCCATTTACGCTTGCATTGGCAGATAAGGGTGTTGCAGCGCTTGATGATAATCCGCATTTGGCAAATGGCCTGAATGTATCAGGTGGCAAAATCCGCTATCAGGCAGTGATTGATGCTTTGGGTGAAAATCCGGGCGCGTAAATCACCTATCAAATTTAGTGCAAAAATAAGAGCGTTGCTGTAATGGCAGCGCTCTTTTGCAAAAAAAAGACACACAAGGCACATTTGTCGTGAAAAAAGGCTTGACCATCGCAGGCAGATGTTGAATAAACACCCTCACTTCACTAGGTGTACTATGAAGTGAAAACAGGTCGTGGGGCCATAGCTCAGCTGGGAGAGCGCGTGCTTTGCAAGCATGAGGTCGTCGGTTCGATCCCGTCTGGCTCCACCAACCTGGTTTGAAGGATACTTCAGACAGATAACCATTACGATAACAGTAGGAGTTCGGCATGGCCGTTCCAAAGAGTAAAATTACAAAGTCGAAGCGCAATATGCGCCGCGCTCATGATTCCCTACGCAGTGACGCCTATATCGAAGATAAAGACTCTGGTGAATTGCGGCGCCCGCACCATATCGACCTGAAGACAGGCATGTATAAAGGCCGTCAGGTACTAAAGGTGAAAGACGCCATCTAACAGGCGCGCTAGTGCGCATGACCTTGAAAATAGATAAGCGCGGAGGGAATCGCCTTTGCGCTTTTTCTTTGTTTAATAACAGGAATATCATCAGCTATGACACAACAAGTGACAAAAAGCCCGCTTTATTGCATTGGTGATATTGTGCGCCATAAACATTTTCCGTTCCGCGGTGTCATCGTTGATGTTGATCCGGAATTTGATAATACTGAAGAATGGTATGATTCGATCCCAGAAGAGGTAAGGCCGGCAAAAGAACAGCCCTTTTATCACCTTTTGGCCGAAAATGCAGATAGCTATTATACCGCTTATGTCAGTCAGCAAAATTTAGCGCTTGATGCTGAAAATGGCCCTGTCACGCACCCTGATGTGGATGTTGTGTTTGAAAGCCTGTCTGATGAGAGATATCAGCTGCGTAAAGAAGCTTTTAACTAAGGCTTTTTATCCTATTTTTTTGCCAAAATTCTCACCTGAAAGGTTGCATTTTTCGCACTGGCACCTATGTTGTGGCTATAGAAGACTAAATTAGTCTGAGTTTGATAATCATTCGCAATTATAGTCGCGGTAAAACAAGGCGCCAACAGGGGCAAAGACAAAGATGTTAAGGCTCAATCGCATGACAGATTATGCCATCTTACTGATTGGCATTTTATCATCACGCTCTGATGAGCGATTATCTGGTGCCAGTCTGGCAGCCCATGCGCAACTGAATCAGCCGACTGTTGGTAAATTGGCAAAGATGCTTGTGAAAGCTGACATTATGGTTGCAGAAAGAGGCGTTCATGGCGGCTATCGTCTGGCACGGCCGGTGACCGAAATGAATGTGGCTCAGGTGATTGAGGCCATTGAAGGGCCGATCGCGCTGACCGCATGTGTCGAAGGGGTGCAAGATCCTTGCGAGACACGTCATGGCTGTTTTATGTCAGGCCACTGGAATGAAGTGAATAATTCTATTCAACAGGCACTTGAACAAGTGACATTGGACCGGCTGTTTCATCCTGCAAACTTGTTTCCGGACAAGACGGCAGAATTATCTAACCAATCACAGATGCGCGTAACAACAACGCCATCATCGCCACAAGAGATGAGTTAAAATATGGCAGCTACTGAAGAAACCATTGCCGCAGTTGAAGAAGCAACTGGTCAATATAAATACGGCTTTGTGACTGATATCGAGACAGAAAAGGCACCAAAAGGCCTGAATGAAGATATCATCCGCTTTATTTCGGCAAAGAAAAATGAACCAGACTGGCTCTTAGACTGGCGTCTGAAAGCCTATGCCAAATGGTTGACGATGGACTCACCTGACTGGGCAAAGCTGAATATTCCTGAGATTGATTATCAGGATGTGTATTATTACGCGGCGCCAAAATCGGCAGAAGGTCCAAAATCGCTTGATGAAGTTGATCCTGAATTGCTTGCGACTTATGAGAAGCTTGGTATCCCTTTGAATGAGCAGAAAATGTTGGCAGGTGTGGCTGTTGACGCTGTGTTTGATTCTGTGTCAGTTGCGACAACCTTTCGTGAAGAGCTGGCAAAAGCAGGGGTGATATTCTGCCCTATCTCTGAGGCGGTGCATTCTCACCCTGAATTGGTAAAACAATATCTGGGCTCTGTTGTGCCTGTGGCTGATAATTATTTTTCAGCTTTGAATTCAGCGGTTTTCACTGACGGCTCATTTGTCTTTATTCCAAAGGGCGTCAAATGTCCGATGGAGCTATCCACTTATTTCAGGATAAATGAGAAAAATACAGGTCAGTTTGAACGCACGCTTATCATTGCAGAAGATTCCTCATATGTCTCTTATCTTGAGGGCTGCACGGCGCCGCAACGAGATGAAAACCAGCTTCATGCGGCGGTGGTCGAACTGGTGGCTCTTGAAGATGCGGAAATCAAATATTCGACTGTGCAAAACTGGTATCCCGGAGATGCAGAAGGCAAAGGCGGTATCTATAATTTTGTGACCAAAAGAGGCGCATGCAGAGGCGACAGGTCCAAGATCTCATGGACACAAGTGGAAACAGGCTCTGCCATCACATGGAAATATCCGTCCTGCATTTTACAAGGCAAGGACTCAGTTGGTGAATTTTACTCAGTAGCGGTCACAAATGGCGCACAGCAGGCTGATACCGGTACCAAGATGATCCATCTTGGCGAAGGAAGCCGGTCAACCATCATCTCAAAAGGGATTTCCGCAGGGCGTTCAAATAACACTTATCGCGGATTGGTTCAGGTTATGCCAAAGGCAGAAAATGCCCGTAACTTTACCCAATGTGATTCCTTGTTGGTTGGTGATAAATGTGGTGCCCATACAGTGCCCTATATCGTATCGCGCAACCCGTCCGGCAAAATAGAGCATGAGGCCACAACCTCACGTATATCAGAAGATCAGATGTTCTATTGTCGTCAAAGAGGATTAGATGAAGAAGAAACCGTGTCTTTGATTGTGAACGGCTTTTGCCGTGAAGTGATGAAAGAATTACCGATGGAATTCGCCGTAGAGGCGCAAAAGCTGATTGGAATCAGCCTTGAAGGCTCAGTTGGATAAGAGACGAAGATGACATTATTGGAAATCAAAAACTTAAAAGCCAAAATTGGCGATAAAGAAATTCTGCATGGTATTGATCTGACGATTAATCGCGGGGAAGTGCATGCGATTATGGGGCCAAATGGGTCTGGCAAAAGCACCTTATCTTATGTGCTGGCAGGCCGTGATGGCTATGAGGTGACAGATGGCGAGATTTTGCTTGATGGGGTCTCTGTTCTGGATATGGAAGCTGATGAACGCGCCAGAGCCGGCATGTTCCTTGCCTTTCAATATCCGGTGGAATTGCCAGGGGTTGGCGGGATGAGCTTTTTGCGCGCCGCTGTCAATGCACGCCTTCGTGACAAGGGTGAGGATGAGGTTGATCAGCTTGCGTTTGTCAAGATGGTGCGTGCCAAAGCCAAAGCGCTTGGTGTGAATGATGAGATGTTAAAGCGGGCTGTGAATGTTGGTTTTTCCGGCGGTGAGAAAAAGCGCTATGAAATCTTGCAGATGGCACTGCTAGAGCCAACAATGGCTGTGTTGGATGAGACAGATTCCGGCCTTGATGTTGATGCGCTTCGCATTGTCTCAGACGGGGTGAATGCACTGCGTGGCGCAGAACGCGGCATGTTGGTGATCACACATTATCAGCGCCTGTTATCTCATATTGTGCCTGATCATGTTCATATTCTGGCAGGTGGGCGCATTGTCCAGTCTGGCGATAAGTCTTTGGCATTGGAAGTGGAAACAAACGGCTATGCGGGGATTATCGATGCTGCCTGATTTGCTGCGAGATCATGCGTCTATCTGTCTGAAAGCAAAGGCAGATTTTGTCGCAAAAGGCCTGCCCCATGCAAAAGATGAAGCATGGATTTACACAAGGCTGAATAATGTTACCATCAATCCGTCTTCAGGCAGTGATGATAAGGCAGCGTCAGCGCCGGCATTGCTATCCTTTGCCGGTGGATGGCTTGTGTCTGATGATATTGATTTGCCGGCAGGCGTCACATTGTCAGAGATGAAAGATGATGATAGTCTGGCAAGCTTTTGGTCTTATTTGCCTGATGATCATATGGTGACCAACTTGTCAGTAGGGCATGCAACCGGCGCCTATCTTATTGATATTGAAGATAAGGTGGAGATGACAGAGCCTCTGCAACTTGTTTTCTCATCTGGTCAGGAAGACAGCTCATCTCATCCTCTTATTTTTGTGCGTGTTGGCCGCGGGGCTAAATGCCAGATAGCTGAGATTCACAACAGCACCTCTGGTCTGTCAGCGCCTGTTCTGGTCATGAAAGCCGGTGAAGGCGCACAAATTGATCATATCAAATTGCAGGCAGATGCCCCTGAGACAATGCATTTGGCACTCACCATCTGTGATGTGGCGGCAAATTGTGATGTGAATTCTTTTACCGCTGCCATTGGTGCTGGTCTTGGTCGTCATGAAACCCATGCTCATTTATCAGGTGAATCATGCGAGCTTGCCTTGTCCTCTTTGTATTTAGGGCGCGGGACGCAACATCAAGATATCACGACCAAAATGCATCATAATGTGCCAAATTGTACCTCTAATCAGATTATAAGAGGCGTTTTGGATGATACCGCCAAAGGTGTATTTCAGGGCAAGGTCGTGGTGGCACGTGATGCACAAAAGACAGATGGTCAGCAAATGAGCCGTGCCTTATTATTATCACGCAAAGCTGAGGCTGATGCAAAGCCGGAACTTGAGATCTTTGCTGATGATGTTGTCTGTTCTCATGGGGCAACTGTTGGTGAATTAGATGAAACGCACCTGTTCTATCTGCAAAGCCGGGGTATTGATAAAGAGGAGGCACGAAATATGCTAATTGAGGCCTTTTTACTGGATGCCATCGAACAAGTCAGAGATGGGGCGCTTGCTGAGATCCTCACCGGCGCTGTGCAAAACTGGATGGCAGAGGGCGTCTGATGGTCGATTTTGCCAAGCTTCAGGATGATTTCCCGATACTTGCCACAAAGGTAAATGGCAAACCGTTATGCTATCTTGATTCAGCGGCGTCATCACAAAAGCCGCGCATGGTCCTTGATGCATTGCAAACCGCTTATGCTGAGACGTATGCCAATGTCCATCGCGGCCTTCATTATTTGTCTGAGGCCTCAACAGACGCCTATGAAGCTGTACGCTTGAAAGTGGCAAATCTGATACATGCACCGTCACCTGATGAGGTGATATTCACCTCTGGTGCGACTATGTCATTGAATCTGATTGCGCAATGCTGGGGCTCTGAGAATGTGGGGCCAGAAGATGAAATTCTGATCACCATCGCCGAACATCACGCCAATATTGTACCCTGGCAGATGGTTGCCAATAAATGCGGCGCAAAGTTGGTCGCAGCGCCAATGGGCCCGGATGGTGCGTTTGATAAAGCGGCATTTGCAGCGCTAGTTACGCCTAAGACAAAAGTGATCTCCATACCGCATGTCTCAAATGTGCTTGGTACTGTTTTTCCCTTAAAGGAAATCGCTGAAATGGCGCGGGCAGTGAATGCATTATTTGTCGTTGATGGCTGTCAGGGCGTGGTGCATATGCCTGTAGATGTGCAGGAGATAGACTGTGATTTTTATGTCTTTTCCGGTCACAAGCTTTATGGGCCAAGCGGTATTGGTATTTGTTGGGGGAAAAGGCAGATATTAGATACCATGCCACCTTTTATGGGCGGCGGTGATATGATTGATGATGTGGAAATAGAGCGGTCAACCTATGCAGAGGTGCCGGCGCGTTTTGAGGCTGGAACACCACCTATTGCGGAATGTATAGGTCTTGGTGCGGCAATTGATTATGTGCAAATGATTGGTATGGCCGCCATACATGACCATGAACAAAAACTGATTAAATATGGCATGCAGCGCTTATCAGAAGTAGATGATATACGCTTTATTGGCACAGCGGCCGGCAAATCAGGGGTGATAAGCTTTACGCTTGATGATATCCACCCTCATGATATTTCCACGCTGATTGACCATGATGGTATCGCCATAAGAGCAGGTCATCATTGTGCGCAGCCTTTGATGAAATCACTTGGTCTGTCTTCAACCGCGCGCGCCTCAGTCGCCCTGTATAATCAGGAATCTGATTTTGATGTTCTGGCAGAGTCTCTGCACAAGGTGAATCGGATTTTCAAATCATGACAAAACAATTTGAAGATGGCCCCTCCTTACAAGATTTTCTGCCAGATGTCAGCGAGGGATATCAGGCTGAGGCAGGCATATCACTGCCATCTGAGCAAGCCTCACAAGCCTCTGAAGAAGCTGTGATAGCCGCTCTTGAGACAGTGCAGGATCCTGAAATCCCGGTCAATATCTATGAATTAGGCTTGATTTACGATATCATTCGCCATGACAATGGTGATGTGATGATTACCATGTCGCTGACAGCGCCCGGATGCCCTGTTGCAGGTGAGATGCCAAAGCAGGTGGCAGAGGCTGTCGCACAGGTGCCGGATGTTGGCAAGGTCACTGTCTCATTAGTGTGGGAGCCGGCATGGACAAAAGACCGCATGAGTGAAGATGCCAAAATGGCACTTGATTTAACATTCTGATTATGGAGGCAAAGAGCTAGCCTATGTTTGATCCTTCAAAACCACTTATCACCCTGACTGATAAAGCAATAGCGCATGTCAAAAAGCTGATGGCAAAGGCAGATGGTGATGCTATGGGTTTGCGCGTTGGTATCAAAACCGCAGGGTGTTCAGGGCTTCAATATGTGGTCGAATTCGCCACGGAAAAAAAGCCATTTGAAGATGTAATAGAGCAAGATGGTGTCAGTATTTTCATAGATCCATCTGCTGTGATGTTCCTTGTGGGCTCTGAGATGGACTTTGTGGAAGATAAATTTGCCTCGCAATTTGTTTTTCATAATCCGAATGAATCAGCAAGATGCGGCTGTGGTGAGAGCTTTTCAGTCGAAGGATAAATGATGAGCACTGCCGCCCCAAAACCCAAAGGCCATTTATGGGCCCGCTTTAAGATTCTGGCCTCAGAATTATATGATTTCACCGCACCAAAGGGTGACAAAAAGGTGCGCATGCGCATTTATTTTGCCTTTATGTGTCTGGTGGCTGCCAAAATGTCAAATCTTGTCACGCCTTTGCTGTATGGCGCCTCTGTTGATTTGGTAAATGGTGAGGATGGCTTCTCACTTACCATCTTATGGTTCATTCTGGGCGCTTATGCCGCCGCGCGTCTGGGACAGCAAATATTCGCTGAGGCAAAGCAATATCTGTTTGCCAGAGTGGCACAAAGAGCTGTGCGCGGCGCGGCGATGCAGGCATTTCGGCATCTGCATAAATTATCCCTGAAATTTCACCTTGATCGCCAGACAGGTGGTCTGACAAGAGCCGTTGAGCGCGGCGCCAAGGGTGTGGAATTTCTGCTGACCATGGCAACATTTGAAATCCTGCCCTTATTGGTTGAAGTGATTTTTGTCAGTGCTGTCCTGTGGTATTTATTCGGCGCTCCTTATGCGATTATTACCTTTTTCACGGTGATCTTATATGCCTATTTTACCATGCGTGTGACTGAATGGCGCATGGCTTTTCGCCGGCGTATGAATAAGGCTGATGAGCAGGCTGCCACCAAGGCAGTAGACAGCCTGTTGAATTTTGAGACTGTCAAATATTTCAATAATGAAGAAAATGAAGCCAAGCGTTATGATCAGGCAATGCGTGACTATGAAGATGCAGCTGTTTTATCACGCACATCTCTTGCAGCGGTCAATATCGGCCAGGGTGCCATCATAGGCCTTGGCCTTGTTCTGGTCATGGGTTTTGCCGGTTGGGATATACAGGCAGGGCGCATGTCTGTTGGTGATTTTGTGGCGGTTAATACCTATTTGCTGCAATTATATTTGCCTTTGAATTTTCTGGGTTATGTGTATCGCGAGGTGCGCCAGTCCATCATTGACCTTGAGCGTATGCTTGGTCTGATTGATGAAGAGCCAGATATCACGGACAAGGATAATGCACCTGCATTGCGCCTATCAAAAGGGGCTATCCGTTTTGAAGATGTGCATTTTTCTTATGGTGACAGGCCTATTTTGAAAGGTGTTACCTTTGATGTGCCGGCAGGCAAGAGGGTGGCGATTGTCGGGCCGTCTGGTGCTGGCAAATCTACGATTTCCCGTCTGTTATTCCGGTTTTATGACCCGCAAGAGGGGCGTATTTTGATAGATGGTCAGGATATCAGATCAGTCAGGCAGGAAACAGTGCGCGCTGCCATCGGGGTGGTGCCGCAAGACACAGTCATGTTTAATGCAAGTGTTGGTTATAATATCGGCTATGGTCATTTTGGCGCTGATCAGACCGCCATTGAAAAAGCCGCAAAATTAGCCGCCATTGATACATTTATCGAAACTCTGCCTGAGGGATATGAATCTCTTGTTGGAGAGCGTGGCTTAAAATTATCTGGCGGGGAAAAGCAAAGAGTGGCGATTGCGCGTGCGATCTTAAAACAGCCGACCATATTCCTGTTTGATGAAGCAACCTCTGCGCTGGACAGCCGGACAGAAAAAGAAATCCAATTGGCGCTTGATGAAGTCTCTAAAAGCCAGACAACCATGGTTATCGCCCACAGATTGTCAACGATTGTGGATGCTGATGAAATATTAGTGATCAATGATGGTATGGTCGCAGAACGCGGCACGCACAACCAGCTATTAGCGCAAAATGGGCTATATGCGGTGATGTGGGCGCGTCAGTCTGATGGGTTTATTGACAAAGATACCAGCGATGATGAGGTTTTGAGCATTGCCTAGCACGCTTCAGTCTGATCCGCGCTATTGTGATGCGATTTTAGGCGGTGAGGATATTGTCACAGGCTCTGTTCGTGGTCACTTGTGGCTTTGTGAGGCAAGCCGCAACGGGATATCAGGTGCGCCCAAATTCCTGATATTGCCGGGATTTACTGAATTTTGTGAAAAATATGCGCATGTGGCACGTAAAATGGTCCATCTTGGCTATGATTGTTTGATCATTGACTGGCCGGGACAGGGGCGTTCAGGTCATTTAGGCACCACTCCTCTGATGGTCCATTGTGATCGTTTTACAGGGCATATTACCGCCTTAAAACAGCTAATAAAAGCGGCCGGATGGCACACAAGCAACCTGCATATTATTGGCCATTCCATGGGCGGGCACCTAGCCTTATTGGCATGCGGGGCATTGAAATCACAAATCGCAACCGTTGCTTTATCAGCGCCTATGATATTGCCGCGCCCGCGCCCGTCCTGGGCAATACGACTGCTTGGTGTGATTCTGGGCATGGCAGGACGTGACCGCCATTATACCCCCTTTACACAAATACCATCTGTTGACAGTTTGCAGATATTTGATGAACGCAACATGCTAACCACAGATGAGGCAGGCTATCTCTGGCAAACAAAGTGGTTTTTTGACTATCCTTTGTTACGCCGTTACGGGGCAAGTGTGGGATGGGTAAGAGAAGCGTATCGCTCTGCTGCGCGCTATGTTGCTAATCCTGCTTATTTAAGCGGCCTTGATGTGCCTGTTTTGATTTTGAAAGCTGAAAAAGAACAAATTGTCTCAAATGCAAAGATCTCATTTGCGGCAAGCCATCTGCCACAAGCTGACCTTGTCACAATTAAGGGCGCCAAACATGAATTATTTAATGAGACGCCAGCCATTGATGATCAAATCTGGGATCATCTGACACGCTTTTGGGATCGCCAGGGCCTTTAGGACGAGAATTGTTCTTTGATGATGCGGTGACTCATAGAATTATGAGGGTCGTGCAAGACTCTGACATCATGTTTGCGGGACTGCTTTATCGTGGCAGAGACAATATCGCGATATTCGATATTATCAGCAGAAATAGACTGGCTGCGAAATTCAGGGGAGCGTACTGTGAAAGTGACTTTACAACTATCAGGCAATAACGCGCCGCGCCATCTGCGCGGGCGAAAGGCTGAGATAGGCGTTAGCGCAAGCATGTTTGAGCGAATAGGCAGAATAGGGCCATGAGCAGATAAATTATAGGCAGTTGAGCCTTGCGGTGTGGCCAAAATTACCCCGTCACAAATAAGCTCTTCCATTTCTGTGCGGCCATTGACAGCGATATCAAGATGCGCGGCTGCATGCGTTTGGCGCAGCAAAGAGACCTCGTTAAAGGCCAATGCTTCATATGTCTGCCCGGCAATATCAGTCGCTTTCATAGAAAGAGGACGCATACGCGCTTTGGTGGCAGCACCAATACGCTCTTCAAGGTCGTCTTCTTCATAATCATTCATTAAAAAGCCGACACGCCCGCAATTCATGCCATAAATATCACGGCAAAAATCAAGATTCTGGCGAAGCGTATTTAGCATTTGCCCGTCCCCGCCAAGCACAATGATGACATCGCAATCAGACAATTCATGCTGACCATAGCGCGTGACCATAGCCTTATGACGCATTTGGGCTTGTTCATGTGACGAGGCGGTAAAGTGAAATTTCATGGCAATGATGCCTACAGCTGATTTATTGTGATAACAAAGCAATTTGCCTTTATCGATACAATATCTGAAAAATTTGGTAAAAACAAATAGACACCTTCACCACCGCCTTTGGAAAGCCTTATGACCAAAACGCCCTTTCGGTTGATGCCCACGCCAGATGATACCAAGCTGACAGCAGAGCTGACAGGTCTTGATGCACAAGGCAATCAAATTGCGATCCCTGTTGTGCGTGAGGCGCCATTGACGATTTATCTGAACAGACAGGAAATTGTAACCGCAATGACATTAGGTGATCAGCCAGAAGCGCTTGCCGTTGGCTTTTTGCGAAATCAGAATATGCTTCATGATGATGAAGTGATTACCCAAATTGATTATGATGAGGATCTTGGTGTTGTTGTTGTGCGCACAGAGCGTGAGACAAATTATGAGGCAAAACTGCAAAAAAAAGTGCGCACCTCTGGTTGTGCGCAAGGCACGATTTATGGCGATATCATGGAGGAATTTGCCAAAATTACCTTGTCAGACACGCTGAGGGTAAAGGCAAGCGAGCTTTACGCCTTATCAGCTGCGATTAATGCGATCCCCTCTTTATATCTCAAAGCAGGCGCCATACATGGCTGCGCTCTGGCAGAAGGCGCACAGCCAATGATTTATGTTGAAGATATCGGGCGCCATAATGCGGTTGATAAAATAGCAGGCCATTTATTTTTGAATAAAATAAGCGCAAGAGATAAAATATTCTACACAACCGGCAGGCTGACCACAGAGATGGTGTTGAAGACTGTCATGATGGGCGCGCCTGTTCTGGTCTCACGATCAGGGTTTACAGAAGCAGGTGTTGCTTTGGCCAAGCAGGCAAATCTGACCTTAATTGGCCGCATGCGAGGTGCGCGTTTCACCGTCTTGTCAGGCGCCCAACGTATTGTGTTTGATGATATCAGAGAGTCTTTGGCCAAAGATATATCATCACCACAAGCAAAAAGCCTTGGTGGCAAGAGATGAGAACAGAGCCTTACGCAATCTGCTTGCTTGCCGGTGGTCAGGCCCGCCGTATGGGGGGCGGTGATAAAGGTGAGATAAAGATTGAAGGCCAGACAATTATCACACGCATGATGGCCCAATTTTCACAAGCGCCCTATTTATTTTTGAACGCCAATGGCAACACAGACAGGCTCGCCCATTATGGTCTTGATATCATAGGCGACTTATTACCTGATCATCAGGGTCCTTTATCTGGTATTTATGCTGCGATGTGTCATTTGCAGCAGACCCGCCCGGATTGTAAATGGCTGTTAAGCCTGCCAACTGATGCGCCGTTATTGCCGCCTCATTTAGACAGAGATTTGCTTGCCTTTGCAACACAAACAAAAGCCGATATTGTCAGCGTGTCCAGCCATGGACGCACCCATCCTGTTATCGCCTTATGGTCTTTGGATTTGACCAGTGCCTTACATCACGCTCTGATAGAAGAAGGGGTGCGCAAGATTGATGCGTTCACCGCCGGTCATGACTGTCATTATCTGGATTATGATGGCACGCCTGATCCCTTTATGAATTTGAACAGACCGCAGGATGTCACAGCCTTTCAGGCAAGTTTATCAGATAAATAACGCTCGCTTTTTGAGGACAGGAAAGCTATTACTGCAAAGATGAAGACTATGAAAATGCTTGATTCTGCAAAAACACTTTTAACGACATATCAACAAGCCATTACCCGTCTTGAAGGCGGGCTTGAAGGCGGGCTTGATAAAGCGGTTGATCTGATTTTATCTCATGATGGCCATTTGGTGATTTGCGGCATGGGCAAATCCGGGCTTGTGGGGCGCAAGATCGCTGCGACTTTGTCCTCAACTGGCACGCCTGCTTTGTTTTTACACCCCGCTGAAGCGATACATGGCGATCTTGGT
Organism: Puniceispirillaceae bacterium (SeqCode); assembly: GCA_049890215.1. Classification (GTDB taxonomy): domain Bacteria; phylum Pseudomonadota; class Alphaproteobacteria; order Puniceispirillales; family Puniceispirillaceae; genus UBA685. The sequence goes on along the minus strand of JBMHBX010000009.1, from coordinate 16,676 downwards.
ATGGTGCGCCAAAATGATGTGATGATACTCATATCCAATTCTGGTGAAACCGAAGAGGTGGTCAGGTTATTGCCTGCGCTCAAAAGGCTGAATGTTAAAATTATCTCATTAATCGGACAAATTGACAGCTCACTTGGCAGAGCTGCAGATGTGATTTTGGATGCTAGTGTTGATAAGGAGGCTTGTCCGTTAAATCTGGCGCCGACTACCTCATCAATGGCAGCGCTTGTTCTTGGTGATGCGCTTGCTGTTGTGCTGATGGAGCAACGCGGCTTTCAGGCAGAAGATTTCGCTGCCCGTCATCCGGGCGGCAAATTAGGGCAAAAATTGCTGTCTGCCGTGCGTGATAAGATGGTGTCAGGCAATTTGCCCTTTGTGTCATCTGATATGAAAATGTCTGAGGTGATTGTAACGATGACAACCGGCAGATTGGGGCTGGCCCTTGTTGGGCAGGCAGATAATCTTGAAGGTATCATCACAGATGGTGATTTGCGCCGTATGCTTGTTGAAAATCGCTCTTTGGAGGGCACTTATGCCTCTGAGATTATGAATGCAAGCCCGCAATCTATATCGCAAAATGCAAGCCTTGGCGAAGCCGAAGACAAGATGAGTGAAGCAAAAATTCAATCTCTTGTTGTCCGACAATCTGACGACCCGTCATCTTCTGTTTGTGGCATTATCCAAATTTACTGATCTTCTTTAATTAAGCAACGATATCATGCAATTAAGCGACTTTGATTATAACTTGCCACCAGAGTTAATCGCCCAACATCCTGCCTCTCCGCGTGATAGTGCAAGGCTGCTTAACTGCCTTGGCAATCAGCACCGTCATCAGCATATTTATGATTTACCAGATAGCCTTGAGCAAAAAGATGTGCTTGTGGTGAATAACACCAAAGTGATCCCGGCCCTCATGACAGGCAAAAGAGGGGCGGGAAAAGCGCGCTTTACCTTGTTAAAACGATTATCAGCCAATCAATGGTCTGCTTTTGCCAAACCGGCAAAGAAATGTCCTGTCGGGACAATTGTGACTTTTGAAGACGGGCTGTCTTGTGAGGTAACTGAGACCTTAGACGGCGGTGAGGTAATTTTGTCTTTTTCACACAATGCCACAGAGCTTGATGAGGCGATTATGGCACAAGGGGCAATGCCACTGCCACCTTATATCAAGCGTGAAGATGGCCCTGATGATCAAGATGACGACCATTATCAAACAATGTTCGCAAAACATAGCGGGGCAGTAGCAGCGCCGACCGCAGGGCTTCATTTTACCGATGGTCTTCGTCATGCCCTTATGGAAAAGGGGATAAAGATAGCAGAGGTCACCCTTCATGTGGGGGCAGGCACCTTTTTACCGGTAAAGGTTGATCATATCCATGATCACAAGATGCATGCAGAATGGGGGGCGATGACTGCCGACACAGCTACCTTGTTGAATGAGGCCAGATCACAAGGTGGCAGAATTGTCTGTGTTGGTACAACCTCTTTGCGTATTCTGGAGACAATCTGGCAAAAATTTCATTCTTATCAGGAATTTACAGGTGAGACTGATATTTTTATCACACCGGGCTTTCCGGTTGGTTCAGCAGATATGCTATTAACAAATTTCCATTTGCCCAAATCTACTTTGTTGATGTTGGTAAGCGCTTTTTCAGGTTATGATTTTATGAAGCATACCTATGAGGTTGCGGTGTCTGACTCTTACCGCTTTTTCAGCTATGGTGATGCCTGCTTATTGGAGCGCAAAACAACATGACCTTATTTTCAAGAGATGATTTTCCGACAAAACCGATAGGCGATTTTGGCTTCACACTCAAAAGCCAGGATGGCATGGCGCGCCGTGGTGAGGTCAAAACAGCATGGGGCACTATTCAGACACCTGTCTTTATGCCAGTTGGCACCGCTGCCTCTGTCAAAGCGATGTTGCCTCAGTCAGTGGCGTCAACAGGGGCAGAAATCATCTTGTCGAACACCTATCATCTGATGTTAAGGCCCGGCGCTGAGCGCGTGGCAAGATTAGGCGGCGTTCGTAAAATGATGGGATGGCATAAGCCGTTATTGACAGATTCAGGTGGCTTTCAGGTCATGTCTTTGGGCGCTTTGCGTAAAATTGATGAAGATGGGGTGACTTTCAAATCCCATCTTGATGGCTCATCTCATCGTCTCAATCCTGAGATTTCAACTGATATTCAGCATAAGCTTGATGCGACCATCACCATGGCATTTGATGAATGCACACCTTTTCCGGCTACGCATGAGGTGGCAGCTGAATCTATGCGATTATCAATGCGCTGGGCAAAACGCTCGCGAGAGGCATTTGTCAAACGTCAGGGCTATGGGCAATTTGGCATTGTGCAGGGATCTGTTTTTGAAGATTTGCGCGCTGAATCAGTTGAAAAACTGTCCGAAATTGACTTTGAAGGCTATGCGATAGGCGGTCTTGCAGTTGGTGAAGGGCAGCAGGCGATGTTTGATACGCTTGATTTTACCACCCCTTTGATGATGGCAGATAAGCCGCGCTATTTGATGGGGGTCGGCAAGCCGTCTGATTTGGTTGGCGCTGTGGCGCGCGGCGTTGATATGTTTGATTGTGTCTTGCCAACACGCTCTGGCAGGACAGGACAGGCCTTTACAAGGCGCGGTCCGGTCAATATCAAAAATGCCCGTCACAAAGAAGATGAACGCCCTTTGGATGATGGGTGCGCTTGTCCTGCTTGTACGCATTATGGCAGAGCTTATCTTCATCATCTTTTCAAAGCAGATGAGGTGCAGGGCCTGATGCTGTTGACCTGGCATAATCTGCAATATTATCAGGATTTGATGGCAGGAATTCGCAAAGCTATCGAGACTGGTGTTTATGCAGATTTTCAGCAACGCTTTTTTGAACAACAGGCAGGCGGTGACATAGAGCCGCTATAGCATATGGCAAAAGAACATCAGCACAAAGACTGGATTAAGGCCAAAGCCATAGAAAATGGCTTTGATAGTTGTCATATAACAAATGCACAATTACCAGATATAACAGGGCAAAGGCTTGATGCGTTCCTGAAGTCTGATTTTCACGGCGAGATGGCATGGCTTGCGGAGACGGCACAAAGACGTGCTTCACCTGAAAAAATGTGGCAAGAGGCGCAATCTGCGATTGTGCTTGGGATGAATTACGGGCCTGATCATAATCCTCTTGATAATCTGAATCATATGGCTGATGGCAATATATCTGTCTATGCCAGAGGCCGTGATTATCATGAAGTCATAAAAGGCAAATTAAAACAGCTTGCCGGTCAGATTGCAGCGCGCCTGTCAGCAGATGTTAAAGTATTTGTGGACACCGCGCCTTTGATGGAAAAACCGCTTGCCGTGCAATCAGGTTTAGGATGGCAGGGAAAACATACCAATTTAGTGAGCCGTGAATTTGGCTCATGGCTGTTCATTGGTATCATATTAACAAACGCCCAAATAGCGCCAGACAGCCCGGAGTCCGATCATTGTGGCAATTGCACCGCATGCCTTGATATCTGCCCGACAAAGGCGTTTCCGGCGCCTTATCAGCTGGATGCACGCCGCTGTATTTCCTATATGACCATCGAGCAAAAAACACAGATCGCGCCTGAATTTCGAAAAGCGATTGGTAATCGTATTTTTGGTTGTGATGATTGCCTTGCAATCTGCCCGTGGAATAAATTTGCCAAGATAGCGCATGAACAAAAGCTGACGCCGCGCCATGATCCGGCATTAATGCCCTTATCTGATCTGTTGAAGCTAGATGAGGCGGCATTTCGTCAGCTTTTTGCCTCTATGCCTGTGCGCAGGGCCGGCTATGAGCGATTTATGCGCAATGTGTTAATCGGTGCAGGCAATGCCGGTGATGAGCGCCTTGTGCCTTTGATTTTGCCCTATCTTGCAAGCAGGTTTCCTCTTGTGCAATCAATGGCGATATGGGCGTTGTCTTGTTATTTGCCGCAACAATCATTGCAAGATCTCTATCAGGCGAGGGAAGATGATCACAGTGATGATGATATGATAGAATCTGAATGGAAAAGGGCCCTTACCTGATAAAAAGATAAGAGCCCTTTTGCCTAAATATGCGGTGACAGAATTAGCTTAACGCCTCTTCATTTTGTTCACCTGTGCGAATACGCATGGCTTGCGCAAGATCAAGGACGAAAATCTTACCATCACCGATTTTGTCAGTGCCGGCAGCTTGCTTTAATGCCTCAATAATTTTATCAGCCATGTCACCCTGGCAGGCGATTTCAAGCTTTACCTTTGGCACAAATGCTACTGCATATTCAGCGCCGCGATAGATTTCTGTTTGACCACGCTGGCGACCAAAGCCCTTGACCTCAGAAACGGTTAGTCCTTCGACACCAAGCGCTGTGAGCGCTTCGCGCACATCGTCAAGCTTGAATGGTTTAATGATAGCAATGATATATTTCATTTATCTTTCCAATCTTACAAGTGAGCTAAGCTTAAGAATTATGATAAGCGCGTTCGCCATGTTGTGACAAATCAAGACCTTCGATCTCAGCTTGTTCATCAACACGGATGCCACCTGTCAAAGCGCCGGCAATCTTTAAGATGACGTAGCTGGCAATCGCTGTCCAGACCACTGTGATAGCAACAGCGCCTAATTGTGCGGCAAATTGTGAGCCGATTGACACACCTTCACCAAGGCCGGCCCCTGAGAATGTTTCAGTCGCAAGGACAGCCACCAATAGTGAGCCTAAAATCCCGCCAACACCATGTACGGCAAACACATCCAAAGAATCATCAATCTTTAGCTTGCCGCGAATAAGATCAACTGCGACATAACAAATATAGCCGCCAGCAAGGCCAAGGATGATGCCGCCAGGCACGCCGATAAAGCCAGAGGCAGGTGTGACAGTTGCAAGACCGGCAACCATACCAGTGACCATGCCAACCAGAGATGGTCTGCCAAAGCGGCGCCATTCAATGACCATCCACACAATAGAGGCAACCGCAGCTGAAATATGCGTGACTAAGATAGCCATCGCTGCGCCCTGACCTGCGCCAAGAGCAGAACCGCCATTAAAGCCAAACCAGCCGACCCACAACATACAAGCGCCAATCATCGTCAATACAGGGCTGTGAGGGGGCTGAACCGCATTTGGAAAATTGCGGCGATTGCCAAGCACGAGCGCTGCAACAAGGGCCGCTGTGCCTGCGGTCGCGTGAACAACAATACCACCGGCAAAATCAAGCACACCCCAACCTGCCATAATGCCGCCGCCCCAGATCCAATGAGTCACAGGCGCATAGACTACCAACAGCCACGCACCAGAGAAGATCAGAACAGTTGAGAACTTAATACGCTCAACATAAGCACCAATCACAAGCGCAGGTGTGATAACCGCAAATGTCATCTGGAAGGTAGCAAAAAGTGATTCTGGAATCGTGCCAGACAAGCTATCGGTTGTGATTTGTGACATGAATAAATTATTCAAATCACCAAACCAGGCACCATCACCAGAAAAGGCAATTGAATAGCCGGCGATAACCCATAAAATAGAGCATAAGCAGGCAATGGCAAAATGATGCATAAGCACAGATACCACATTTTTTGGCTGTACCAGACCTGCGTAAAATAGCGCAAGGCCAGGTAATGTCATAAATAACACAAGAGCGGTTGAGGCTGTGATCCAGGCAGTATCACCTGTGTCAAGCGCTGCAAATGCCGCTGTCGGCATCATCGCTGCAAAAGCAATGGATAAAATAAGCTTCCGGTACATAAAAATTCTCTTTCCTTTTTCGTCATGCAACAGGTTAGATTGTTCATCGGTCATAAAACTGTGTTGGTGGTACCATGTCTGCTGTGTGTCATCGGTGCTAATGATCTGAGGTATAAAAAAACCAATATATTGCCTAATAAATAGGCGCATTAAATCTAATATGCCTATAATATAGGCAAAAATAGCTATGGATTGCCCAAATGGCTATGTGAAATTGTGGCAGAAAAAGGATAGGATGGGCGCAGAAATGCCATAATAGGAAATCATGATGTTTGCATGATATATTGAGGCGCCGCCTCAAACGGCTAGAGTGAAAAAAGGAGAGTCTGAAAATGGACAAGCCTATCCTCAGAAAATCTAAGATGATGATTTATGCAGCATGCACATTATTTGTGGCTTCATTCATGAGTGTCATGACAGTGCAAGCTGGCTCAGACTATGGTGATTTTGGTGATAATGTGCCGACAAGTGCGCAAAGCCTTGTCGTAGCAGGCGGTTGTTTTTGGTGTATTGAAAAAGATTTTGAAAAGCTTGATTCTGTGTATGAGGTAGTCTCTGGCTATGCAGGCGGCGAGGTGCAAAACCCAACCTATCGCGCGCATGAAGGTCACAGAGAGGTCGTCCAAATCTATTATGATCCGGACGCCATCACCTTTGAAGAGCTAATCAGCTATTATTATGCGCATGTTGATTATGAAGACGGGGACGGGCAGTTTTGTGACAGAGGCAGAGCCTATACACCTGCCATTCATGTAAAGACGCAATCACAAAGACAAATTGCCCTTAATCTGGCGCCAAAAACATCCATTGTGCCTGTCGAGGATGAGGTAAAATTCTGGCCTGCAGAGCAATATCATCAGGATTATTACATGAAAAACCCGTTCCGCTACAAATTCTACCGGGCCAGTTGCGGGCGCGACAGACGTGTGGAACAGCTAAGAGAGCAAGCGCAGTCTTAACGCATTTTTGCAGCGTTCATCACGCCTGAGATTGTTCTTGGATAACAGAGGTGTCTGTTGGATAAGATTGGAGCGGCTGACCAGACTTGAACTGGCCCTAAAAGCTTGGAAGGCTTTTGTGCTACCACTACACCACAGCCGCTTCATCTAAAACGCCTATCCTGTCATTATATGGGCAAGGATGGCGATTAGGGCTGTTTATCATCATTTGGCGTAAATGAAAAGCCCTGAGGTGGGAAACCAAATATAATTATAATGTATCATCTGCCACTGCGAATATCATCCCTGACAGTCTTTTTTCTTATGAAGCAGTGGGTAGCGCTGAGCGTGTTGCTTTAATCCTCTTATCTAACAAAATGCCCCCCTTTGTAACATATTAAAGGGGGGCAAATTGTCACAAGGTTTAGGGCTATTTATCCGCCATTTCCGGCAACACAAGATTGAGTATCATAGCCAAAGCAGCGGCCGGTAACAGGCCTTAGGTCATCAGTACTTTGACTGTGCCAGACAGATGCTGCAATGCGCTAGGTTCAAGCTGAAGGCCAAGGCCAACTGAGAGCGATATGGCAAATATCATCAGGTTACGCCTGTTCCAGTCAACAGTGGATAAGATTGACACGCCCGCTGCCGCAACCTTGCCAAACATCACTATCACCCCGCCGCCAAGTACTTCGATTGGCACAGTAGAGATGATGGCACCCACCTTGGGGATAAGACCTGCTGCCACAAGTAATAAGGCGCCATAGGTGACCACGCGCCGGCTCATCACCCCTGTCATGCTGACAAGGCCGACATTCTGGGAAAATGAGGTATTTGGCAGCCCGCCAAATATTCCGGCAACCGCTGTGCCCAAACCATCAGCATAGGTGGCCCCCTGAATTTCATCTTCTGTGGCTTCACGTTTGGCGCCCCCTCTTGTGATGCCAGAGACATCACCAACTGTCTCAACCGCTGAGACAAATGACATAGCGCACATGCCGATAATGGCAGCTGCTGTAAACTCAATGCCAAAATGAAATGGCACAGGTACGGCAAAAACCGCAGCATTACCAATATTGCCAAATGAGACCATGCCTTGTGTTAAGGCAAACAGATAACCTGCAATCATGCCAATTAACACAGCACCGGCTGATAACAGACCTTTTGTGAAGAATTTCAAGCCAAGGGCAACAATGATCACAATGCTGGCAGTCAGCCAATTGATGGCTGAGCCATATTCAGGCTTGCCAATAGCAGGCACGCCCCCTGCGGCATATTGAATGCCAACCTTGATCAGCGCAAGCCCGATCATCAGCACAACAAGGCCCGTGACCAAAGGCGGCATGGCAAAGCGAATGCGTTTGATAAAGATGCCAAGCACCATATGAAACAGACCGCCTACTAGCACCCCGCCCATGACAGCAGCCATCGCATCAACGCCTTTGCCTGCAACAAGCGGGATCATAATTGGCACAAAGGCAAAGCTTGTGCCCTGAACAATGGGTAATATGGCCCCTACCGGACCATAGCCAATTGTCTGAATCAGGGTGGCAATCCCGGCAAAAACCATAGACATCTGGAACATATAAATCAGGGACGGGAAATCTGGTGAATTTGACCCAAAGCCAAAACCGGCTGCACCGGCAATGATAATGGCAGGTGTAATGTTAGAGACAAACATCGCCAATATATGCTGAATGCCAAGCGGTATGGCCTGTGATAAGGGCGGTGTATAATCTGGATCAGCAAGCTGTGCGGCTGTTCCAAGTGAAGTATCTGCTGACATGATAAGTCTCCTATCTTTCGCAGTTTCAAGTTGGAACTCTGATTGGCACTAGTCACAAATTACATATCGTTCTTTTAACCAGAATTCTTCGAGGTTATCCCCGGTGCCAATGCGGTCTATGACCACAAAACGGCCAGGGTCATGAAGTGGGGTTAATACGCCATGCCAGATATTGGCATGAAAATTAACGCCCACAAATGGCGCTGTGCGAAATGCCAGAGGCGTGTCTGGTTGCCCTTTGTGATCAGGGGCCACAATGACCAGAAACGGATCAGGCGTTAAAGGCATAAAAGCCTGAGAGCCAAGAGGGTGACGCTCCATCATCTCAAGCTCATAGGGAAGGGTGCGGGCTTTTGATTCAAATAAGCTTAATCCGGCTTTGCCATCTTGAAAGGACATCTGCGCCTTGTCATGATAGCGGCCACATAAGCCTTGATTGATCATCTTATCCGGCTTGCCTGCAAAATCCAGAACATCACCAAAAGGGGCAAAAGCCTGCCTTGTCAGAGGCTGAATGGTGATTACAGTCATCATACCCCCTCCTTGTTCATGGTTATAAATCAAGCAATGCGTGGCGGTTAACATCTTTATAAAGCAAATAGCGAAACGGCTCCGGCCCGCCTGCATAACAGGCCTGAGGGCAGAATGCGCGCAGCCACAAATAATCGCCTGCTTCGACTTCTATCCAGTTCTGGTTCACATGATAGGCCGCTTTGCCTTGCAGAATATATAAACCATGCTCCATGACATGCGTTTCGGCAAAGGGAATGACGCCGCCTGGCTGGAAGGTCACGATATTGACATGCATATCATGGCGCAAATCAGACGGGTCAACAAAACGGGTCGTGGCCCATACGCCATCTGTATCCGGCATCGAAATGGGGGTTTGCGCCCCATCAGATGTCACAAACGCCTCTGGTCTTTCAAGGCCGTCAACATCTTCATAACGCTTGCGGATCCAATGAAACACCGCTTTTTTATCACTGTGGTTGTGACATGACCACGCCATGCCTGCCGGCAGATACGCATAGCCGCCTTCCTGCATCTCAAAGCTTTGCCCTTCATAGTGCAATGTCACAGTGCCTTCGACCACGAATAAGACGCTTTGAGCAGCTTTGTTATCATCTGGCCTGTCTGTGCCGCCACCGGCGCTAACTTCAACAATATAATGTGAAAACGTTTCTGCAAATCCGCTCATAGGGCGTGCCAGAACCCACAGCCTTGTCTGGTGCCAAAATGGCAAATAAGAGGTAGTGATATCGCGCAACACACCTTTGGGTATCATGGCATAGGCGGTGGTAAAAACGGCCCTGTCACTGAGTAATTCACTCTGTGATGGCAGGCCTGCTTGTGGGCTGTAATAACGATGTGTAGCGGTCATGGTGACTTACCTCTTGCTATTAGCTCAGCACTGCGTTTTGGGCCTCAAATAGCGCCTCTAGCCGGAAGTGTGCAATTTTTTCCACCTGTTGACAAGCTTCATCAAATTCAGCCTCTGCTTCATGCGCAAGACGGGTTTCAAAAGCGGCCATAATGCTTTGCTTGCTATGGGCTTTGACAGCGATAATAAAGGGATGACCAAAGCGTTTTACATAAGCCTCATTCAGCCTTGTAAAAGTGGCAAGCTCATCTTGCGTGAGGGCATCCAGCCCTGCGGCGGCTTGTTCTTCTGTGGAATGAGAGGTTAATTTTTTGGCCTGTGCCAGCTTGCCTGCTAAATCAGGGTGGCTGCGAAGGACAGCCATTTTTTTATCCCTGTCTGCCCGTCTGAACTGATAGGCAAGTGCCATGGCAAGCCCGGTCACTGTATCATTGGCAGGTCCTAATTCATCATCAAAGGCTTGCTCAGCTATCCAGGGTGAATGTTCATAAATGCCAGAAAATAAGTCCAAAAATGCGCTTTTTGACAAGGTGGACGGGCGAAATAATGGCTGATAGGGATAGGCCTTGCGCCATGCATTGGCAATATCTATGCGTCTGGCAAACCAGATATCCTCATGGTTTTTGACATAATCAATAAAGGCACGGAGCGCCTGACTGCGTCCCGGGCGGCCCATCAGACGGCAATGAAGGCCAATTGACATCATTTTGGGCGCGCCATTTTGCCCTTCGTAATAGAGCGCATCAAAACTATCTTTCAGATAAGATAAAAAATCATCACCTGTATTAAAGCCCTGCGGTGTCGCAAAGCGCATATCATTAGCATCGAGCGTATAAGGGATCATCAATTGCGGGCCTGACGGGCTGTCATACCAATAAGGCAGATCATCTGCATAATCATCAGACTGATAAGTGCAAATGCCCTGTTCTGCGACCAAATCAACAGTATGCATAGAACATCTGCCTGTATACCATCCTTGTGGTTTGCTGCCTGTAACAGCTTCATGCATGGCAATCGCCTCAATGATATCAGCGCGTTCTTCTTCTTTGCTGTGATCTTTATAATCAATCCATTTCAGCCCATGGCTTGCAATTTCCCAGTCTGCGGCAAGCATGGCTGATACCTGATCTGGTGAACGGCGCAACGCGGTAGCAACGCCATAGATCGTAACAGGCACCTCTTGTGTGGTAAAAATATCAAATAAGCGCCAGAAACCGGCTCTTGCGCCATATTCATAAAGTGATTCCATATTCCAGTGACGCTTGCCCTGCCATGGCGCAGCACCGACAATCTCTGATAAAAAAGCTTCTGAGGCTTCGTCTCCGTGCAGGATATTATTCTCGCCGCCTTCTTCGTAATTGACAACAAATTGAATGGCGATTTTTGCCCCATTTGGCCAGGGCGCAACCGGCTTATCTTTGCCATAGCCTGTCATATTTCTGGGATAGCGCATAACGAACAGCCCTTTGCAATAATTCAATAGGAATCAGTTATTAATAATGACATACTGCCTTAGTTAAGAGATGAATGTAAAAAAAATCTCAGTTTTTTTGATCTGAACGATATCATAAAGGGCAAGTCGAAGACATCATTATGGTGGCAAGAAAATGGCAAATGGCTTTTTAACAACGCATGTTTTAGATACAGCAAAAGGACAGCCCGCTGAGGGGGTAAGGATAAGCCTGTATCGCTTAGATGGCGAGGAACGCACACATCTGGCAGATAAGGTGACAAATAAAGATGGCAGAACAGATGGCCCCATCCTGCCACAAGAGGCCTTTATCTGCGGCACCTATATGCTGATTTTTCATGCAGGACCGTATTTAGACGCCCATCATCCGCGCCAGGCAGAGCCTAAATTTTTAGATGATATACCGCTCATATTTGGCATTTCAGATGATGATGACCATTATCATGTGCCTTTGCTGCTCTCACCTTTTGGCTATTCAACTTATCGGGGGAGCTAGCACATGTTGGGGGGAGAATTTGATGTATCATTTATCAGTCTTTTGGTGCTTGACTGGATAGAATTTGCCCTGCGCTGGTTACATGTTATAACGGCGATAGCATGGATCGGATCGTCTTTTTACTTTATCGCACTTGATTTAGGGCTGCGCCGTCATGACAATTTGCCAAAACTTGTCCATGGCGAGGAATGGCAGGTCCATGGCGGCGGGTTTTATCACATCCAAAAATATCTCGTTGCGCCGCCTGCTTTGCCAGAGCATCTGACATGGTTTAAGTGGGAATCATATGCCACATGGTTGTCAGGATTTGCGCTGATGGCGGTTGTATATTATGTGGGCGCTGATATCTATCTGATTGACACAGATAAAGCTGAACTGCCTCTTTGGGGGGCGATTGGTTTGTCTTTGGGCGTGCTTGCCATTGGATGGGTTGGCTATGACAGGCTGTGTCGTTCGCCGCTTGGCCAAAACCCGACCGCGCTTATGCTTTGCTTATATGTGATTTTGGTTATGCTTGCTTATGGTCTTGACAAGGTGTTCACAGGCAGAGCCGCTTTCTTGCATTTAGGGGCAGTGACCGCGACTATCATGTCTTTTAATGTATTGATGGTAATCATACCCAATCAGCGCATAGTGGTAGCTGATTTGAAAGAAGGCAGGGTGCCTGACGCACGATATGGCCAAATCGCCAAATTGCGCTCAACACATAATAATTATCTGACCTTGCCAGTTATTTTCTTCATGTTATCAAATCACTATCCTCTTGCTTTTGCGACTGATTATGCATGGATTATCGCCTCAATTGTGTTTTTGATGGGCGTGACGATACGCCATTATTTCAATAGCAAGCATGCACGCAAAGCCTCTCCTTTGTGGACATGGGGCGTGACCTTTGTGTTATTTGTTATCATTATGGCTTTATCTCTTGCGCCGCTATTTTCACATAAAGAGCCTGATTATGATGAGGTGTCTGCCGCTGATTTTACTGTGCGGGAACAAAGACTGGCTGCCTCTGAGCATTTTGAAGATGTGCGCGATATTGTGCTTGGCAGATGTTCCATGTGTCATGCCATTGAGCCATTTTATGATGGTGTCAGATGGCCGCCCAAAGGCGTGATGCTTGAAACAGACAAACAAATTATCAGCCATGCGCATAGTATTATAACGCAATCTGCACTCTCTCATGCAATGCCACCTGCAAATGTCAGCTATATGGAGCCTGAAGAAAGACAGATATTGCTTGATTGGTACAGACAAGCGCTTTCATCTGATAAAAGTTAACAGGGCGAAGATGAAATCCGAGATTACGATATTCTTAAATGGTGAAAAGCAGGTTATTTCAGATATCCGGCCCGACACGACTTTATTGAATTGGCTTCGCCTGAAAGCGCATAAAAAAGGCACCAAAGAAGGCTGTGCAGAAGGTGATTGCGGGGCATGTACTGTATTTATGCGCCGGCCTAAGCCTTTAGCAGATGGCACAATCGGTGATGAAATGCGCGCGGTGAATGCGTGTATTTTATTCATGCCTATGCTTGATGGCGCTGTTATCACAACAATAGAGGGGATTGCCGGTCCCAACAGCGAATTGCACCCCGTACAACATGCCATGATAGCGTATCATGGTGCCCAATGTGGTTTTTGCACCCCCGGATTTGTCGTCAGCCTGTATCAGATGTGGCGCAGCGGCGCTGATTTTGATGATCAATCCATTGATGACGGGCTTGCGGGTAATTTATGTCGTTGCACAGGATATGGTCCGATTGTCTCAGCGGCAAAGGCGCTTTGTGATTATGAGGCACCGTCCTTCGAACAAGAGGTGATCGCGCGTGAAGATGCTTTTTTGGCTGACCAAAATAAAGATAGCTTAGCGCTTGAATATGACGGGCAGCGATATTTTGCCCCGCGCACCGCAGAACAGGCAGCTTCATTGCTTGCAGAGCATGAAGATGCACAGATTTTATCTGGCGCTACGGATATTGGGCTATGGGTAACAAAACAACATCGCCAATTGCCCTGTCTGATTGCCATGAATAAGATTGATGAGCTTCACCACATCAGAAAAACCAAACAGGGCTGGCACATAGGCGCATGCGTTACCCATGAGCAGGCATTGCAAGATCTGCGTGAGGCGCCATCAGATTTATTAGAGATATGGCGGCGCTTTGGCTCTGCGCAAGTGCGTTCCTCCGGCACAGTGTGTGGCAATATCGCAAACGGGTCTCCCATAGGTGATTTATCTCCTTGTTTTCTGGCTTTGGGAGCATCTGTCGAGCTTCAGTCTGCAACACAGATAAAACAAATGCCTCTTGATGACTTTTTTATCTCTTACGGCAAACAGAACAGACGCAAAGATGAATTTGTGCGCTCTTTATTGTTGCCGCCATTATCAGATAAGACTGCTTTTCATGCCTTCAAATTATCTAAGCGCTTTGATCAGGATATCTCAGCTGTTCTGATGGCACTCTGTTTGTCGGTAGAAGAAGATGTCATTACTGAGGCACGTCTTGCCTTTGGTGGTATGGCAGCCATACCCAAACGGGCGCCGGTCGCTGAAGGCTTCTTAAAGGGCAAATCCTTATCATCTTTACGGCAATATGATTTCCGCCCTTTGATAGAACAAGATTTCACCCCGTTGAGCGATGTCAGGGCGTCTGCTGATTACCGTATACAGGCAGCCGCGAATCTTGTCCTGAAAGCTGTTATCAATCAACATGATGGCAGTGCCGCCTATCTGGCAGGTGCCATATGACCAAAGCAGCATTCCCAAAATTTGAGATGCATGACAGTGCGGTTTTATATGTCACCGGGCAGGCTGAATATAGTGATGATAAAGCGCTGCCGGAGAATTGCTTATCAATTGCCCTTGGTCTGTCTGAGGTGGCGCATGGCAAAATTCAGTCTGTTGATCTATCAGACGTCATTGCCAGTGAGGGGGTTGTCACAGTTATAACGGCCAAAGATATTCCGGGCGCCAATGATGCAAGCCCTGTCATGGGAGATGACCCCGTTTTTGCCACTGATATTGTCTCTTATCATGGCCAGAGCTTATTTGCAGTTGCCGCCACAAGTGCCAGGCTTGCCCGTATGGCGGCTCAAAAAGCAAAGGTTGAGATTGAGGCGCTACCTGCGATTTTATCCATTGATGAGGCATTAGAGGCAGGATCTCTTCTTGCCCCGCCAAAGATCATTGAAACAGGAGAGGCGCCATACGCGCTTGAAACAGCGCCTCATTGTATCCAAGGGACATTTCGCTGTGGCGGTCAGGAGCATTTTTATCTGGAAGGTCAGGCCGCGATTGCCATCATGCAAGAAGATAGCGGTATTGAGGTATTTGCCTCAACACAGCACCCTACGGAAATTCAGCATAAAGTCGCAGAGGCGCTTGCACTGCCTTATCATGATGTGACAGTGACAGTGCGGCGTATGGGCGGCGCGTTTGGCGGCAAAGAAAGTCAGGCAAATTTACCGGCAATTATCGCTGCGCTTGTTGCGCATAAAACAGGTCAGCCGGCAAAGCTTGTCTATGACCGTGATGAAGATATGAAGGTCACTGGCAAACGCCATGATGCGCAGATTGATTACGAAGTCGGTTTTGATGATAAGGGGCGCATTAAGGCAATGACTATCACCCAAAGCCTGCGTTGCGGTATGTCCTATGATTTATCAGCAGCGATCGCTGCACGCGCCATGATGCATGCTGAAAATTGTTATTATATCGAACATGTTAAAATCACGAGCCAAATGTGCCGGACAAACACACCATCTAACACAGCGTTCCGCGGATTTGGTGGCCCTCAGGGCATGGCGGCCATGGAACATATCATTGAAAAAATTGCCCATTTCCTGTCAAAAGATCCTTATTTTATTCGGCAAGCTAATTATTACGCAGATAAAGACAGCCCACAGGCAGGCCAGTTAACGCCTTATGGCCAGCCTGTACGTGACTGCCTTATCACAGCTCTTACCTCTCAGCTTGCTGAAAGCTCTGATTATCTGAAGAGGCGTGATGAGATTGCCACCTTTAATAAGACGTCACATTTTTTGAAACGTGGTATTGCACTGACTCCAGTAAAATTTGGCATTTCCTTTAATAAAACCATCTTGAATCAGGCAGGGGCTCTTGTTCATGTCTATACAGATGGCTCTGTTCACCTGAACCATGGTGGCACAGAGATGGGGCAGGGCCTGTTTACCAAAGTGCGACAGATATGCGCGCATGGCTTTGGTATTGAGGCAAAGAATGTCAAAGTCACCGCGACAAGCACAGGAAAGGTGCCAAATACATCAGCGACCGCCGCCTCTTCAGGAACTGATTTGAATGGCATGGCAACTGCTAATGCTGTGCATATCATCAAAGATCGTATGGCACATTATCTGGCGAGCACTCATAATCTGTCAAAAGACCAAATCAGATTTGAGGACGGGCAGGTGATGTTACATGATCATGCCATCACCTTTGCCGAGGCGGCCTTACTATGTTGGCAAGGGCGCATATCATTATCATCAACCGGCTATTACGCCACGCCTGACATTTTCTGGGATGAAGAGACAGGTAAGGGGTCGCCTTTTTATTATTTTGCTTATGGAGCGGCTGTTAGTGAGGTTATGGTGGACATATTAACGGGGGAGTCACGCATTATGCGCGTTGATATCTTGCATGATGCCGGCCATTCCTTAAATCCGGCGATTGATAAAGGGCAGATTGAAGGCGGTTTTGTGCAAGGCGCTGGTTGGCTCACAACTGAAGAGGTGGTTTATGGTCAGGATGGCAAATTGCTGACACATGCCCCTTCCACTTATAAAATACCTGCCTGTTCAGACAGGCCGCGCCAGATCACAATTTCCCTATAT
>JBMHBX010000008.1:0-36073 GCA_049890215.1 Puniceispirillaceae bacterium (SeqCode) | reverse complement strand
CCCCATAAAAGCGGGGTCATCGCGCCAACATCAATCGCAAAAGTGGTCAGATTCAAGACATGATTCAAAATGCGGCCGATTTCGCAATAAAGAACGCGGATATATTGGGCACGTTTTGGCACGTCAATGCCAAGCGCTTTTTCAACCGCCAAAGCCCAGGCATGTTCCTGATT
This sequence comes from Puniceispirillaceae bacterium (SeqCode), assembly GCA_049890215.1. Taxonomy (GTDB): domain Bacteria; phylum Pseudomonadota; class Alphaproteobacteria; order Puniceispirillales; family Puniceispirillaceae; genus UBA685. The sequence continues at coordinate 35,900 of JBMHBX010000008.1, read as the reverse complement.
CATCGGTGAGACATAATCAAGGCGATCAAAATAAGGCAAAGCCTGCAAATAGGTCTTTTGCTCTATCAGTTTTTCTGTGCCCCTGTGAAGCAAGCCAACATGCGCATCAGCACGTTCAATAACCTCACCATCCATTTCAAGCACCAAGCGCAACACGCCGTGCGCGGCCGGGTGCTGCGGGCCGAAATTCAGTGTCATTGGTCGGATTTGCATTTCACTCATATCAGGCACCCTGCTCTTCTTGATCTGCGATTGCGTCATCAATATCCTTTTGCACACCTTCCCATGGGCTGAGGAAGTCAAAATCACGATATTCTTGCGTCAAATGCACAGGCTCATAAACCACACGGCGCTGCGTATCATCATAGCGCACCTCAACATAGCCGGTCAGAGGAAAGTCTTTGCGCAAAGGATGACCTTCAAAACCATAATCTGTGAGAAGCCGGCGCAAATCAGGATGACCTGCAAAGAAAATGCCAAACATATCCCAAATTTCACGCTCTGCCCAATTGGCTGAATTAAACACGGGCAGGACGGACGGTGCGACTGCGCCTTCAGGTAATGCAACCAAAATGCGCATTCTGCGGTTATGGGTGATGGATAATAGCTGATAAACCAATTCAAACCGATAAGGACGATTAGGATAATCAACGGCTGTCAGATCGCTTAGCTGGTCAAAAGCAAGCGCCTCTTCATCACGAAGAACTGTCAGAACTTCAATGATGTTTTCGCTATCGCAGCGGACAACAAGCTCATCATTGCCAGACATACCATCTTCAATAAGGCCGCTTAGATACGGCAAAAGCCCTTCAAATGTCAGGGCTGTATTATGAAGGCTGTTATTTTCCATCATCACACCTTACTGCTTATCTAACCACGGGCAATTGTTGACGTACGCTTGATTTTCTTTTGCAATTGCAAAAGACCGTAAATAAGAGCCTCAGCGGTCGGAGGACATCCGGGCACATAAACATCGACAGGCACAATCCGATCACAACCTCTTACCACCGCATAGGAATAATGATAATAGCCGCCGCCATTCGCACATGAACCCATTGATAACACCCAACGCGGCTCTGGCATCTGGTCATAAACTCGGCGCAAAGCAGGTGCCATTTTATTTGTCAGTGTGCCTGCAACAATCATCACATCAGACTGGCGCGGGCTTGGACGAAACAACATGCCATATCTGTCCATGTCATAACGTGAAGAGGCTGCGTGAATCATCTCAACAGCGCAACAAGCAAGACCAAAAGTCATCGGCCATAATGAGCCTGTACGCGCCCAGTTAAACAACTTGTCCGCCTTTGCAATCACAAAGCCGCGATTGGTGATCTCATCTGTCACGGCGCTCAGGATTTTGTCCTGTTCCTGCCCTGGCGGAATAGGTGAATTCAAATCCAAGTTCGTTAGTGTCATCTCAACACTCCTTGTTTTCACATACAAATGCGTGACATGGCACGCCTGAATAACAAACCGTCAAAAGGCAGGTAATTTATGCCTACTCCCACTCAAGGGCCCCTTTTTTCCACTCATAAGCAAAACCAACCGTCAGCACTGTGAGGAACACAATCATTGACCAGAAGCCAAATAAGCCAATACCGCCAAGCGATACTGCCCATGGGAATAAAAAGGCAACTTCCAAATCAAAGATAATGAATAAAATAGCGACCAGATAAAAACGAACATCAAATGGCTTGCGCGAATCATCAAAAGCATCAAAACCACATTCATATGATGTCAGTTTCTCAATATCAGGCTTTTGGTTTCCAACCACAAATGCCCCTATGACAAGCGCCAGTGATACAGCAGCCGCAATACCAAGCAATACAGCGATCGGAAGATAATCAATCAGATAAGTGTCCATTATACCCCGCACCCTTTGATACACACATTTGGCCAAACCAAATGAGTTCGTCAAAACATGGTGTGTATCTAAAACGAAAGCCACAAAAATGCAAGCTTTGAACAGGCAAAAACCGCCACGTGGAAAAACTGCCTATCATCGGGGCAATAAAATTTTGACCGCTTTGAATTAAGTGTATTTATGGAAGGAAAGTGGCGAGAGTGACGGGACTCGAACCCGCGACCTCCGGCGTGACAGGCCGGCGCTCTAACCAACTGAGCTACACCCCCGCAAGTCGAAGTCTTAATACGACTACGGTGCCCATGGTATAAACAAAGCCATAAAAGCTTGCAAGCACTTTATCATGCGAAAATTGGACTTTTTTCAAATCACTGATGCCAGCTTAGTCAAAAACAAATTATCCCTGTTTTTAACCTGCCAGTGATATAGCTGTCAGTGATTTCACTTGTTATCGATTTTAGGGGGCGTTTTGCGATGATGGTGGGTGGTGAGGGGCTCGAACCCCCGACCTACTCGGTGTAAACGAGTTGCTCTCCCAGCTGAGCTAACCACCCGTCACCATCATAGAGGCGCAAATAAAAAGCGCTGACCAGTGTATAACCAGTCAGCGCTGAAAAAGAAAGTAAAAAATTTACCTTTTTATTAGCCGTTTACAGCGGCCTTCAAAGGAGCACCTGCCTTGAACTTAGGCTGCTTAGATGCTGCAATTTGAATTGCTTCACCAGTGCGAGGGTTACGACCAGTGCTGGCAGCACGATGTGCTACTGAGAAAGAACCAAAACCAACAATACGAACTTCATCGCCAGCTTTCAATGCGTTTGAAATTGCAGCGAACACAGCATCTACAGCGCGACCAGCATCTGCTTTTGACAAACCAGAGCCGTCAGCGACTGCTGAAACAAGATCATTTTTATTCATGGGATGCCCCCTTTTTGAGTTAAAGTATGGTCAGCAAACCTTTTACCGACTAGCTAGATGGTACACACACCCATGGCTTGGTCAACAAAAACCTAAGCCATCCAGTCGTTTTTATCCTATTTTTTACGAAAATGCCTTCATAAAAAGCATTTTTCGCCAGTCTAGTGCGTAAATGCCTCATTTTCGCCAGATGATAACGGCTTGTCAGATGCCAGACCTGCCTCTTGTGAGGCGGCGATTGGCACTGGGTGCTTTGTTAATGCTGTTGCTAGCGCCTCATCAACATAGGAAATTGGCAAAATAACCAAATCTGATTTCACATTATCAGGTATGTCTGCCAGATCTTTCTCATTTTCTTTGGGAATCAGAACGGTTTTGATACCGCCGCGCTGCGCTGCAAGAAGCTTTTCTTTCAACCCGCCAATGGCCAATACGCGCCCTCTTAGCGTGATTTCACCAGTCATCCCCACATCTTTGCGCACAGGAATACCTGTTTGCGCAGAGACAATAGCGGTGACCATGGCAACACCGGCGGACGGGCCGTCCTTAGGCGTTGCCCCTTCGGGCACATGCACGTGGATATCGGCTTTCTCTGCTTTTTGAAGGTCGATTCCATAAGTCGCTGCTCGTGATTTGATAAAAAACTCGGCTGCCTGAATTGATTCTTTCATCACATCACCAAGCTTACCTGTCGCAGATACCTTACCTTTGCCAGGCACTTTGACAGCTTCAACCTGAAGAAGCTCACCGCCGACTTCTGTCCAGGCAAGGCCTGTCACAACGCCAACTTGATCATCTTGGTCAATCTCGCCGAATTTGAATCGTTTGACGCCTAAGAACGCATCAATATTATCACCAGACACCTGAAGAGATGTCGCCTCACCTGCCATGATTTTCGTTACAGCTTTGCGCGCGATTTTTGCAATTTCACGCTCAAGAGAGCGCACACCTGCTTCGCGTGTATAATAGCGGATGATCGCCTGCAAGGCACTCTTATCAATGCTCAGCTCACCCTCTTTGAGACCATGATCAGCCATTTGCTTTGCCACCATATGACGGCTTGCAATTTCAACCTTTTCATCTTCTGTGTAACCAGACAGGCGGATGATTTCCATTCTGTCCAAAAGCGGCTGAGGCATATTCATGGAATTAGAGGTTGTGATAAACATCACATTTGAAAGATCAAAATCCACTTCCAGATAATGATCCTGAAAACTGTTATTTTGCGCCGGATCAAGAACCTCAAGCAAAGCAGATGATGGATCACCACGCCAGTCAGCGCCTAATTTGTCAATTTCATCTAACAGGAATAACGGGTTATTTGTGCCTGCTTTTTTCATAGACTGAATCACTTTGCCAGGCATGGCGCCAATATAGGTGCGTCTGTGACCTCTTATCTCAGCCTCATCACGCACACCGCCAAGGGCCATGCGGACATATTTGCGACCTGTAGCCTTGGCAATCGACTTGCCAAGAGAGGTTTTGCCGACACCTGGCGGGCCGACAAGACACAAAATAGGGCCTTTCATCTTTTTTGTTCGCGCCTGAACAGCCAGAAATTCTACAATCCGCTCTTTGACTTTTTCAAGACCATAATGGTCAGCATCCAGGATCGCTCTTGATTCTGCTATGTCTGCTTTCAGGCGGCTTGCCTTTTTCCAGGGCACATCTGTCATCCAATCAAGATAATTGCGAACCACTGTGGCTTCTGCACTCATCGGGCCCATATTGCGCAGTTTCTTTAGCTCACCCATCGCCTTATCTTTGGCTTCTTTTGGCATACGCGCATTGGCAATTTTTGATTCTATCTCATCAATCTCTGATTTGCCGTCCTCGCCTTCACCAAGCTCCTTCTGGATGGCTTTCATCTGCTCATTCAGATAATATTCTCTTTGAGTTTTTTCCATTTGGCGTTTGACGCGATTGCGAATCTTCTTCTCAACCTGAAGAACGCTCATCTCGCCTTCCATCATAGAAAAAATGGTCTCAAGCCTTGCTTTCAGATCAGTCTGGTCAAGCAGAGATTGCTTATCTTCGAGCTTAACAGACAAATGAGAGGCCAGCGTATCAGCGATTTTTGATGTTTCCTCAATTTGATTCACAGACACCATCACTTCAGAAGCGATTTTTTTATTTAATTTGATGTAATTTTCAAATTGCTGAACAGCCGCTTTGCCCATCGCCACCACTTCAGAATCAGGGCGGGCCTCATCAGGCTGTTCACTCACCTCGGCTGCTAAAAACTCTGAATGATGGAGGAAATCCTCAACCTTTGCACGCACACTGCCTTCGACAAGCACCTTCACAGTCCCGTCAGGCAATTTCAGCAACTGAAGAATATGACCAAGCGTTCCCATCTGGTGCATATCTTTTTGGGTGGGATCTTCGGTAGAGGCTTCTTTTTGAGTCAAAAGCAAGATCTGCTTGTTTTTCGACATTACAGCTTCAAGCGCTTTGACCGATTTTTCACGCCCCACAAATAAAGGTACGATCATATGCGGGAACACCACAATATCGCGAAGGGGGAGAACAGGCAAAGTATGTACGGTTTTTTCTGACATATCTGACTTTCTTGCTAGTGAAAATTATCCTACCTTATGCAGATGTGCTTGCCTTGTGCAAACTTCAAGGGGCCGCGACAAATTTGCTGTCCCAAATTTTGAAAAAACACAAAAACAACAACGCATCATCAGGCCATAAGACGCGATCAGGCCATAAGACAAGGGGCAGGCGCACATGCCCCCTCATAGTGGCAGGCACGCCTGTTTATTTATGTATCAGGCTGGCAAATTATGCCTTCTTCGGGCTTGCAGCATGCACAACCAGAGGCGCGGCATTATCATTGACCACATCCTCATTAATCACCACTTCTTCAATGTCTGTGGCGGTTGGGATATCAAACATGGTATCCATCAAAATGCCTTCCATAATGGATCGCAGGCCACGCGCCCCTGTTTTACGCTCAATGGCTTTTCGGGCAATAGCGCGCAATGCTTCGTCTCTGAATTCCAGACGCACATCATCCATATCAAACAAAGCGCTATATTGTTTTGTGAGCGCATTTTTAGGCTCAGTCAGGATACGCACCAATGCATCTTCATCCAGATCTTCCAAAGTGGCGATGACAGGCAATCGTCCGACAAATTCTGGAATAAGACCGAATTTGATCAGATCTTCAGGCTCAAGACTGGAAAGCAGGTCACTCAGGCTTTTATCTTCAGGGCCGCGCACCTCTGCACCGAAACCAATGCCGGCGCCGCTATTGCGGTTTGCAATGGTCTTATCAAGGCCGGCAAATGCCCCGCCGCAGATGAACAAAATATTGGTTGTATCAACTTGCAGGAATTCCTGCTGCGGATGTTTGCGCCCCCCTTGCGGCGGCACAGACGCAACTGTCCCTTCCATGATTTTCAAAAGCGCCTGCTGTACCCCCTCACCTGAGACATCTCTGGTGATTGACGGGTTGTCACTTTTGCGCGAGATTTTATCAACCTCATCTATATAGACGATACCGCGCTGTGCTTTTTCGACATTATAATCAGCGGCCTGCAACAATTTTAAGATGATATTTTCAACATCTTCACCAACATAGCCGGCTTCTGTCAAAGTGGTCGCATCTGCCATTGTAAAAGGCACATCAAGCATGCGCGCCAAAGATTGCGCCAGTAATGTTTTCCCACAACCTGTTGGGCCGACAAGCAGGATATTGGATTTTGCGATTTCCAAATCACCGGTTTTACCGGCATTTGCAAGACGCTTATAGTGATTATGAACCGCCACTGATAAAACGCGCTTGGCTTTTGCCTGCCCGATAACATAATCATCAAGAACAGCATTAATATCAGCAGGAGTCGGGACACCTTCATGGTTTTTCGGCAAAGCTGTTTTATGTTCTTCGCGGATGATGTCCATACATAATTCGACACATTCATCACAAATGAAGACGGTTGGCCCTGCAATTAATTTGCGGACCTCATGCTGACTTTTTCCGCAAAAAGAGCAGAAAAGTGTTGATTTGCTGTCATCATCTGATGATTTGGCCATAATTTTATTCCCTATGATTAAGCGATAATTGGGGCTATCGCGGCTTTTGCCATCACTTATCTGTCATGTTAGACAAATGAAAGCTTTGCAGACAACTAAAAAATGCGGGCTGTCTGCAAGGTAGTGTATTTGATTAAGAGGCAGTCGGACGCTTTGTGACGACCTCATCTATCAGACCAATAGATTGCGCCTCCTCAGGAGACATAAAGGTATCGCGTTCCATAATCTTCTCGATTTGTTTCGCGCTCTGGCCTGTATGTTTTTCATAAATCCCGTTCAGGCGGGCACGCAAATTGATGATTTCTTTTGCATGAATCTCAATATCTGTTGCCTGCCCCTGAAACCCGCCAGATGGCTGGTGAGTCATGATACGTGCATTTGGCAAACAATAGCGCTTACCTGCCGCCCCTGCCATCAGAAGCAAGGATCCCATAGAGGCTGCCTGTCCCATACATACAGTAGCGACATTCGGGCGGATATATTCCATTGTGTCATAAATGGCCAGACCAGAGGTCACCACGCCGCCCGGCGAATTGATGTACATGTAAATGTCTTTATCAGGATTTTCTGATTCTAAAAAAAGCAACTGCGCACAAATAAGAGAAGACATCATATCTTCCACAGGGCCATTCAGAAAAATAATTCTCTCTTTTAACAGACGAGAATAAATATCGTAAGAACGCTCACCACGGCTTGTTTGTTCGACAACCATTGGCACCAAAGCGGCCTGTTCTCCTAGCATATCTGGCAACATTATTTTGCTCTTTCTTCACTTGTTGAGTGGCCATCATAAGCCAATTAACCATTTCACTCATAAAAATAGGGGTTAACGTTGATAACGCCAACCCCTAATCTTCGCTTTCAGACGTTTCATGGCAGAAAATACTGACTGTTCCTGCCGTTATTGTCAGTGCTTATTTTTTCTTTGCCGCCGCTTTTTTGGCTGCTGCCTTTTTCGCAGGTGCTTTTTTAGCAGCTGCTTTTTTGGCTGATTTCTTAGCCGCTTTTTTCGCAGCTGGCTTGTTCGCTGTCTCTTCCAAAGACGCATATAGCGCCTCAGCGGTTGTTTCTACCTCAGTGACCTTTGCGATTTCCATAATGAAATCAACGACTTTATCTTCAAAGATAGGACCAGATAGCTGCTGCATGGCTTGTGGGTTCTTTTGGTAATATTCCACAACCTGCTGTTCCTGGCCCGGATAACGGCGTGCCTGTTCAAACACCGCCATTCTTGTATCTTCTTCTGATACCTGAATATTATTGCTTGTGCCTGTTTCAGTCAGCAACAAGCCAAGGCGCACGCGGCGGTTTGCCACAGTCTCAGCTTCTGCTTTTTGCTCATTATCCAACCCTTCATCAGCGGCCGGATGATGATGATCGTGATCATGGTCATGGTCATGGTCGTGATCGTGGTCATGATCATGATCATGAGACTCATCAGCAATACCAAGTTCAGCTTTCATCGCTCTTGCAACCTGATCATATTCTGATTTGAACAAAGATGGCGGGACTTCAAAATCTGTTGTCTGTGCCAGCGCATCAAGCAGATTACGTTTCACAGCCTGACGAAGGGCACCGGCATGCTGAGAGCCAATCTGGTCACGAACAGCGCCGCGCAATTCATCTAATGTCTCAAAACCAAGCTTCTTGGCAAGCTCATCATCAAGGCTGGCATCCCCGTCAATGTGCAAATCTTTCACAGTGACTGCAAAAACAGCTTCTTTTCCGGCAAGATGTGCTGCCTGATACTCTTCAGGGAATGTGACAGTGACGTCACGCTTATCACCTTTTTTGACACCAACAAGACCTTCTTCAAATCCCGGGATGAAGCGGTTAGAGCCAAGCTTTAGCGGGTGGTCATTGCCTGCGCCGCCTTCAAACTCTGTGCCATCAATGCTGCCGACAAAATCGATGATGGTTGTATCACCCATCTCTGCTGCTTTACCATCTTTGGCAGGAACAGTCGGGACATTTTCTTCACCAATGCGGGTGAGTGTTTCTTCGACCTCTGCCTCATCAACAGACATGGTCGGGCGTTCAATGGCAAGAGCCGAAAAATCAGGCAATGTGATTTCAGGCATGACTTCACATTTCAGCACAGCTTCCATATCGCCGCCATCTTCATATTTTTCAATATCAACAGAAGGCTGGCTTGCAAGGCGCAGAGAATTGCCTTCGATGGCTTCTTTTGCTCCATCATCAAGCGCTGTGCGAATAACTTCGCCCTTTGCCTGATCACCAAAACGTGCTTTGACAACCGAAGCTGGCACTTTGCCCGGGCGGAAACCCGGCATTTTCACAGTTTGGGATAATTCAGCCAGTTTGGCTGAAATTTTTTCATCAATCTCGGCAGCGGTAATCACAATTGAATATTCGCGCTCTAGACCTTCATTACGTGTTTCGGTGATATTCATCAATCTTGTTCCTATCAATCGCCTTATCAGACGCAAACGCCTTTACCGGGTCGCTATATCAAAAGGCAGGGAGAGGTATCTGTCTTGGAGCTGATGGTGCGGGCGGAGGGACTTGAACCCCCACATCGTTAGATACCAGAACCTAAATCTGGCGCGTCTACCAATTTCGCCACGCCCGCATGCTATCAGCACAACAGATGACTGCAGTCTTAATTGACATCCTGCTACCTGAAAAGGCGTTTAGTCGTCAATCAAAAAATGTGCTGCAGGCACAAAAAAGTGGGGCGAGTGACCGGATTTGAACCGGCGACATCCAGTACCACAAACTGGCGCTCTAACCAACTGAGCTACACCCGCCACAAATCGCAATAGTAGTTGTCATAATGCGATGGCGTCATATATGCTGAAAGAGTTGACGCTCGTCAACCAAAAAAGACATCAGCTTTGTGCATCTAACAGGGTAATGCCCTCTCATCTAAGGCAATGACAGACCATGATTCAAAATCCGGCAAATCAAAGATTAGGCACTGAGAGTGCTTTCACCGTTTTGGCAAGAGCAAATGCGCTTAGCGCGCAAGGGCATGATATTATCAATCTTGGCATTGGCCAACCAGACTTTCCAACACCAGATCATATCTCTGAGGCCGCCATTAAAGCGATTAAAGATGGTCATCATGGGTATACCCCGTCAATGGGCATGCCTGTCCTGCGCGAGGCTGTGAGTGCGGATATCAAAACACGTTACGGCGCTGAGGTGCCAATTGAGCGCATACAGATTATGCCAGGCGGCAAACCCACCATGTTTTTTGCCTGCCTTATGCTTGGCGGCGCCGGCACAGAGATTTTATTGCCTGACCCCGGCTTTCCGATTTACCAGTCAGCGGTAAATTATGCAGGGGCTAAAGCGGTATCTTACGGGCTGCTTGAAGATAAAGCATATGCGTTTGACGCTGATGATGTGCTGTCAAAAATTACAGACAAAACCTCTTTGATCATAATTAACAGCCCAGCAAATCCGACAGGTGGCATTACACCGAAAGCTGAGCTTGATAAGCTTGTCGCCGGCCTTGCAGAGTTTCCGCATGTTGCTCTGTTATCTGATGAAATTTATGACAGGCTGTGTTTTGACGGCGCACCTGTCAGCATGCTCAGCTATCCTGAGATTGCGGACAGGCTTATCATTTTGAACGGGTGGTCAAAAACCTATGCGATGACTGGCTGGCGCGCCGGCTATGCTGTGTGGCCAGAGGCGCTTGTTGATTATGCAGACAGGCTGGCTGTTAATATTCATTCTTGTGTGAATGCGCCAACTCAACTAGCCGCCCTTGCTGCGACAACAGGACCGCAAGATTGTGTTGAGACCATGCGCCTTGCCTTTGAAAGACGTGCCGGCCTTACATATCAAAAGCTAAATGCCCTGCCGGGTATTTCTTGCCCGACACCAAAGGGCGCATTTTATGCTTTTGCCAATATTACCGGCACAGGGATGAGCGCTAAGGCGTTTCAGGATAAAGCACTTGAAACATATGGTGTAGCGCTGATTGCTGGCACCTCTTTTGGCGGATATGGCGAAGGCTATGTCAGATTATCTTGCGCAAATTCAGATGAGGCGATTACCGAGGCGATTGACAGGCTTGCTGAGATGATAGGCTCACAAGACTGATTTGCCTAAATTTTAAGCATAACAGCGTCATTTGAAAGCTGCCTTATTGTGTGCCTTGCATGTAAAGGACTTCAGGTTTACCACAACACAGTTTGGATCTGTTTGGACAGATCCGGCAGGTAAGTACCATCATCCACCCCGAATAAGGAGAGCAAGATGAAGAAAATCGAAGCGATTATAAAGCCCTTCAAACTTGACGAAGTCAAAGAAGCTCTTCATGACGTTGGCATTCAGGGCATAACCGTTCTTGAAGCAAAAGGGTTTGGACGTCAAAAAGGACATACTGAACTTTATCGTGGTGCTGAATATATGGTGGATTTTCTGCCAAAAGTTAAAATTGAGGTTGTTGTAACTGAACAAATGGCAGACCAGGTGGTCGAAGCCATCCAGACAGCAGCGCAAACAGGGCGTATCGGTGATGGGAAGATTTTTATCTCATCCATTGACGAGGCAATCCGTATCAGAACGGGCGAAAAAGGTGATGAAGCGATCTAAATGATCGTGGATATCTAAGAAAACAACATTGTGACAGATGGAAGGATTAAAGATGTCTGATGCAAAAAAAATCATGGAAATGATCAAAGAAAATGACATTTCATTTGTTGATCTGCGTTTCACAGATCCACGTGGTAAAATGCACCACGTAACACAGCATGTTGACACTATTGATGAAGAAGCGCTTGCTGAAGGCTTCATGTTTGATGGGTCATCCATTTCAGGTTGGAAAGCCATTAATGAATCTGATATGTGCCTGATGCCAGATCTGTATCGCGCTTATATCGATCCTTTCTTTGCACAGCCGACTATGGCTTTGTTCTGTGATGTGCTTGAGCCAAATACGGGCGAAGCTTACAGCCGTGACCCGCGTGGTACAGCCAAAGCAGCCCTTGCACATATGCAATCAGCTGGCATGGCTGATACAGCCTTTTTTGGCCCGGAAGCTGAATTTTTCATGTTTGAAGATGTGAAAATTGACGTCTCAGGTCATCGCGGCTCTTATGAGGTGGATTCAGTTGAAGGCCCTTATAACTCAAACCGCGCTTATGAAGAAGGCAATATGGGTCACCGCCCTGGCGTTAAAGGTGGTTATTTCCCGGTACCGCCAGTCGATTCAGGCCAGGATATCCGTACTGAAATGCTGGCTGTTATGGCTGACATTGGTGTGCCTGTTGAAAAGCACCACCATGAAGTCGCACCATCTCAGCATGAGCTAGGCATGAAATTTGGCACACTACTTGAAACAGCTGATAACATGCAGCTTTATAAATATGTTGTGCATCAGGTTGCGCATGCTTATGGCCTGTCAGCCACTTTCATGCCAAAGCCAATCGCAGGTGACAATGGCTCAGGTATGCATGTGCACCAGTCACTATGGCAAGATGGCAAGCCGCTATTTGCTGGTAATGGCTATGCAGATTTGTCTGAAACAGCACTTTATTACATTGGCGGTATTATCAAGCACGCAAAAGCACTGAACGCTTTCACAAACCCGTCAACAAACAGCTATAAGCGTTTGATCCCGGGCTATGAAGCACCTGTGATTTTGGCTTACTCAGCGCGTAACCGTTCTGCCTCATGCCGTATCCCGCATGTATCAAATCCAAAAGGCAAGCGTGTTGAAGTTCGTTTCCCGGACGCAACAGCGAACCCATATCTGGCGTTCTCTGCCATGTTGATGGCCGGCCTTGATGGTATCCGCAATAAGATCCACCCTGGTGATGCGATGGATAAAGATTTGTATGATTTGCCTGCTGAAGAGTTGGCACAAATCCCAACTGTCTGCGGCTCTCTTCGTGAAGCGCTTGAAGCACTTGATGCTGACCGTGGCTTTTTGACAGAAGGCAATGTGTTCACTGATGATCAAATCAGCGCTTTCATTGAGCTAAAGATGGAAGAAGTGATCAATCTTGAGCACACACCTGCACCAATCGAATTCCAGATGTATTATTCTGTTTAAGACAGACCACATCTTGCGATGAAAATGATGACCCTGCCAGATATCTGGCAGGGTCTTTTTTTTACTATATCAAGTGTCCCCCCTTTGCTTCTGCCACTAGATAATGTAGGTATTGAACAGATATTTTGTTTTTTGTGAAAGGGCGGGATGGCGCAATGTCTGATTTGTTTGGCACAGCGGCAGCAACAACTGATTATGATGCCTCCAAAATTGAGGTTTTAGAAGGGCTTGAGCCTGTTCGTCATCGCCCCGGCATGTATATTGGCGGCACGGATGAGCGTGCCTATCATCATCTTGCTGCTGAAATTCTGGATAATTCCATGGATGAAGCTGTGGCAGGTCATGCCAGCCGTATTGAGTTTCATCTCGAAGCAGCAGACAGGCTTGTGATACGTGATAACGGGCGCGGCATTCCGATTGACCCTCATCCAAAATTTCCGGAAAAATCTGCTCTGGAAGTGATCATGTCCACCTTGCATGCAGGCGGAAAATTCTCTGGCAAAGCTTATGAGACATCTGGCGGATTGCACGGTGTTGGTGCATCTGTCGTGAATGCTCTGTCATCATCTATGATTGTAGAGGTGGCACGAGATAAACAATTATACAGGCAAAGCTTTGCAAAGGGCAAAACACTGACCGGCCTTGAGACAATCGGCGCCAGCCCGAACAGGCGTGGCACCTCTATCAGCTTTACCCCTGATACGGAGATATTTGGCCAGAATATGCGTTTTAAGCCTGCTCTGTTATTCAAAATGGCACGATCAAAAGCCTATTTGTTTGCAGGTGTTGAAATCAGGTGGAAATGCGCAGCAGAGCTTCTTGGCCCCGATTCTGATGTGCCATCAGAGGCCACCATTTGCTATCCGGGGGGGTTAAGTGACTATTTGTCCAATGCAACCTCTGATAAAGCGATAATGATATCAAGCCCCTTTGCAGGCAATACAGAGCTTGAGGGGCAGAAATTCGAATGGGCAATGACATGGCTTGGCCCTGGTGAAGATGGTTTCACCCATTCTTATTGTAACACGGTACCAACACCAAATGGCGGCACGCATGAAGCAGGTTTCCGCTCTGCCATTACCAAAGGTTTGCGTCATTATGGTGATTTGTCAGGCCAAAAAAAGGCAGCTGAACTGACAGCCGAAGATGTTCTGGCAGGCACTTGTTCTATGTTGTCTGTCTTTTTGCGTGACCCGCAATTTCAGGGACAAACCAAAGATAAGCTTGTCTCGCAAGAGGCACAAAAATGGACTGAGACAGCTATCAGAGACAGATTTGAGCTCTGGTTATCAGCTGAACCTGAGCGTGCAAACTGGCTCTTAGAACAAGCCATTGAACGTATGGAAGACCGCAAAAGACGGCGCAAAGAAAAAGAAGTGGCTCGTAAAACAGCCACAAGAAAATTACGGCTTCCCGGCAAATTGGCTGATTGTTCTGCGCAAGACACCTCTGAGACTGAGTTATTTTTGGTCGAAGGTGATTCAGCCGGCGGTTCAGCAAAATCAGCCAGAGATCGTAAAACGCAGGCTGTTTTGCCATTGCGCGGCAAAATCCTGAATGTCGCGAGTGCAACCGCTGATAAATTATCAGCCAATCAGGAATTAAGTGATTTATCACTGGCTTTGGGCGTCAAAGGTGGCAAAGATTTCAAATTGGAAGATTTGCGCTATGGGCGGGTGATCATCATGACAGATGCTGATGTAGACGGCGCTCATATTGCAGCTTTGCTGATGACCTATTTTTATCGTGAAATGCCCCATCTTATCGAAGCAGGCCGCCTGTATCTTGCCCAGCCGCCCTTATATCGGATGACACAAGGCTCAAAGACACTTTATGCACTTGATGATGCGCATAAAGATACGCTTCTTGAAACAGGGTTTGACGGGCGCGGTAAAATTGAAATATCACGCTTTAAGGGCCTTGGTGAAATGCCGCCGGCACAGCTAAAAGAAACCACCATGTCAAAAGACAGCCGCCGCTTACTTCGTGTGGAATTGCCTTTGCGGGATGCCACAGGGGCAGATGAACGCCGCGGCGTTGACAGCCTTGTGAACACGTTAATGGGTAAAAAAGCAGAATTGCGATTTGGCTATATCAGAGACCATGCAGAAGAGGTTATCGCCTCTCTGGATGTCTAGCGGCGTTCTGTTAAAGTGCGCGATACCAGTCAAGCAATATCTGATTGACCGCCTCTGGCGCCTCAAGGGTGGACATATGGCCAATATCCTCAAGCAAATGCAATCTGGCATGAGGCAGCAAATCAGCCATCTCCTGCGACTCCTCTGGCGGCGTTAGGACGTCTTTTGTGCCGCAAATCACCACAGTTTGATGATGAATGTCCCCTAAATGACGGCGTTGATCCCTGCGGGACATGATGGCTTCTTGCTGATGCATAAAATTTTGCTGACCAATCTCTGCGCCCATAGCAAGCACAATGGCTGTTTTTGCTTCATCCTGTAATGCGTCTGGTGAGAAAAAACGCGGCAACAGACGCGGTGTAACACCTTTGAACTTGCCAATCTTGGATAATTCTATCAAATCCTGACGTGCTTTGCGTTTTTCATCTGTATCTGCTTTGGCAGAGGTAGAGACAAGGGCTAGACCTGTTATCCTCTCTGGTGCCAAGCGCATGATTTCAAGCGCCACATAACCACCCATTGAAAAACCAAGGACTGCGAAGTTGCCAGACATGGTCGCAAGCGCTTTTTCGGCCATTTTGGTAATTGTATCCATGGCAGTTGTATCTGCCACATGACAGGAGGCGATACCCTCAAATGCGTCTAATTGTGAGGCAAATATGGCCTTGGTGCATAACAAACCGGGAATGAATAATATCTGCGACATCGTCTGACACCTTGTTTCGCGCGGTACAACTTGCTTTCAGAGCCATATGGATGTATCACTTTGGATACAAAGTCGCAACGGCTTTGAAAACGGGTAGCGTTTTGGCTGTTTTTGCACAAATATGACAGCACTTTTTAACAGGAAAGAGGAAACCATTTTTGCGTTTTTCCGATTTAGGTCTTAGTGACGAGCTTTTACAAGCGATAAATGATCTGGGGTATGAGTCCCCTACTCCCATTCAAGAACAATCCATCCCTTATGTATTGATGGGTCGTGATATCTTAGGGTCAGCCCAAACAGGCACAGGCAAAACAGCGTCATTTACGCTGCCTATGATTGATATTCTTGCCAATGGCCGCGCAAAAGCGCGCATGCCGCGCTCGCTTATTCTGGCACCAACCAGAGAGCTGGCTGCGCAGGTCGCTGAAAATTTTGAGAAATTTGCAACGCACCATAAATTATCTATGGCGCTTTTGATTGGTGGAGTGAGCTTTTCTGATCAGGAAGCCGCGCTTGATAAAGGCGTGGATGTGCTGATAGCAACACCCGGCCGCCTGCTTGATCATTTTGAACGTGGCAAGGTATTGCTTCAGGATGTCAAAATTCTGGTGATTGATGAAGCAGACCGTATGCTTGATATGGGTTTCATCCCTGATGTTGAGCGCATTGTGAATACCTTATCAAAAATGCGCCAAACGCTGTTTTTCTCTGCTACCTTATCAGATGAAATCAAGAAGATTGGCGCTAAGTTTGTGATGAATCCAAAGGTGATATCAGTTGCGCCGCCTGCGGCAACAGCATCCACCATTGAGGCCAAACTGATTTGGACAGACACACGAAAAAAACGGTCAGTGCTAAGAGATCTATTGCGTGAAGAAGATATCAATAATGCGGTGATTTTCTGTAATCGTAAAAGAGATATTGCAACGCTTTTATCCTCTCTTCAGCGTCATGAATTCAAAGTGGTCGCCTTGCACGGTGATATGACGCAATCTGCGCGTCTGGCAGCCTTAGAGGAATTCAAATCAGGCGAGTCTCCTTTGCTGATTGCCTCAGATGTGGCAGCGCGCGGGCTGGATATCCCGTCTGTCAGCCATGTGTTTAATTTTGACGTGCCCTCAAATGCTGAAGATTATGTTCATCGCATTGGCCGTACCGGCAGGGCAGGACGCACCGGCAAAGCTTACACGCTTGGCGTACCGAACGCGGATGACAAAAAACTGGTTTCTGCCGTAGAGCAGCTTATCGGCTCGCCGATAGAGGTTCTTGAAACACATAGCGCATCAGACGACAGCAAACAGACTGGCAAAAAAGCACAAGGGCAGAAAAAGGCCAAAGAAGCTGATCATGCGTCAAGTGCCGCGGTGAAAAAGACACACAACAAAGCAAATAAAGACCGCAATGAGCATGGTGAATTACGCCCTGTTGCCTGGACAGGTGGTAACAGCTTCAAAGAAAGTGATGATATTCCTGCGTTTTTGCGTTCAGCCTGACGGAAAACTGACCTTAGCGACCCAAAGCTTTGCCGACCACTTCTGATAAGTCGCGCGAGGTCGCATTGTTATATATTTTTTGCAAAGAGGCTGTCATAAGTGACTGGCGCTTTGAATCATAGGCACTCATCCTGGTAAGCCCCAAAACCATACGAGCGGCAATCTGAGGGTTGCGTTTATCAAGCGCTATCAGCTCATCTGCGATAAAGGCATATCCGGAGCCATCTTGTGCATGAAACTGGCTGACATTAGCAGCGCAGAAGACGCCAAGAACAGAGCGTAATTTATTAGGGCTTGCCATATCAAATGCAGGATGTTCCATCAGGCTTTTAATATGCGCAATGGTGCCTGTTTGCGGCGCAGAGGCTTGCATGGCAAACCATTTTTCCATCACCAGACTATCGCCTTGCCATCTGTCATGAAACAGGGACATAGCAGCTTCACGTTGCGGTGAATCTGACCTGTTCAGGGCGGTAAGAGCGCCAATTGACAAACTCATATTCTGATGACTTGCTTGTTTTAGCGCCATGTCCTTTGCCTGTTCATCACCTGCGGCAACCGCCCATTGCAATAAAGCATTTTGCAAATGGCGCGCCGGCATATTGTGACAACGGCTATCTTGATCATCTGACAATAAATCCATAATCTCAGCCAACAAATGAGTTGCCAGAATCTGGCGCACCTCATCTCTTGCGTTGAAGACAAGGACAGGATCGCAGTCACGTAAAGCTGATTCAATCACAGCTTGCCCTGGCATGGTCATCATTAAGGCTTTGAAGTCATCACGCAAAGACTCATCAAAGAGGATTTGCTGATAGGCTTTCGCCATATTCTTTGCAAAGTTGTCATTATCTTGTTTGCGCAATCTGTCATGGACAAATGTTTCAAGCAATTTTTGCGCTGAATCCCATCTGTTGAACAGATCACTGTCACATGCCATCAGATGAAGGCGTTCTTCATTTGTCAAATCATCAAATAATCTGACAGGGGCTGAAAAATCGCGGAGCAAAGACGGCACAAAGGGTCCTTTTTCCGGTTCAGCAAAACACACCTTCACTTCTGCTTTGGCATCTTCAAACAAAATTGTTGTATCTGTCTGCCAGTCGCCATCATCTATGCGAAAGCGCGCCTCAGCACCGGTGACATCCATAAACCCTAATCTGATGGGGATTGGCAAAGGGCTTGTGGGCGTGCCTGCTTTTGTCGGGGCCAGAGACTGGCTTAACTGCAGGATAAGCGCCTCATCATCTTGCCTGCGCTTTATATGTAAATGAGGTGTTCCTGCCTGAGAATACCATTTTTGCATCGCTGAAAAATCACGACCATTTGCCTCTGCCATGCTTGCGATAAAATCATCACATGTCACAGCCTGCCCGTCATGGCGTTCAAAATAAGTATCCATGCCAGAGCGAAAACCGGCCGCCCCTAACTGGCTATGGAACATACGAATGACCTCAGCGCCTTTTTCATAAACGGTCGGCGTGTAAAAATTATTAATCTCAACAAATGACTCAGGCCGGATAGGATGAGCGGTCGGCCCGTTATCTTCAGGAAATTGTATTGCCCGCAAGGTTGAGACATCTTCAGCGCGTTTGACACCCTTATCATGCATATCAGCGCTGAAACACTGATCCCTGAACACTGTGAGCCCTTCTTTGAGCGTTAGCTGAAACCAATCTCGGCAGGTCACGCGATTGCCAGTCCAGTTATGAAAATATTCATGCGCAATGATGGCTTCCACGCGCGCTAAATCATCATCTGTTGCTGTTGCCTCATCAGCCAGAACAAATTTTGCGTTAAAGATATTCAGCCCTTTATTTTCCATCGCCCCCATATTGAAATGGCTAACCGCCACAATCTGGAACAGGTCAAGATCATATTCCAGACCATAGACCTCCTCATCCCATTTCATGGACCTTTTGAGGCTATCCATCGCATGAGATGTCAGATGACCATTGCCATGTTCAACATAGATATGAAGGTCAATATGACGGCCTGAGCCTGTGATATAGCTGTCTGATACGAGCTCTAAATCACCTGCCACAAGCGCAAAAAGATAAGATGGTTTGGGAAAAGGATCATCCCATAACGCATAATGACGCCCCTCACCTGCCTTACCTGCCTCTAGCAAATTACCATTACTGAGCAGGTGCGGGCGTGTTTTGTCAGCTTCAATGCGCACGCGAAAAGGCGCCAGACAATCAGGTCTGTCCACATAAAAACAAATACGCCTGAACCCTTCAGGTTCACATTGTGTGCATAACATGCCTTGAGAATCATATAGCCCCTCAAGAGCCGTGTTCTCATAAGGGTTACAAGAAGAGCTAACAGCGATCTTGCACCTATCCGGCAGGTCGCTGATCGTCAGCTTGCCATCCTCATAATGATATCTGTCAGATGGCAGCAGATTACCATCACAAGCAACAGATAATAAGGTGAGGCCTTCACCAGATAAGGTGATGTTTTTGCTATCGCCCATAGTTTGTATGGACATTGTGGCGGTAATATCTGCCCTGTCATCATAGATTTGCACATCTAAAAACAGATCATGCACCTTATGAGATGGCGGCTGATAATCTTTTCGATAAATGACCGTTGTATCAGCCATCGCGGGACGTTGTGAATGCTTCGTGACAATGGGCAGAGCAATAGGGTTTGCCTGCCTGGATAGGGGCGCCGCAGAATGTAAAATCTGTATGTTTTGGGTCACCTGTTGGCCAGGCGCATTTTGAACGGGACCAGTTTAATTTGCGCAATGCAAGACGCAAAGGAAGCACAGTTGGCTCTTCTGGCACCACCTCTTTTTTCGGTGTTTTCTTGACAGCGATAGGAGATTGTCTTTTTTTCAGGCCAAGACGATGGGCTTTGCCGGCAATCGCATTGCGTGTCACACCAAGCTCCTCGCCAATAGATGAGATAGACAGCCCCTTGTCCCAAAGCTCTCTTAACTTTTCAAGCCGTTCTTCGTTCCAACCGTTTTTATCGTCACTCATGGGATATTATTCTCACCATCCATCTGTTGTCTTATGGCCGTCTGGCCTATCACTCACATGTTACAAGGCTTACACTTTTTACCGCCCATAGCCTTAATTTTCAATGCAAAACTGCAAAACGCCGACAAAGGCCCATATTGTGTAACACTGCCCTGTTCGCCCTCATTTATATATCATCTGCGCCAATAAACGCACTAATAAGGGCGATTTGATAATCAAGCATATGGCGACCATAATGGCATGTTATCCCTTGTTTTGCTGCTGCTTTTAACAGCTTTGTTTCAGCCGGCACCATGATAATGTCACATAATAGCGCCTCTTTGGATAATGAGCTGATATCACAAGGCAAAGGATCATCTTCTTTCAGGCCAAGTGCAGTCGCATTGATCACGATATCAAATGAGCTGACTTCCAGAGACTCCGCAACGGCAATCATGGCCTCCGGTTTTTGCATTTTCACCGCTTTGACAAGATCTGCTGCTTTATCTTTGGTGCGGTTATAGACAGTCAAACCGCCTATTTCCTCACAAGACAGCGCATAAGCAATCGCACGCGCAGCGCCGCCAGCGCCTATGATGAGGCATTTTTTGCCTCTCAGATCATGGCCCTGCCCATACAGCCCTGCCACGAAACCAGCGCCGTCAAAATTATCACCATATAACTTACCATCGATAAATCTGATAGCATTCACCGCACCTGTTATTTTGGCAACCGGCCCTAACTCATCACAAAGCGCGGCGATGGTCATTTTATGAGGTATGGTGACAGCTGCCCCGATGAAATTTGGCATAGCGCGCAAGCCGTCAATGCCTGCTTTGATATTATCAGGCGCAATATCTACCGGCACCATAACCGCATCTTGCCCTTTTTGAGAAAATTGCGGGTTAAATAAACTTGGCGCTCTTACATGATCTGTTGGATGAGCAATACAGCCAAATAGTTTGGTTGTCCCTGAAATTGGCATCTGTGTGGTCTGATTTGTCATGTGATATTTGTGCCTCAATGCGCCCTTGGTGAAGAAAAAATCGCTATCCCCATAATTACCATGAATATGCCCTATTTATGCCTAATTTGAACAGTTAATTATCACCTGTGAAAGGGTTATTACGTTATTTGGTCAACTCTCTCTAGCTGTTTGATATGACATACTCCCCTCGTCATGTAATAGCTCTTTCACAATGACCATCTTCAAAACGGGACTGACATTATTATGAAACAATATACCTCAAAAAAAGTAATCATCGGCGCGGCACTTGCCTCTGCCTGTGTACTGACAGCCGGCCTTGCGGTTGCTGCGGTAAAACATCACAAATATCATGACGAACATGGCTATCACCACAAAGGCGGTAAGCATGGTGCCATGATGAGATTACATAAGCTTGATTCCAATGATGATGACGCCATTTCCTTATCAGAATTTCATGCCCCTGCCATGATGCGGTTTGAGGCGCTTGATACTGATGGTGACGGCACTTTGTCATCTGAGGAGTTCCTTGCGCGCTCACAAAGCACATTCGCACGTCTGGATGATGATGAAAGCGGCATTATCGAACTAGATGAATGGCCGCGCCGCCATAAGAAACACAGAGACGGCGAAAGCTAAGCTGATATCAAAGAGTTAAAACCTTTCCTCCCAAAGCACCTCGTAAAGGCCCCCTATGAAGGGGGCCTTTATATCATCAGTCATCTTTTTCAAAATTCAAACTGGCTGAATTCATGCAATAACGCAGGCCTGTTGGCGCAGGCCCGTCTTCAAAAACATGGCCCAGATGGGCTTCACAATTGGCGCAATGCACCTCTGTTCGTTTCATGAAAAAGCTTCTGTCTGTTTTTGTGCCAATATTATCATCATGTGATGGCTCAAAAAAAGACGGCCAACCTGTCCCTGATTCAAATTTTGTTTCACTGCGAAATAAAGGCGCATCACAGCACACGCAATGATATTGCCCCTGTTCATGATTATCCCAATAAATCCCGGTAAAAGCGCGTTCAGTGCCGTGCTTTCTGGTAACGCGATATTGCTCTTCTGAGAGTAATTCACGCCATTCCTGGTCAGTTTTCGTAATTTTAGGCGCCATTAAATTTGTCCTTGTACCTTCAAAATATCAAAAATAGCCTGCGGCGTTGCCGGCATATCAATATGGGTTGTGCCTATTGCATCACAAAGCGCTGAGATAACAGCAGGCGGCGCCCCGATAGCGCCTGCCTCCCCGCTGCCTTTCACGCCAAGGGTGTTATTCAAACAAGGCGTGTTGCGCGTTGATATCTGGAATGAGGGCAGATGGTCAGAGCGCGGCAAGCTATAATCCATCAAAGACCCCGCCAAAAGCTGGCCAAATTCATCATAAGGCAAATATTCATAAAGAGCCTGTCCTACGCCCTGGGCAATGCCGCCATGAATTTGACCATGCAAAGTCAAAGGGTTTACCACAACACCAAAATCATCAACCACAACATAGCGCGTAATCTTTGCTTTGCAATCTTCGGGATTGACCTCAATTTCCACAATATGACAGCCATAAGGATAGGTAGCACCCTTGGTCTTATAGCTATGTTTCAGGCTCAGCGGATGGCTGTCTTCTGTCTCAGCTACTTTTACGGCTAATTCATGCAAGCTGATAGAATGATTGGTCTTATCAGCTCTCAAAACGCCCTCCTGAAACTCAATATCCTCCGGCAAAGCCTCCAGAATATCAGCTGCCAGTAATTTGGCTTTTTCAATGACTTGATAACTTGCCTCTGCCACAGTTGAGCCAAGAACGGCCGTCATGCGCGCACCACCTGTTGTGCCACGCGGATTTCGATGAGAATCCCCTTGTTTTACAATAATCGCGTTCGCCTCATAGCCAAGGATGTCAGAGGCTATTTGTGTTAATGTTGTACGATGCGCCTGCCCGTTATCTTGTTGCGAGGCATAAATAGTCAGCCTGCCATCTTGTGCGAATGAAAATTCAATATCTTTTTCAGCACCATTTCCGCTTTGTTCTAAATACATGGCAAGACCAATACCCAAAAAGCGCCCCTTGCGCTCTGCCTCTTTTTTACGGCTCGCAAAGCCATGCCAATCAGCTTTTTGCATTGCCTCATCCATTAATTGCGGCATTTCTCCTGAATCGATGGTGCCACCAATCAGCATTTTATAAGGAATTTGATCAGCTTTGATCATATTGCGGCGGCGCACTTCCTCACGCGGTAGTGATAAGGCAGCGCTGATATGATCCATCATGCGCTCAAGTACATAATTAGCCTCAGGCCGCCCTGCCCCGCGATAGGCATCAACCGCAGGCGTATTGGTCATAACGCCTTTGACGATCATACCAGCGGTCTGGATATCATAGATTGTGGTCAGCGTCCGTGAAGCTGAGGCTGTGGGAATATAGACACCAAAATTAGACAGCCATGATCCCATATTTGCATGATTATCAACAAGATAGGCAAGCACGCGCCCTGTTTCATCAATTTTTGCATGTGCTTTGGTCCTGTTATCCCTGCCGAACAGATCTGATAAAAATGCCTCTGATCGTTCCTGCTGCCACCTGACGATTTTTCCTAATTTCAGGGCTGCCCATGCCACACAAATTTGTTCTGGATGCAGAAAAATCTTAAAGCCAAAACCACCACCAACATCACCTGTGATCAGCTGTAAATTGTCAGCAGGAAGATTGACCGCCTCTGAGATTTGCTCTGCCAGTCCAACAGCGCCCTGACTGCCAGAATAGACAATCAGCCCGTCATCCTGCGGGACCATGACAAGTGGCCTTGTCTCCATTGAATTGGTCAAAATGCGGTTATTGACCACATCAACAGAGATGATTTGCTCCCCGTCTTTTAAGGGTTTTGCCAGCTCTGCTCTGGTCTCTTCCACCTTGCCACAATGCCATTCAAAAGCGATATTTCCCGGATAAGCGGCATTCACCTGAGGCGCCTGTTTTTCAAGCGCTTTATAGACGTCAGTTACCGCCTCCAGAGGCTCGAAATCCGCTTCTATTAAATCAAGCGCCTTTGCGGCCTGTCGCCGCGTGGTG
The DNA here is from genome assembly GCA_049890215.1 of Puniceispirillaceae bacterium (SeqCode). GTDB lineage: Bacteria > Pseudomonadota > Alphaproteobacteria > Puniceispirillales > Puniceispirillaceae > UBA685. The sequence continues at coordinate 11,682 of JBMHBX010000008.1, read as the reverse complement.
GCAACTACCATCGCCACAATATCACCTGCATGCGCATTTTTCCCGCTTACCATCGGCTTTTTTTCTGATGGCGCCATAGGTCTGCCATCAAACCAGTCAACATAATATTGACATTTCACATTACCAACATGATCGGCGTCTAAATCTGTTTGTGTTGCCACAAGCACAACACCATCTGCCTGTTTTGCCTCTTCACAATCAAGAGATATCAGAGTGGCATGGCCATAAGGGGCACGTAAAAAAGCAACATGCAAACCCTGTCCTGGCAATATATCATCACTATATTGCCCCTTGCCTGTTATCAGAGCATCATCTTCAATGCGTTCTATGGACTGACCAATACCGAATTTCATGACACAAGCCTTTATTGCTATTTGTTAAAAATCCTCAAACCCACGATAAAACCGAACCGCGGTTGTCACAAGGCACAAGACACAAAATATCGCTGCAAAAACCTTAAAATAATCTGGCCATATACAGCAAATACATAAGAATAAAATCGTCTCAGTGCCTTCTGTCAGACCTCCTAGATATAATATGCCTTTGGTGCCTTTTGCAGTCTCATCAATCCCTTTTTTTTCAGCGATAGCGGCATAAGATAAAAAGCTGGTGCCTGTACCAATAAAGCTGAAGAGTAAAAAACACACAAATAACGCATTGGCAGGATCATAAATCGCAAAGCTGAGCGGAATCCATGCATAAAACAAAAAATCACACGCAATATCAAGAAACGCGCCTCTGTCTGTCGGCCCTTGCAGGCGTGCCACTGTGCCGTCCAAACCATCACATAAACGAGAGGCAAGTATCAGACAAAGCCCTGTCAAATGGGCCTCAAATATGATGGCAAATCCTGCCAGAACACCAATGCCAAAACCTGCCAGAGTGAGATGATCAGCGCCAATCCCAATGCGTACGAACCCTCTTGCCATCAATTGAAGCGGTTTTTCAAGAATCTGCCTGACTTGTGTGTCAATCATCTTGTCTTCCTTATATGAAGGTCTTGTTGCCACATTGTCCATTTGCGCAATCTGCTAGATGGCAGATTTTGCAATGATTGTCTGATTAGCAAGGCAATGAGTCTTTGGCATGACCATAATTTTATAATCTGGCGGCAATTGCAGGATAATGCAGGATTGAAACAGACTAAATCCAAAAGGCTCACCTGCCTCAATCATCTGCCCTTCCATGAACGGGATTTGCGTCAGCCGAGACCATTGACTGCCTATGACAGACATTGTGATCTGACCTGCCTTATCATCCGGCATATCTGTGGTCTGAAAGAGAAGATCAAAGCGGGCATTCAAAGGCTGTGCTGCCTCATCATGAAGTGGCAGATAGACACCATCAATAAAAAGCTTATCGTCTAATCTGGCGGTAAGAGGTGCATAAAAAACCTGACTGCCTGCCTTGTCAGCGCGTATTTCAATAATGATGCTATTTTCATGTTTGGTGATGTTATGGATGACACCATCAACAGGCGCAGCAATGTCACCTTTTGCGCCAAGAGGGGGACGATGTTTGATTTGCAACAACAAATGAAGATACAGAAACAAACCAAAGGCAACAAACCCCAGCCCAACCGAGAATAAGGTGGCGATTACAACCAACGCGCCCATGACCGCTTTGGTGGAAAAGCCTATCTCCTGAAAGCGCGCCTGAGGCGATTTAGTCTGCTTTTCTGTCATCTTGTCAGGCCCTACCTTTATATTATGCACCTGCCAGAGAGCGGCGTTTATACGCTACTCACTTTTGAGGCCAGGCACGGCAAATATCTGGTTTGGATAAATCAGATCAGGGTCTTCAATCTTATCAGCGTTACGGCGCACAATATCAACATAGCGCACACCCTGACCATAAGAGCGATAGGCGATCCGCCACAGAGCGTCACCTTTATGAACCACCACCATCAGACTGCCATCTAATCCGGCAGACAGCTGATTTTTTGATATGCGCAATTGTGCTTGCTCAAGCTGTTTTCCTGCCTCATCATGCAATGTCACACGCACCAACGCCTCATCTTTTGAGACAAAGGGATCACTTGTGGCGATGCTTGACCATCTGCCGCTTGCCTGAAGCGCCACATCCTGCAAAGCAACAGTGCCAATCATGCCAGATATGCGTGTGCCGCCACTTGCCACGCCATGAATGACAAGCTGTGATTTATTACGCCAGCTAAGAGAGCCGATTTGTATAAAAATATCTTCCTGACCTAATATTTCAGCCACTTGTTGTGCTTGTGTTTTCGGCTCGTCTGTTGTGTTTTTATCTTCTTTTTCGTTCTTTGCGCTGTCTTCATCTGGTGATTGTAGCAAGGTTGGCGCCGCCTCATCTGTTTGTGGCACAAGGGCAACAAGCGGCTTTTGCTTGCCGCCTTGTGCGATCTCCACAACCAAAGAGACATCTGCGCGCTCTCTGACGCCGTCACGAGAGACCATTTCCAATTGTAATAAATGCGTGCCAGGAGCAAGGGGGCGCTCTGGCAAAACCACCCACTCACCTTGCTCATCAATGGTATTCTGCGCGAAAATAGCGCCATTTTCAGTGATGAAAATCGTCCCGTTAGGAGCACCTTTGCCTGCAAATACCGCCATGCCATCTGCCTGAACGCGCGCAATATCAATGATAAGCTTATACGGTTTCACCGAAGCCGTTTGTTGCTCTTCGTCTTTGACAATAAGGGTATCTGACTGAGAGACACTTGATTGTTCCACATCAGCAGGGGTGGCAATGATTGTGCTTTCATTTGTGACAAGAGGGACTGTTTCAATATCAGAAGATGGCAACAAAATAGCATAAAGTAAGGTAGCCAATGCGATCACAGACGCGCCAATAATTGCCGGCATTAAATATGACTTCATCTTGTCACCTATCCCCTTAAATCCATCCCCACGCTATCATAAAAGCCTATCAGTAGAAATCATCTGTGACTAGCCCTTGCGAACAAGAAAAGGAAGGCGCCGTCTCTTACTCAGTGCCGGAAAATAAAGCCTTCAACAATCTGACTCAAAAATTAGCTTGGCATTTTTGATTAATTGTCACAAAGCTATAGGCTGATATTTGTGATGAAAGGAAATCATTCTATGGCCTGCTTATGTGTTTTTGCCGGTGCTGCCTCTGGAAACAGCAAGAATTACGAAGAACAAGCCTATCAGCTTGCCGCCTCTTTGGCGCAATCTGGTTATGATTTCATTTATGGCGGCGGCAGAACAGGCTTAATGGGTGCCTTTGCAGATGGTGTAATCTCACAAGGGGGCGATATTGAAGGGGTCATCCCTGCCTTTTTGCAGGATAAAGAAATTGCCCATGAAGGCGTCAGGAAAATGACAGTGACGCAAACCATGCATGAGCGAAAAACCAAAATGTATCAGCCGGCAGATGGCTTTTTGATTTTGCCGGGCGGCCTTGGCACATTGGATGAAACAATGGAAGTGCTGACATGGCGACAACTTGGCAAATTATCCGGCCCTGTTTTTGTCTTTTCGCCAAAAGGCTATTGGGATCGCATGCGTGATCTGATCCTTCATATCGAACAAGAAGGCTTCGCCCATTCAGGCGGGCTTGGCCAGATCTACTGGCAACATGAAATTGCGGATATGGTGTCAGATTGTAACAAGCATTTTTCCTCTTAAGCCGACTTCCCCCCTTTGTGATTTGCGCAGAAGCAAACCTTGCAAATTGTGCGAAAAATCGTTAGAAAGCGAACAACTCTTGCCGGAATAAGCCAATTTGGGCTTTAGGGGCAAATATTGCGTTATTATGAGAGGAATTCGGGGATGTCCAAAATCAAAGTAGCAAATCCCATCGTTGAGATGGATGGTGATGAAATGACCAGAATTATCTGGCAAAAGATCAAAGATAAACTGATCTTTCCCTATCTGGATATTGATTTGAAATATTTTGATTTGGGCATGGAATCACGTGATGCCACTAATGATCAAATCACCATAGATGCCGCAAATGCCATCAAAGAGCACCGCGTTGGCGTCAAATGCGCCACCATCACACCTGATGAGCAGAGAGTTGAGGAATTCGGCCTGAAAGAGATGTATCGGTCTCCTAATGGCACCATTCGTAATATTCTTGGCGGCACAGTATTCCGCCAGCCTATCATCTGCTCGAATGTGCCTCGCCTTGTGCCAGGCTGGACAAAGCCGATTGTGATTGGCCGTCATGCATTTGGCGACCAGTATCGCGCCACTGATATGTTGGTAGATGGTGCCGGCACATTAACATTGACATTCCAACCAGCAGATGGCCGCCCTGCCGTCACAAGAGAGGTGTTTGACTTCCCTGAAAGTGGTGTTGCCATGGCTATGTATAACCTAGATGACTCTATCAGAGGATTTGCCAGAGCCTGTATGAATTACGGTCTTGACCTTGGATGGCCAGTTTATTTATCGACCAAAAATACCATTATGAAAAAATATGATGGTCGCTTCAAAGATCTGTTTGAAGAAGTATTTGAGGCAGAATTCAAAGAGAAATTTGAAGCAGCCGGCATTACCTATGAGCACCGTCTGATTGATGACATGGTGGCATGTGCGATGAAATGGGAAGGCGGTTTCGTCTGGGCTTGTAAAAATTATGATGGTGATGTGCAGTCTGATACAGTGGCACAAGGCTTTGGGTCACTTGGTCTTATGACATCTGTCCTGATGACACCAGACGGCCAAACAGTCGAAGCAGAGGCCGCACATGGCACTGTAACACGCCATTATCGCCAGCATCAGCAAGGCAAGCAGACATCAACAAACCCGATTGCGTCTATTTTTGCATGGACAAGAGGTCTGACCTATCGCGCGCGATTTGATAACACACCAGAAGTTGAAACATTCGCACAAACTTTGGAAGAAGTCTGTATCAAGACTGTGGAACGTGGCCAGATGACCAAAGATTTGGCATTATTGGTCAGCCCTGAACAGCCATTTTTGACAACAGATGAATTTCTGGATGCGCTTGATGAAAACTTGCAGGCAGCGATGGCACGTTAAGTCTGAAAGCAAATATAATGAAAAAGGCGCCAGATGGCGCCTTTTTTTATAAGCTTACTCTTATGACTGAAGCGCCTGTTTCATGGCAGCTAAGGCTTCATGTGCTTTATCTGCCTCAGGGCCACCGGCTTGCGCCATATCAGGACGCCCGCCGCCGCCTTTGCCACCAAGCGCCTCAGCGCCAATGCGCACAAGGTGAACAGCGTCAAAATCCTGACCTGCCTCATCACTCACGCTAACAACAATAGACGCTTTGCCGTCATTACGGGCGATGAGGGCGATGACCAATGCACCACCTGCCGATTTCAGCTCATCTGCCAATGGTTTCAGATCTTTAGCCGGCACATCATCAAGCACTTTGCCGATGAAATGAATGTTACCAACCATCTCTGCCTGTTGTGATTGCCCGCTTCCGGAGGCAGCTAATTTGCGCCGCAAATCACTGACCTCACGATCAAGCTTTTTGCGCTCTTCCAGAAGATTGGCGACCCTGTCTGATATTTGGTCAGGTGCGGATTTTAACAATTGTGCAACTTCAGCTAATTGCGCATCTCTTGCGCCAATCCAATGTCTGGCCCCTTTTTGAGTCACAGCCTCAATACGCCGCACCCCGCCTGCAACAGCGCTTTCAGAAATGATTTTTAAGATAGCGATATCGCCTGTGCGGCGCACATGTGTGCCACCACATAATTCAACTGACCAGGCAGCACGGCCAGGCACATCTGTTGCCCCGCCCATAGATACAACACGTACCTCATCACCATATTTCTCACCAAAAAGGGCAAGCGCACCTTCTTTGATGGCCTCATCAGGAGTCATAAGCCTTGTTGTGACTTCATCATTTAACAAAATGCGGCTATTGACGATCTCTTCCACCATGGCAAGCTCTTCAGCAGATACCGCCTTTTGGTGAGAGAAATCAAAACGCAGCCTGTCAGGGCCAACGTGAGAGCCTTTTTGAGCCACGTGATCGCCTAATACTTCGCGCAATGCTTCATGGAGTAAATGTGTCGCGCTATGGTTGGCCATGGTCATGGCACGTCTGTCTTTATCAATCACCAAAGACAGGCCGTCACCAACGCTGAGTTTGCCTTTTGTGATGGTTGCATGATGACGGAACAAACCGGCGGCTGTTTTGGTCGTATCCGTGACCTCTGCCTCACCTGCCTCACAGCTAAGCGTGCCGGTATCACCTACCTGCCCGCCAGATTCGCCGTAAAAACAAGTTTGGTTTGTGATAATTTCTATCTTATCACCCTGTTTTGCCTCTTGCACGATAGCGCCATCACATAAGATGGCTTTTACCTCTGCCTCTGTTTCCTGACGGCTATAGCCCAGAAATTCGGTGCTGCCTATTTCATCTGCCAGCTCAAGATAAACCGCTTGTTCTGCTGTACTGCCAGAGCCTGCCCATGCAGCGCGCGCTGCCGCCTTTTGGGCTGCCATTGCTTCATCAAACCCGGCCTGATCAACATCCCACCCATAGCCACGGAGAAAATCTTGTGTCAAATCCAACGGGAACCCATAGGTATCATAAAGACGAAATGCCTTATCACCTGATAAAGTGCCGCCAGATGCTTTGCCTGATACTTCATCATTCAGGATTTTCATGCCGCGACCCACTGTCTCCTTAAAGCGGGTTTCTTCGAGTTTAAGTGTTTCTGAGATAAGAGACTCAGCCCGCGATAATTCAGGAAAATGCCCTGACATCTCACTTACCAAAGATGGCACAAGCTGATACATCACAGGATCTTTGCACCCCATTTGATGCAAATGACGCATGGCACGCCTCATAATCCGGCGCAACACATATCCGCGCCCCTCATTTGACGGCAACACACCATCTGCTATCAGAAAACCAGCAGAGCGCAAATGATCTGCAACCACACGATGAGAGGTCTTAAACGCACCATCTGGATCTGTTTGCGACACATTAGCTGAGCTTTCAATGAGCGCACGCATCAGGTCAATATCATAATTGTCATGATGGCCTTGCAACACAGCGGCTATACGCTCAAGCCCCATTCCTGTGTCAATTGACGGTTTTGGCAATGACAGACGTTCTGTTTCTGTCTGTTCAAACTGCATAAACACAAGGTTCCAGATTTCAATAAATCTGTCACCATCTTCATCAGGAGAGCCGGGAGGGCCACCTGCGATATGCGGGCCATGATCATAAAAGATTTCTGAACAAGGACCGCATGGGCCGGTATCGCCCATTGACCAAAAATTATCAGAAGTGGCAATGCGAATGATTTTATCATCACTGATACCGGCAATTTTACGCCAGAGATCGGCGGCCTCTTCATCTTCATGATATACGGTGACAAGCAGTTTATCTTTCGCAAGACCAAAATCACCTGTTATCAGGTGCCAGGCATGGTGAATGGCTTCTTCTTTGAAATAATCACCAAAAGAAAAATTCCCGAGCATCTCAAAAAAGGTGTGATGACGCGCTGTATAACCAACATTTTCAAGGTCATTATGCTTACCACCTGCGCGCACACATTTTTGCGAAGTCACAGCGCGCTGATAATCCCGGCTTTCCATACCGGTGAACACATTTTTGAACTGGACCATACCAGCATTTGTGAACATCAAAGTCGGATCATTCTGAGGCACAAGAGGGCTTGAGGCGATTTCTGCGTGACCATTTTTGACAAAATAATCCAGAAAGGCTGATCTGATATCTTTTACACTCGACATGGTAATCTTATATCCCAGAAAATAAGCGGCGGCCCATTTATCACAAGCCATTCCCCGATAGAAACTTTGGGTCATAATATAGGGTTTTTACCTCTGATACCGCAAGAACAAACTGGCGCTCATGCCTGTTGTGTGGCTCTTAAAACAACAAAACACCCCGAACGCAAAAAGACCGCCTGCAATCAGCAGGCGGCCTTTATTTTTTGGCGCCTATGATTTGTACTATCGTTTAATTCTCTGCTTCAGGATCATCTGCGATTGTCGCATCCATCATCTGATCTTGTACAAGTCCGGCATTTTGGCGGATAGCTTGTTCAATTTCTTGTGCAACAGATGGGTTTTCAACAAGGAAATTCTTGGAATTCTCGCGTCCCTGACCAATTCGCTGCCCGTTATAAGAGAACCAGGCGCCTGATTTTTCCACAAGCCCTGCGGCCACACCTAAATCAAGCAATTCACCATTTTTTGATATACCTTCACCATACATGATATCAAATTCAATGGTGCGGAATGGGGCAGCCACCTTATTTTTGACCACTTTTACACGGGTCTGGTTACCAACAACCTCATCTCTGTCTTTGATAGCCCCAATGCGGCGAATATCCAAACGCACAGACGCATAGAATTTTAGCGCATTACCGCCTGTTGTGGTTTCAGGATTACCAAACATAACGCCGATTTTCAGACGGATTTGGTTAATGAAAATCACAAGACAGTTAGAGCGTGCAATAGACGATGTCAGTTTACGCAATGCCTGACTCATCAAGCGTGCCTGCAAGCCAACATGCGTATCACCCATTTCGCCTTCTAATTCAGCACGTGGCACAAGCGCTGCGACAGAATCAACCACCAGAACGTCAATCGCACCAGAACGCACCAGCGTATCAGCGATTTCAAGTGCCTGCTCACCTGCATCAGGCTGCGAGATCAAAAGCTCATCCAGATCAACACCCAATTTTTTGGCATAGATGGGGTCAAGCGCATGTTCTGCATCAACAAAGGCACAATTGCCACCTTGTTTTTGCGCTTCGGCAACAGCGTGTAGTGCAAGCGTTGTCTTACCTGATGATTCAGGGCCGTAGATCTCAATGATACGCCCTTTTGGGAACCCCCCAATGCCAAGCGCAATATCAAGCCCAAGAGAGCCAGTCGACACAGCCTGCACATCAACAACGGATTCCCGCTGCCCCAGCTTCATCACCGAGCCTTTACCAAATGCTTTTTCAATTTGGCCAATCGCTGCTTCAAGCGCTTTATTTTTATCTTCATTATTCATTTTCAAATCCACAATCTGTGCCGTCATGCCGGAGCCTCCATCATGCATTATCTCATCGCGCTGTCTAGACTGAACCGCGGTATTTTCGCAGCAAATCAAAACAATTTTTCTATGCCATTAAAGCACCTCATTGTGCTTTATATGTGGCTTTTACGCTCATTTCCAAAAGCGATGATCTTTATTTGTTCTCTTTTTGTCTCACAAAATATCTGGTATGGCAAGACTTATTCTTGTTATGTTCTTTTTTTGACAAGAACATCGGCAGAACAAATGCCGTGAAAGAGATGGAAAAGCGCTCTTTTGCGCGAAAGCAAGACAGATTGCCCTTAAGCTGAAGAGCCGGGATATGGCTATTGTGACGGGCTGTTCAGCTCTCTCATCATCTTAGCCTGTTTTTGTCTTTGGCTATATTTTTTGGCGATCGCACTGGATATCATAGGCAGGGACAAGATAAAATGAGCCCATTCATCTGATGATTTATGCAGTGATAAATCACCGCCCATAGAGTGAGCAGCCTCTTTTGCAGATGATAAACCAAGCCCTGATAAGGTAATGGAGGCAGATTGTTTGCTTGAAACATAAGGCGTGAAAATATCATCTTGCAGATCTTTAGGGATACCGCCGCCATTATCAATGACAGATATCATAAGCTTGTCCTGGTCAATAAATGGTATGACCCGAATGTCTAACCCTTTATCAAAGGCTTGTCCCCTCCCTTGCCTTTGCCCTGCTACCAGGCTGAACGCCTCACAAGCGTTACGAATGAGGTTTTGAAAGATACGCGCCATTGATAAGGCAAACACCTGAATAGCGCCCTCAAAGTGACACTTATCAATCGTGATTTGTGTCTGAGGCATGACAATCAGCTCCCATTGGGGTTTTTGGGCCATCAAAAACGCATTCACATCATCACTACCCCAATAGATTGGCGCGTCTCCTGCATTTATCTTGCTCTCAAAAGGCGCCTCAGCCTCCGTTTTTTGCGCATTTTGCGCATTTTGCGCGCCATGCAGATAATGATTCAACTCAGACAGCATCTCTCGCAAATGACTCACATTTTGGCGTAAAATTTCAGTAGCGTGTTGTGGAATAAGACTATCTTGCTCGCATGTCTCAAGACCGGCATGTTCGGCCATCTGGCCTGATTCTGTCACCTTCACCTGATAAGGCATATTTCTGGATAGTGGCTTTGAGACAGCATCCTGAATTTGCTCACTTGTCAGAATGATAAGCATCAATGCGTTATTCATATCATGCAACAAGCCGCGCACATGCATGTTGTCAATTTCCCGAAGCTGGTGTTTGCTAGCCTTATCGTGGCTCATCTTATCTTTTTCGATTTTATGGTCAATTGTCATAAACTTTGCCTTACCACCTATCAGGTCAGAACAAATAAACACCCCACATCATAAAACTACCTTACATTTATTATATTTATTTTTATGCAATTATTAATTGTTTGTAAAGAAAAATAAAAGGCCGTCAAAGGCAAGTCAGATACCTTCTCATCTGCGCCTAAACGCAGACAGGAGATGATTTATGAATCATGATGAGACTGCGATCCTAAGATTGCCGCCATTTAGTCGTCACGATGAATTCTTTCCATTTTCTCGTGACGTTCCTGGGCCTGAATGGTCATAGAAGCAATCGGGCGTGCCTCAAGACGCTCAAGGCTGATAGGCTCATCTGTGTCTTCACAATAGCCGTAGGAACCATCTTCGATTCTGCGTAAAGCAGATTCTATTTTTTGTATCAATTTACGCTCACGATCTCTTGTGCGCAAATCAAGCGCTGCTGAGCTTTCGATTTGTGCGCGATCCATCTGATCTGGCTTGTGAAGTGATTCTTCGGACAAATTCACCAATGTCTGGTTGGCTTCATTTAGAAGCTCTGAACGCCATGCCAATAATTTTTGGCGGAAATATTCAAGCTGCATGGGGTTCATGAATTCTTCATCATGAGACGGCTTGTAGCCTTTCGGCAGTAAGGCTGAGGCAACAGTCGGATCAATTTCGCTGATCTGCACTTTTGCCTGCGATTTACCCTGATTTTTTGAAGACGCCATTGGAGTTCCCCCATTTTTCGTCACAAAGAAGACTGAAACTGTGTGAGCCATCGTTTTACACAAGTCAATAATTGTCATCAAGCACCTTTTCGCGCCCATGATGAAACACCTTATCTTTCACAGGAAAAACATAACAAACCCTTAATCACGCAAATGTGATTTGCACCCTCTTCTTAATTCCATGACCCTGATGGCTGTCTGGTCACATAAGCCAGATATGATGATGACAAACGACCCCCTTTCATGCGCCTATCGCAAAGCCAAAATAGGCACAGGCGGGCCAAAATACGGAGAGATGTTACATGAATATCCTGCTTGTTGAAGATGACCCTATTGTTGCAGATGTATTATCAATGACTCTGGAAGATGCCGGCTATTTTACCATTATCGCCAGCTCTATTCACGAGGCACTGGAAGAGCTGAATGTAAACGATGTTGATGGTGTCCTTCTCGACCTGAAATTACCAGATGGCGATGGCACAAGGGTGGCACGTCTTATCCAGGCAAAAAGAGAGAAACAAATGGTCCCTATTTTGGTCGTATCAGGAAATAACAATGTTGATGATCGCATTATGGCGCTTGGCGCAGGTGCAGACGGGTATTTATCAAAACCATTTGATAAGCATGAATTACTGGCACATTTA
>JBMHBX010000007.1:0-6900 GCA_049890215.1 Puniceispirillaceae bacterium (SeqCode) | reverse complement strand
TCCAGATTGAACCTGTTGTGGCCAAAACCGTGACTGATATTGATATTGCACGCGCTTATATTGATACACTGACAACCGCACGTCCTGTCGCAAACTTCTTTGGTGGTGATATCCTAGAGCCTGTCTTTAGCTGGCTTTATTACGCTGTGGATTGGAATACGAATAATTTTGGCAATCAATTTGCGCCCGGCCTTTATAGCTGTGTGATGATTTGGTTTATCCTATCTTTGGCTTGTTATGTCTTATTAAGCCGTACCCAAGCTGGTAACTGGATTTATTCAACTGGTGGTAATTTAAACGCTGCCAAGGCCAATGGCGTGCCAACAAATAAAGTGAAAATATCCCTCTTTGTCTTTTCTGCTTTCTGCGCCACCATCTTTGCCGCCTGTCAGGTATTCGAAGTGAATACCGCAGATGCAGCTAAAGGTAATTTGAAAGAGCTAGAAGCAATTGCAGCGGCGGTGATTGGCGGTATTGTGATGACAGGTGGGTTTGGCACTGTCCTTGGCATTATCGTCGGCGCCTTTATTTTTGGTATCGCCAAAGAGGCCTTCTTCTATATCCCGGGCATTGATGGGTCATTCTATCGTGTATTCTTGGGACTTGTGATTATTGCCTCAGCCTTACTGAATGAAAATATCCGCAAACGCATTATGGGGAGTATATAGTCATGGCGAAAAAGCAGACACAAACCCCTCTTATCGAAACACGCGATTTAGTCAAAAAATTTGGCACATTCACAGCTTTGAATGGTGTCAATCTAAAGGTCTATCCAGGTGAGGTTCATGCTTTGCTTGGTGATAATGGCGCTGGCAAATCAACTTTGATTAAGACCTTATCAGGCGTTCATCCGCCAACATCAGGTTCTATTTTGGTTGATGGGCAAGAAGTGCACTTTAAATCGCCTCGTGATTCATCTGAAGCTGGCATTGGCACAGTTTATCAGGATTTAGCGCTGAATTCTCTGTCTTCTGTCACACGCAATTTCTTTTTGGGACGTGAATTAACCTTTGGACGAGGTCCTTTTGGCATCTTGAAGATGGATGAGATGGCAGAGATCGCAACCCAAGAAATGGCAAAGATTGGGATTAATATTGCAGACCCTGAACAGGCTGTTGGCACAATGTCTGGCGGCCAGCGTCAAACTTTAGCGATTGCCAGAGCCATCTATTTCGGGGCAAAGGTATTGATTCTTGATGAGCCAACCTCAGCGCTTGGGCAAAAACAGCAGATGGAAGTATTGAAAACTATCCGCCGTGTTCAGCAATTAGGTGATATTGCGATTATCTTGATCACACATAATGAGATCCATGCACGCCTTATCGCTGACCGTTTTACCTTCTTATCTCTTGGTGAGGTAATTGGCGAAGGCACAGCAAAAGATCTTGAAGGGGATGATATTAAGCGCCTTATGGCTGGCGGTGCTGAAATTGGTGATTTGGCAAAAGAACTTGCCATTTAATGTGGGATGAAAAAAGTAAATTATGGATGGTCAATTTGAGAGGCATGTGCCAGCTCGTCTGGAGCAATTAAGGCATGACATTATTGCTAATCAGGCATCACTGCCACGCAGATTAAAGCAAATTGCGCAATTTGCCATTGACCATCCAGAGCAGATGGCTTTATCCACATTATCTGAATTGTCGCATGTGACCAACGCGCCTGCTTCTGCTTTTGTGCGCTTTGCCAAAAGCTTTGGTTTTTCGGGCTTTAAAGAAATACAAGATGTGTTTAAATCATCTGTGCGTGATAATTTTTTGTCCTATGAAAAACGCATTGTGAATATGGGAAATGCTGAGGATGACGACCTTTTGGGTGCTATCACCTCAGCAGGAATTAACTCTCTTATCACTTTGCGCGATACGATAAACCGCGATGATGTGCGCAACGCTGTCGAGCAGATTGTTAGCGCTGATACGGTATATCTGTGCGCCTCTGGCAGAAGCCGCACCATGTTAACCTATCTTGAATATTTGCTAACCCGTATCGGGGTGCGCAATAAAGCATTGGCGTTAGCTGAAAATGATGCAGAGGCAGAATTATCACTTGTGAGCAAAAATGATGTGGTTCTTGCTATCAGCTTTGTGCCTTATCGAGCCTCGACCAAAATGGTTGTCAATATCGCAGAGGAAAGAGACATCCCGTTAATTTGCATCACTGACAATGACAATAGCCCGATTCATAAAGGGACGTGTTTTTTAATTGATGAGAAGGATATTGGCGGATTTCGGTTCGTCTCTTCAACAGTGATTTTTGCGCAATATCTTGCAATTGAAGTAGCGCGCAAGACAATGTTGCCTGCAACTGGGAAATAGGATAGATGGCAGCTGAATTAGATGTGATTTGTATTGGACGCTCATCTGTTGACCTTTATGGAGGACAGGTTGGTGGCCGCCTTGAAGATATGATGAGCTTTGACAAATATATTGGTGGTAGCCCGACCAATATATCTGTTGGCACTGCACGTTTAGGCTTGCGTTCTGCGCTCATTACTAGAGTGGGCGATGAACATATGGGCCGCTTTATCAAAGAACAGCTTACAGCCGAAGGCGTCGATATCAGTCATGTCATCACTGATAAGGAAAGGCTGTCGGCTCTTGTTCTTCTGGGTATCCGCAATCAAACACAATTTCCATTGATTTTTTATCGTGAAAATTGCGCTGATATGGCGATTTGCGAAGATGATATTGACGCTGATTTTATCACAAGTGCCAAAGCTGTTTTGGTCACAGGCACGCATTTTTCGACACCGTCAGTCTCTGCTGCAAGTTTTAAGGTGATGAAACTGGCAAGACAGGCCAATCGCAAGGTGGCATTTGATATTGATTATAGACCAAATCTATGGGCGCTTGGTGGACATGGAGATGGTGAAGAACGGTTTGCAGAAAGTGCTTTTGTTTCAGACCACCTGAAAACAATTCTGCCACATTGTGATTTGATTGTTGGCACCGAAGAAGAATGGCAAATCGCTGGTGGTCAGCTTTATACTCTGGATGCTTTAAGAGAGGCACGCACGCTTTCAGATGCTATCTTTGTTTGCAAAAGAGGACCGCTTGGCTGTGTGATCTTTGAAGATGAAATCAAAGGCTGGGATGATGGTGTATCTGTACCTGTGCAAGCCATCGAAGTCTTTAACGTGCTTGGTGCAGGAGATGGATTTATGTCAGGCTTTTTACGCGGCTGGCTGCGTGATGAGCCTCTCGAGACCTGCGCCATTTATGCAAATGGTTGCGGTGCGCTTGCTGTCTCGCGTCATGGCTGTGCCCCCGCCTACCCCTCTTTTGAGGAATTAACTCATTTATTGACCAATGGCTCATCTCATCATGCTTTGCGTCGTGATCACAAATTAGAGCAACTACATTGGTCAACCACACGCAAAAAACACTATGATGAGCTTATCTCTTTCGCCTTTGATCACCGTGTTCAATTTGAAGCAATGGCAAAAAAAGCAGGGCGTGATAATAAAGCGATTCAAGCCTTCAAACATCTTGCACTTCAAGCAAGCTTGCAAGCAACAAATGGGCGCGGTGGCGCAGGTGTATTAATTGATGACAGGCTTGGTCGCTCTGCCTTACATAAAGCCTCTGATCATGATTTATGGATTGGCAGACCCATTGAAGTTTCAGGCACATTTCCTCTTGAATTTGAAGAAGCCCCCTCTCTTGGTGCGCGCCTTGCGACTTGGCCAGAAAATCACTGCGTCAAGGTATTGGCGCCGCTTCGTCTAGATGATGATAAAGACCTTGTCGCCTATCATGAAGATATGCTTGTGCGCCTTGCTGATGCTTGCCGCCAAACGCGCCATGAATTACTGCTTGAAATTATCACAGAGCGCGATAGCAAGCCAACTGCTCCTGAGCAGATTTTGCAATTAATGACGCGCTTATATGATTTGAATATTTGCCCAGATTGGTGGAAGTTAGAGCCTGTTAATGACACACAATTCTGGCACCAAGCCTCACAAATTGCAGCCAGCCGTGACCCGCATCTGCAAGGCATCATTATTTTGGGCAAAAATATGCCAACAGAAGAATTGGCCTCTGTTTTTAAAGCAGGGCGCGGCGCTAAATTTGTGAAAGGATTTGCCATTGGCAGAACCATTTTTGGTGATGTCGCGAAAAAATGGATGTCTGACAACATCACAGATGAACAAGCTGTCCAGCAAATGGCACAGACTTTCGCAACCCTCATACAGCTATGGGATGAAGCAGGAGAGATGAAGTGAACACTCAAAAATTAACAATGTCACAAGCACTTGTAAAATGGATGGCTGCTCAATCAATTCGCCAGCTAGATGGCACAACCGCGCCTGCTTTTGCAGCGGTATGGGGCATTTTTGGTCATGGTAATGTTGCTGGATTAGGCGAAGCCCTCTATCAGATTAAGGATGAAATACCAACCTATCGCGGCCATAATGAGCAAACAATGGCACATGCGGCAATCGCCTTTGCCAAGCAAAAACAACGCAGGCAAATGATGGCTGTTACGTCATCTATTGGGCCAGGGGCAACCAATATGGTCACAGCTGCCGCCCTTGCCCATGTCAACCGCCTGCCAGTGTTATTCCTACCAGGTGATGTTTTTGCAGATAGACGCCCAGACCCTGTATTACAGCAGGTTGAATATTTTTCTGATGCCACTGTCTCTGCTAATGATTGTTTTAGACCTGTCTCACGCTTTTTTGATCGCATAACCCGCCCAGAACAATTTCTGCAATCTTTACCCAAAGCGATGTCTGTTTTGACAGACCCAGCTGATTGCGGACCTGTTACGCTGTCTTTATGTCAGGATGTGCAGGCTGAAAGCTATCATTATACTGATTCATTTTTCGAACCACGTATTTGGGAGGTGCGTCGCATAAATCCTGATGAACAAGAGCTAGCCAGCGCAGTTTCACTTTTATCTTCTGCCAAAAAGCCTATGATAATCGCTGGCGGCGGTGTGCGCTATTCAAACGCTCAAGATATCCTGTCGTCTTTTTCAGCTAAAACAGGGATACCTGTCGCCTCTACACAGGCTGGTAAATCATCTCTGCCAGAAGCTCATGAAGCCTATATGGGTTCGCTTGGCGTAACAGGCAGTTCGGCCGCGAATGCGCTTGCAGAAGAAGCTGATGTTATCCTGGCTGTTGGCAGCCGCCTGCAAGATTTTGTAACAGGCTCAAACAGCTTAATCAAAGGGCAGGTCATTGCCCTTAATGTGCAGGCTCACGATCTTGTCAAACATGATGCTACCCCTTTGATGGCAGATGCTAAAACTGGGCTTGAAGCACTAGAAGATGCTTTATCATCCTATCAGGTCGATGAGGCTTATCGCGCCCATGCAACAAAGCTGAATGCGACATGGTGGGGGCAAGTAGATGATGTCACCAAAGCGCCTTCTCATAATGGATTACCAGCAGATTCTGAGGTTATTGGCGCTGTTAATAGAGCCTGTCCTGAAGATGTGATTGTGGTGGGTGCGGCTGGCTCTATGCCCGGCGAGCTCCATAAATTATGGCGTGTTGGCATGACAGATGGCTATCACATGGAATATGGATTTTCGTGCATGGGCTATGAGGTCTCTGCTGGCCTTGGTGTCCATTTAGCAGACCCCTCACGCCCGAATGTTGTCTTTGCTGGTGATGGCTCTTATCTGATGGCAAATTCAGAGCTAGCAACAGCTGTGATGATGGGCGCTTCTATGACTTTGATTATCACGGATAATCGCGGCTTTGGCTGTATTAACCGTCTACAGGCTAGCACAGGCGGCGCGGCGTTTAACAATCTATTTGCAGATTCTCATCATGAAGTTATGCCTGAAATTGATTTTGTGGCTCATGCAGGCTCAATGGGTGCGCGCGCAGTAAAAGCGAACTCTATTGCCGAACTTGAAGAGCTTGTTTCACAAAGCATCACAAAACAAGGCGTTGATGTGATTGTCATTGATACTGATCCTGGCCCTTCAACTGAAGCAGGTGGCACATGGTGGGATGTCGGTGTGCCAGATATTTCAAACAGGCAATCTGTAATGGATGCACATCAAAATCATCAATCAGGCCGCGATAAACAGGCTAAAGGCCATAAATCTTAAAGGCACGATGAGGAGGCAGAGAGCATGTCAGAGCTATTGATAAAAGCAGCCGATGGTGAAGAGCTTCACAACATCACCCCGCAATCAGCTGGTTGGTATTACGTGGGCTTTTCGGCAAGGATTATGAAGCAAGGTAGCGTTTTATCAGGTGATGGTGATGAGACTGAATATTGCGTTGTATTGCTCTCTGGCAGCTGTTCTTTTTCTGCGGGCGGTATTGATTTTGGACATTTCAAAGGCCGTGATGATGTCTTTGATAAAAAGCCACCCTTTGCCCTTTATGTGCCGTTCAAAACGCCATGGTCAATACAGGCAGATAGTGATTGTGAAATTGCGATTTGCAGAGCCCCTGGCATTACGGGCGAACATCCTGCGCGCATAATATATCCAGAAGATATGAGCCATGAAGTGCGCGGCACAGGCACAAACACTCGCCATGTTTGTAATATTCTACCTGAGGATGCGCCTGCTGATAGCTTGCTGGTTGTAGAGGTGATTACTCCTGCTGGGAATTGGTCATCCTATCCCCCTCACAAGCATGATACAGATAATTTGCCTGAAGAATCCTATCTTGAAGAAACCTATTATCACAAAATAAACCCATCACAAGGCTATGTTTTGCATCGTGTCTATACAGATGACAGATCACTGGATGAGGTCGTGGCACCTGAACATAATGATGTTGTGCTTGTGCCACGTGGCTATCACCCTGTTGGTGCACCTCATGGTTATGAGAGCTATTATTTGAACGTCATGGCTGGACCCAAGCGTATTTGGAAATTTAAAAATGACCCTCATCATGAATGGATGTTGAGCTAGGAGGAAAGA
>JBMHBX010000006.1:0-3170 GCA_049890215.1 Puniceispirillaceae bacterium (SeqCode) | reverse complement strand
GGTGCCAGATTGGCTGGCTATCAGACCGTTTCCCTTGTGATGGTGCGTGACCAGCATTATGTGGCACATATAACTGAATGGGTCTCTGCTTTACAGAACGCTTTTGATAAAAAATCGGCAGAGCGCGGCTTAACAGATGTGAAGTTGGAGCTTCGCATTATAGGGCACAATGCGACTTTGGGCGCATTGGAAACACAAAATCCTCAAAATGGCGAAAGAGCCGTGATGGCTATTTTCACGGCAAAAACACAAAAACAAGCCACTGAAGCTGCTAAATTGCTCAATCCTGATTTACTGCATCTGCCCCTATCATCGAATGAGCCTATGCCAACCTTTGCCTTTCCGTTTTCGCCGCCGGAAATGGAACGGGGACCCTTATACGAATTTTGCTTTCACCATATAATGGCGCTTGATGACCGGATGTCAGCCTTCCGCCTTGAAGTGACTGAGGTGTAAGATGACCAGACTGCTAGATATTACCAAGAAAATACGCTCCAAGAATGCCGGGCCATTTTGGCTGACCATTGATATTTTCTTTAATGATGCCGACACTTATCAAGCGTTAAAACAACATCTAAAAACAGATGCAGTTGCTGCGCTTTTCGCTATGAAAGCGACAGACATAAAGCGGTTTGATATTGATGATTTGCTGGTCATCAAATTTAGCCTGCCAAGACCGCATATACAAGGAACGGCCCGGGATACAGACATGCATGGAGCATCTTTTGCCGCGCTTCTAGAGGAGATGGTGATCACACTATGATGCACATAATCGACCCTACTAAGCTGCGCGCATATGTGACTGATATTTTTCTCTGTCTAAAAATTGATGCCACCAAAGCTGCGCTTCTGGCAGATAGTCTTGTCATGGCAGATTTATGGGGCCATTCCTCGCATGGTGTATTACGGACAAGCTGGTATGGCACACGTATCAGAAATAAGGTCATGGATCCGCGCGCGGAGATTGAAGTCCTTATGGATACCGGCCCGCTTCTGGCTCTGGACGGCCATAATGGCATAGGCCAGCACATTACCAATGAAGCTGTCCACATCTTGTCTGAAAGGGCAAAACAATATGGTACAGCCTGCGCCACAATTCGCCGATCTGGTCATTTCGGCACAGCGATGTATTTTACGAAGATATTAGCTGACCAGAATATGATTGGCTTCCTGGCAACCAATGCCAGTCCTGCTATGGCGCCTTTTGGAGGTGTTGAGAAGATGGTTGGCAATAACCCACAAAGCTGGGCCGCCCCGACCAATTCTGAGGCCCCTTTTATCCTTGATATTTCGCACACGGCTGTGGCGCGCGGGAAAATATATCTGGCAAAGGATAAGAATGAGCCCATACCTGACCATTGGGCTGTATCAAAAGATGGCATACCCACAACTGACCCGTCTGAAGCCATAGAGGGCACATTGCTGCCTATGGCTGGCCATAAGGGTTTCGGCCTGTCTGCAATGATGGATGTGTTGTCAGGCATCCTGTCAAACAGCCGCTTCGGCACCGCCGTCAATGGCCCGTATGTGCCTGATAAACCTAGTGGCGTCGGCCATTTCCTCTTTGCCATTGATATCGGCAGAATCCGGGATATCTCGGACTTCAAAGCCGACATGGATGAGATGATCACAAATTGGAAACAAAGTCAGCACGCCGCCGGATATAGTGACATTTACTATCCTGGCGAAAAAGAGCATCTGCATTTCCAGCAAACAAAAGCAGACGGTCTGCACTTGCCGGAAGATACAATTGCCAATCTTATAGCCTTTGCAGATAGCTGCGGCCTGGCCATCACCCTAGCGGATTTAGCTGTTGATTGAGCATTCAGCTCGCCCCTGACATCATTTTATATTTTACAAGATAAGACAAAAATGTTTTATGCCCCTTCAATTATCATAAGGTCTGTTTCAGAACATTCATCTCTTACTGCCTTGGCCGCTTGGTATTCCTCACTGAAATAGAATCTTTCTGCAACCTCCTTGCTATCAAATTCTATCATCATGACTACACCTGACAGGCTACCTTCATGTCTGTCAGCACCTGGCCCTCTTGCCAAAACCTTGCCACCGAACTTTTGGATGACCGGGCCTGCCATACCGGAGAATTGTTGAAATTTATCCTGATCAGTTACTCTTATATTCGCAACCAAATATCCTTTTGCCATGGCCCTCTCCTTTGAAAAATATATATAATTTATAAGTCCAGCGTTGTGGCGCCTGTTTCCACTCTGATGATTTTGCCATCTTTTTTCAGGGCAATCATCATGACGGCTTCGCGTGTATCATCAGGATAGGACATGAAACTATGTTCAACCAATATGTCGTCATTTTCATAAACACATCGTGTAAATTCCTGAATGAATTTCTCATTCGCCATCATACTTGAGACCATTTCGGCCCATTCTTCTTTTGAAAATGAATTGCCGGATTTATGAAACACGACCGTGAAATCATCATGCAATAAAGACAGATAAGCTGTGACATCATTATCAGCCATAGCTTGTTTATAAGCAGTATATAACCCCATCTTGTTATCTCCTTTTTGTTTTTAATCGGTTACCTGTTCACAGGGTTCACGCATATAAAATCCCACTCATATTATAGAGTAAGAAAGCATAGGCCGCGCCAAAAACGATAGGGGCAACAAT
This sequence comes from Puniceispirillaceae bacterium (SeqCode), assembly GCA_049890215.1. Classification (GTDB taxonomy): domain Bacteria; phylum Pseudomonadota; class Alphaproteobacteria; order Puniceispirillales; family Puniceispirillaceae; genus UBA685. The sequence goes on along the minus strand of JBMHBX010000006.1, from coordinate 522 downwards.
GGGTTCAGCGGTATATTTGACACCTTGGTCAATCGCGACTTTTGCTGTCACAGTCCGATAACTTAAGAGCGCCGCAATAGCGGCCTGAATGATGAAATAGGCAAACAGATACCAAGCTCCTTCCGGCCCTCTCAACAGCAACAATATGTGCATAAGCACCGCTGCCAGCGAAAATGAGCCTACAAAGCCGGCAATGATAACGCCCGTATGACTGATATTGAATTTATCGAAAAATAGCTTCACACCCACTGACATCTGATAGCCATACATTGCCCACCCAAATGTCAGCGCCAGGAATACAATCAAATTGATTATGCCACCAAAATTTTCAACCATCACAAATCCTCCCCAGATAATGTTGAGGCAAATGAGGCTTGGTTATGGCGTTTCAAATATATTGTGAGGAAACTTAACAGACCTCATCCACACTCATTAGCGTGCCAGCGAGATCATGAAAACTGCAATGAACTCGCAGCGATAATATAAGAGTATATGAATATACTTATTTTGTAAAATTCAGGC
>JBMHBX010000005.1:0-82020 GCA_049890215.1 Puniceispirillaceae bacterium (SeqCode) | reverse complement strand
CACAGCAATATGACGGCAATGATCAGGTGATTCGCAAAAATATCCTGCGCATTTGGTCACCTTTTTGTCTCTTGACGATGATGTTTGTCTTTGAAATGGCCGGCCATGAGAGAGCGAAATGCCCCAAATGAACGAAAAGAGGTGTCTTTGGCCTTTATAATCATGGAACCTGATGCCTATCGATAGTGAAAATGGCCATATGACGCCGTGTTAAGTGTCGCTTTTCACGGTCAAAGATAAAAGAATGCCGAGTGATGTTAGAGTGAGGCCGCCAATCTCAATGCTAGTTTGCGTTTCGGAAAGAAATAAAAAGCCACCCAGAACCGCGATAGATGGCACCAATGCACCCAGAATGGAGCCGGCGGCTCGCCCCCAGTTTTTGAACAGCGTATGCATAAAGCCACAGGCCCAATACTATAGATGTAAAGATTGTTACAGGCAGTTTATGGGGTGGATGAACAGCGAAATGGCCTTATCACAATCAGCTTTGGCCTGTTCCAATTTACCCAATCTGCGATAGGCAGAACTGCGTTTCTGATAGGCGCGGCCATAATTGGGCTCAATCTCTATAGTGCGGTCAAAATCAGCGATGGCCTCCTCATAGCGGCCGAGACCGCTTAGAGCTCTCCCACGATTATAAAAGGCATATGCATATTGGGGATCTAACCTGATGGCTTCGTTAAAATCGTCTATTGCACTCTCAAATCGCTTCTGTCGTGTTTTGATATTTCCGCGGTTATTATAAGCATCTGCATCTTGGGGATTTGCCTCAACTGCCTTATCGTAATCAGCGATGGCCTCTTCATAGCGGCCTAGCGCATGATTGGCGTTGCCACGTCTGAAATAGGGTTCAGCACCATCTGCTTTCACGAGGATGGCAATATCAATGAGTGCGATCTCAATATCATACTTACCAAAAGTGTCTTTTCCATTACCGCGTTCAATATAGGCTGCTACCTTATCCGGTGGAAAGCTGAACAGCTGATTAAAATCAGCGACGGCTTCTTCAAAACGGTCAAGTTTGGTATAGATAACAGCGCGATTTATATAGTGTTCGAAATTACCCTCATCCAGGCTGATCGCAATGGTAAAGGCCGCAAGAGCGCCTTCATAATCACCTGCCTCAAATGCAAGATGCCCATGATCCGACAACTCTTGTGAAAGTGACTTATCTGAGGCAGCGCTTGATGAGGTGATGACCTCCGCGCGTGTCCTGCACACTTTTGGAACAGCACGGCTGCCAACGCTTGCCAGTTCCTTCAAAGCTTCCAGACAAGCAGGCTCTGTTACATAAAGATCTTCCCACGGATGCGCCCCGCCGCACCCTGCAAGCAAAATCAACCCAAAAATCAGCCCCCGCATGTGATGCCTCCCCGGTTAACTGAAATGAGATCTTCATGCTGACAGATAATGATGAAAAAAAGATTAATCCCTATTTTTATCAATGATTACAATGCGTTTACCGCCGGGCAGATCTGAGTCATCTGGTTTTTGTGTTAATTTTTTCAGGGTGTGATTCGCGGCACCACAGGGCAGAGACAACGGCGCATAGGCGTTATCTTTGGCTCACCTTAGAGCTGTCGAAAGAGGCAGGATTTGCACCTGTCTAAATATCATCATATTTTAGGGGGTGGTGCGGCTGAAGGGAATCGAACCCCCACTCTGTCACCAGAAACGGATTTTGAATCCGTCGCGTCTACCAGTTCCGCCACAGCCGCATAGCCTTAAGCTTGGTCCGCACAGTAAGTCATAAATTATCAGAAGGCAAGCACTGAAAAGGGCATTTTGACGCATTTGGTAATCTTTCCTTGTCAGGCGCAAAAAAGGGGCGCATGGTATCATTAGGGGCTGGCGATAACGATAAAGGTCGTTTGATGCCCGATGATATGTTAGAAAAGCGCAGCGGTCACACGCAGTCCGTCTCGAGAGCGCTAAGGCTTTTATCAAGATTATCTGAAGAACCAAATGGGATGACTTTGTCAGAGCTTGCGCGCGGTGTTGGTCTTGCACCATCAACAGCGCACAGATTGCTGACAACATTGCAGCTAGAGCGGTTTGTGCGATTTGAGGACAGCCGCTGGCTTGTTGGTGTTCAGGCATTTCATGTCGGCGCCTCTTATATGCGTGCAAGAGATGTTTGTTTCATGGCGCGCCCTTACCTCAGAATGTTGATGCAAGATACAGGTGAGACAGCCAATCTTGCGCTTATCGAAGATGAGGCGCTTGTGTATCTTGCGCAGGTTGAATCAGCACAGATGATGCGTGCTCTTGCCAAGCCGGGCGTGAAAGCGCCGTGGAGTTGCTCTGCCGTTGGCAAAGCATGCCTTGCTTTTACAGGACGCCCGGAGGCAGAAAGACTAATTGCCTCGCAGGGTATTGTGCAGATGACAGCCAATAGCCATGTGACAGCCAATAGCCTGTGGGAAGATATCGCACAGGTGCAAAACCGTTATTATGCCTTTGATGATGAAGAACATTCTCCAGGTCTGCGCTGTGTTGCCTCACCTTTGTTTGACAGCTCAACCAATGTGATTGGGGCGCTTTCGATATCAGGTCCGTCTGTGCGCGTTAGCCAGAATTCTATGGCGCAAATCGGCAAAACAGTCTCGCGTATTGCGCGCGAATTAACCCAAGCCTTGGGTGGTCAGTGGCCGACTGGTTAATCTGTTTCATCCAGCCTGTGAACAAGCGAAACAAGTCTGGCCATTTGTCTGTCATAAATACCGACATCCAGAAGCGCTGATTGTGTTTGTTCAAGATAATCGCGGCACGGGCCGACAAATCCAACCGCTTTATGTATGATGCTTGCTGTTTGCTCATCACTCATGCGTCTGGCAAATACCGGACGATTGCGCCTGATGGCAAAGCTTAAGGCTCTGACAGGGCCTTTTTGTGTATTTGCCTTTAACCAGACAGGCCGATAACTGTCAGCCATCATTTCACGCCGCCATAAAATATCTAATTCTTTTACGGCAATCTTGGCAGGAATTCTGAAGACAATTCCTTTGGTTGACCCGCCCTGATCAAGGGCCAATACAAGGCCGGGGCAGTCTGGTGAGCCGCGGCCAATGCGTGTCCACATGCAAAAGCGTCTGTGATAACCATGAACAAGCGCGCTTCTGGTTTCCTGATATTGTACAATCGGATTCCAAATAAGAGAGCCATAGCCAAACACCCAAATATCTTCGCCTGCGTAATCATCTGGAACGATGGCGCGCCGTGAGGCTATCAATTCTTCATCTGATAAGACAGTTGCCGCATGCCCGTCACGTGCACGTGCCATTGCCATAACATCACCTCTGGCAAGGGTGTCACGGCTAATGCCAACCGGATTTGTGAGAGGCGTTTTTTTGTCTGTCATCAGGGGTAATAGTCAGCTAGTTATCTTGTTTGGCGTAGTGAAGTACACGCTGCGGAAAGGGAATTTCAATGTGATGTGCATCTAGTGCAGGTTTGAGGCGGCGATTGAGATCCCAGCCAAGCTGAAACAAATCATTGTAATCAGCATAAAGTCTCACCCGCACAGTGATAGCGCTGTCATCATAAGAGACAACATGAAATACCGGGGCAGGGTCCTTATATATGCGATCATCATCCATGAGGCTCATCATTGCTTTTTCTGCCATGTCAAAATCACTGTCATAACCAATGCCAATCGTAAGGTCGAGGCGGCGTTTGATATGCTTGGCATGATTGATGATGGTAGATGACCAGATAGTGGAATTTGGCACTGAGATGTAAATATTATCAAAGGTATCAATATGAGTTGTAAAAAGCCCTATTTCTCTGACTGTGCCAGAGATACCATTTGTCTCAATCCAGTGTCCTGCCTCAAAAGGGCGTAAAATAAGCAACATGACGCCTGCGGCAACATTTGACAAGGTGCCCTGAAGCGCAAGGCCAATGGCAAGACCTGCGGCACCAAGGACAGCAATGATAGATGTTGTCTGCACACCAAATTGCCCCAGCATCACGACCAGTGTGACAATTATAACCGCATAGCGCACAACTGAGGCAGCAACAGGAACAAGCGTTTTATCAATACGGTTTATCCTGCCAAGCGCACTTCGGACGATCCGGCTTATACGTCCTGCCAAAATCAACCCGATGATAAGTGTCAGAATGCCGCCGGCGAAGGTGAAGGCACCGTCAATTAAAGCGGTAAAGGCTGCCGGGCTTGAAAACAGCGCCAGTAATTTTTCGCCAAATGCAAGAGGCTCCATTATGTCATCTCCGTAACGCCAGTTCTTTTTGCTGCCATGTCAGGCGCCAGACAATAAATATCAGACAATAAATATCAGACAATGAGTGTCAGGCAATGAGTGTCAGGCCTTTCGTCATATCATGACGCAAAAAAGACTTTTTGAAAAGCCGCGCTATTTATGTCTTACGATAAGGTTATGGTAAAGATGAAAACAGCCAGGACAGGTGACAGGATCATTGAAACTATTGGCTAAAATAGGCTATAGTTGCGGCGGTGTAAAAGGACAGGTCTATGGCGCAAATCACTAAAACAAATATCATATCATGGCAAAGAGGCGCCCCTATGCGTGATGGTGAGCCAGTCGTTGCTGTGATCGGTAATTTTGATGGGGTTCATAAAGGCCATCAACATCTGATTGCCACTGCCAGAGATTTGGCAGATGATCTTGGCTTGCCGCTTGCTGTGTTGACATTTGCGCCTCATCCGCGTGCCTTTTTCAGGCCCAAAGATCCGCCGTTTTTATTGATGGATCCTGTCCAAAAACAACAGATTTTGTCTGAAATGGGCGCAAGTCTCATTGTGAATATTACGTTTGATGAGGCACTTCGGGTGGCCTCACCTGAGGAATTTGCTAATGAAGTGCTGCGCCCTCTTCAGATTGTGCATCTTTTTGCAGGTGCTGATTTTGCTTTCGCAAAGGCGCGTTCAGGTGGCATTGAGACCCTTGCCGCGCTTGGCCGCGCATTTAATATGAAAGCAACCGGCGTGCCTCTTGCCACAGATGATCACCAGATGGTGATTTCCTCAAGCCGTATAAGAGCTGCTTTGCAAGCAGGTCAGGTATCATTAGCAGAACATATGCTTGGCCGGCCTCATCGTATTGCCGGTATTGTCGCAAAAGGTGATCAGCGTGGCAGAACAATTGGGTTTCCAACAGCCAATGTGCCTCTTATTTCGCAGCTGCAACCTGCTTTTGGCGTCTATGCCATCACAGTGAAAATCGGAGATGATGCGCGCTCTTTTGATGGTGTTGCCAATATCGGTTTGCGTCCCACTGTGAATGACAGAGGTGTGCTTGCCGAAGCGCACCTGTTTGACTTCAGCGATGATATTTATGGTCAAAGAATAGAAATCACGCTACAAGGCTATGTAAGATCAGAAATGAAATTTACGGGTATTGATGCCCTCAAAGAGCAGATAAGCAAAGACACCCAAACGGCCAAAATGATTTTGGCATCCTGATACAGACAAATTTATGTGCCATGACGGCAATGACGCAGATCAGATGATATGATTGAAGGTTTATCCAGATGAGTGATACATCAGCAAAAGACTATAAAAAAACAGTGTTTTTACCCCAGACAGATTTCCCTATGCGTGGTGGTCTGCCGAAAAAAGAACCTGAAATTTTGCAATATTGGCAAGACATTGATCTGTACAAATCACTGCGAGACCAAAGAAAAGGTGCTGAGAAATTTATCCTTCATGATGGCCCGCCATATGCAAATGGCCAGCTTCATATTGGGCATGCGCTGAATAAAATCCTAAAAGATGTGATTAATCGCTCTCAGTCCATGCTTGGCAAAGATGCCAATTATGTGCCTGGTTGGGATTGCCATGGCTTGCCAATTGAATGGAAAATTGAAGAGCAATATCGCAAAAAAGGCAAAGATAAAGATGAGGTGGATATCACCGAATTCAGAGAGGAATGCCGTAATTTTGCCGCTCATTGGCTTGATGTGCAATCTGAAGAATTCAAGCGCCTTGGTGTTCTGGGTGATTTTGAGACACCTTATAAAACAATGCGCTATGAATCAGAATCTCTTATTGCAAAGGAAATTGGTAAATTTCTGATGAATGGTGGCCTTTATCGTGGTGCCAAACCTGTGATGTGGTCGCCTGTTGAAAAGACAGCGCTTGCTGAGGCAGAGGTAGAATATGCTGATCATAAATCAGTGACTATTTATGCGTGTTTTACAGTAGTGAAGACACAATTTGCCCCAATCGAAGGCGCGCGTATTGTCATTTGGACAACAACACCATGGACAATGCCGGGGAACAGAGCGCTCGCTTATGGAAATGATATCACTTATGTGTGTTTTACCATTGATGATGTAACTGACACATCGCTGGCACAAAAAGGCACAAGATTGGTGGTTGCAGCTGATTTGCTTGAGGATACATGCAAAGCAGCAGGTATTGAGGCGATAAGCGAAGAGGTGCGTTTTACAGGTGACAAGCTTGAAGGCCTCATCGCCTCTCATCCGCTTGCCGGTCATGGATATGACCATGATGTGCCTGCCTTTGCCGGTGATTATGTTACCACTGATCAAGGGACAGGTTTTGTGCATATCGCGCCTGGGCATGGTCCTGAGGATTATGAGCTTGCCCATATCCGACATGGTGTGCCTGTGCCTGATACCGTGGCAGAAAACGGGCAGTTAGAAGCGCACTTGCCTTTATTTGGCGGCATGCATGTCTTGCGTGATAATCAAAAAATCGCTGAGATCATTGCCGAAAAGGGTGGTTTGATCGCCATTGGCTCATTAACGCATAGCTATCCACATTCATGGCGATCAAAGGCGCCTGTGATTTACCGGAACACAGCGCAATGGTTTATCTCAATGGCCAGTAACAATCTGCGTGAAACCGCTTTGGCAGAGATTGAAAAAACCGCTTTTTACCCATCATCAGGGCGCACAAGATTGTCATCTATGATCGCTAATCGTCCTGATTGGTGTTTGTCACGCCAACGCGCATGGGGTGTGCCTATCCCTGTTTTCGTCCACAAGCAATCAGGTGAGCCTTTGCGTGACCAACAAGTGGTCGACCGCATTGTGGAGGCTTTTGCCAAAGATGGTTGTGATATCTGGTTTACCGAAGACCCGCAGCGTTTCCTTGGTAATAACTATAAAGCAGATGATTATGAACAGGTAAAAGATATAGCTGATGTGTGGTTTGATTCAGGGTCAACACATGCTTTTGTGCTAGAAGCAAGAGAGGACTTACAGTCTCCTGCAGATCTGTATTTAGAAGGCTCTGACCAACATCGCGGCTGGTTCCATTCATCATTGCTTGAATCATGCGGCACCAGAGGGCGGGCGCCTTATAAAGGTGTGCTTACTCATGGCTTTGTCTTAGACGAACAAGGTCGTAAAATGTCAAAATCACTTGGTAATGTGGTACTGCCGCAAAAGGTGATAGAACAAAATGGCGCTGATATTCTGCGCTTATGGGTCGTCTCGTCAGATTATTATGATGATCTTCGTATTGGTCAGGAAATCATTAAGCGCCAGACAGATCATTACCGCCGTATTCGTAATACATTACGTTATCTGTTGGGCGCGATTGACGGCTTTGATAAAACCGAACATGTCTCTCATAAGGATATGCCTGAATTAGAGAAATGGTTGTGTCATCGTCTCACTGAGATTGATGAGGCTGTGCGCACCAAATCAGCTGCTTATGATTTTCATGGTGTCTTTACGACTTTGCATGATTTTTGCAACGCTGATTTATCTGCTTTTTATTTCGATATTCGCAAAGACAGACTTTATTGTGATGACCCCAACAGCGTTGAGCGCAAAGCAACAAGACAGGTCATGGTTGCGACATTTGAATCGCTTGTTGCGTGGATTGCACCCATTTTATGCTTTACCGCAGAAGAAGCATGGCAAGCCTACGCCAATAATGGTGGCACCTCAATTCATATGAAAACCTATATGCCGCTGGAAGCTGGTTGGGCAGATGAGGCGCTAGGGGCCAAATGGGCACGGATTCGCAAAATACGCTCTGCTGTAACCGCCGCACTGGAACAGGCGCGTAATGATGGCAAAATTGGCGGATCCTTGCAGGCCACATGTCATCTTTATCTGCCATCTGACGATGCTGCCTTATTCTCTGGTCAGGATCTTGCAGGTCTGTTTATCACCTCTACCGCTGAGGTCATGGAAGATGAAGCGCAAAGTGGTGCATATCAGCAAGATGATATGCCAGGGCTTGGTGTCATCATCGGTCAGGCTGAGGGCGAGAAATGTCAGCGCTGCTGGAAGGTTCTCCCTGAGGTCGATGAGACATCTGTGATTTGTGGCCGCTGCGAGGATGTTGTCTCTGCGGTCAGCTAAGAAAGGCTATCCTTTATGGTCATGATGCCAAAGCGCCAAGATATGGTACGCTTTATCACTGTGGTCATTGCGGTGATGATTGCAGATTTTGTGACAAAATCTGTGATGTTGTCTTTGATTTTTGACCCGCCGCGCGTGATAGCTGTATTCCCTTTTTTGAATTTTGCGCCCGCGTGGAATGAAGGTGTCAGCTTTGGTCTGTTGGCCTCAGGAGGGCAGTGGACACGTCATGGGATATCCTTATTGGCTGTTGTGGTTGTATTATGGTTGTTTTTTCAGCTGGCTGATCTGGCAAAATGGCAAAAATTGGCAGCGGCTTTCATCTCTGGCGGTGCCCTTGGTAATGCGCTTGACAGACAAATTTATGGAAGAGTTGTGGATTTTATAGATTTTCACCTTGGCACATGGCATTATCCGGCGTTTAATATAGCTGACACGATGATCTTCACAGGGGTCGCTTTATGGGTGGTTGAGGTGCTGATTCAGGTTCGTCAGCAATCAAGACATAAACAAATAAAAGATAAGCAAAACGAAAAAAGGTAACAGCGCTATGGTGAAAGATTACACAACTTCAGTGCGGCTTCTGGCAGGGGCAGCGTTCGCTTTGGTTGCATTGAGTGGTTGTTCAGACTTCAGACAAGCTATCGGGTCAGAAAAATCAACACCTGATGAATTTGAAGTTGTTGTGCGCCCGCCATTATCTTTGCCACCTGGCTTTACTGAACGCCCTGATCCAAATGCACAAGAATCACAGACGATAGTCTCTAGCGCTGTTGTGTCTGCCAAAGGGCAAACAACGCTTTTATTGGAAACCAGACAAACCTCAGTCGATGGCTATGATGATTTATTTGCCTTTGATGCTGTGCCTGACAATATTCGTGAGCTTGTTGATGAAGAAACCGCTGGTATCCAGTTTGAGCGCCGCCTGCCGATCCAGATAGTGTTTGGCGGCCTGCCGAATGTTGGTCCTCTTCTTGATCAGATGGAAGAAGATGCACGTCTTCGTACCAACAGATTAAATGGCAAATTGCCAACCGAAGGTGTCACCAAAGCGATTGACGGTATTGATGGTTCAGTCATTTTGATAGACTGATGATCAGCTAAACAGGCTTAGAGGTAAACACACAGGCTTATGGCAGAAATCAGACTTCTTCCCTCTCATCTGGTTGATCAGATAGCCGCAGGCGAAGTGATTGAACGCCCTGCTGCCGCCTTAAAAGAGCTTGTTGAAAATGCGATAGATGCAGGTGCCAGCCACATCACAATCCACTTATCTGAAGGTGGTTTATCTGAGATTGTGGTGACAGATGATGGCAAAGGCATGACAAAGCCAGAATTATCTCTGGCAATTCAACGTCACGCGACCTCGAAATTATCTACTTCAGATTTATTTGATATCCATTCTTTTGGATTTCGTGGTGAAGCGCTTCCCTCGATAGGCTCTGTTTCAACCATGATTGTGCGGTCTTGCACTTTGTCTCAATCGCATGGTTGGGCATTGCAGATCAATCAAGGTGATATTGGCAAGGCCGAACCTCATGCGATGAGTAAAGGCACGCAGATCATTATCCGTGATTTATTTGCCAATGTGCCTGCGCGTTTGAAATTTATGAAAACCACACGCACTGAGACAGGCAATTGTCTTGATGTCATAAAACGGCTTGCGATGGCCTGGCCTTCTATCAGCTTTGAAGCATTTGATGGGCAAAGAAAGTTACTTCATTATAGTACGCGCCTGAATGATGAAGCCGGCAGAGCCGCGCGCCTTGGCGATGTGATAGGTCGTCAATTTTCACAAGCAGCCTTAACGCTTGAAGCAAATCGTGATGAGGCTGTGATGACAGGTCTTATCGGCTTACCTGTTATGAATAAGCCAACCACATCGCAAATTTATTTTTTTGTGAATAACCGGCCTGTGCGTGATCGCTTTTTACTGGGTGCCTTGCGGGCAGGTTATGGTGATACTTTGCCGCGTGGACGCCATCCCATGGCTGTTTTATTCATAACAGTGCCTGCCCATATGGTTGATGTAAATGTTCACCCCGCCAAGGCAGAGGTGCGCTTTCAGGATCAGGCGGCGGTGCGTTCCATGATAGTCGGTTCTGTGATGTCTCATTTGCGTGATGCCGCGCTTAATCAGCCGATGGACACTGATGCAGATGCGTTGCGTTATTTCCAAAATGCACCTGTTGCAGGTAAAGCAAGCTACGGGTCTTCCGGATATGGATATCAGCCTCAACCGCGAATGGATAGCCGCTATGCTGACTGGCAAGCACCTCAGCCTAGTCAGGCAGCCTCAGAACGTGCCGCTCAAGCTGCACAAACTATCAATCAGACGATAGCCGAAGCACCGCCACAAGCGCGCGTAGAGCCAACAGATGAGGTCACAGACACCTATCTTCATAACGCACCCTTAGGGGCTGCTAAAGCCCAACTTCACAGCACTTATCTGATTAGTGAGACCGCAGACGGTATTGTGATTATTGATCAGCATGCTGCCCATGAACGTCTTGTCATGGAGCGGATGAAAGCAGCGATGGCGGATGGTGATTTACCAGCACAAGTTTTGTTATTGCCAGAAGTTGTTGAACTGAGCGAGAATCAGATATCAGCCATTTTGGCTCATGATACGGTGCTGAAAAAAGCAGGGCTTGATATAGAATCTTTTGGTGAAGGTTCTGTGATAATCCGTCAAACGCCTGCCATATTGGGGGAGGTGGATGCCAAAAGGCTGGTCAGTGATCTGGCAGAAGAATTGACAGAACTTGGCACAAGTCTCAGCCTTGACCAACAAATAGAACATGTGATCGCCACCATGTCTTGTCATGGGTCAGTTCGTGCTGGCAGGTCTCTTAATGGCGCTGAAATGAATGCGCTTTTGCGCGAGATGGAAGTCACACCGAGGTCAGGGCAATGTAACCATGGCCGGCCTACCTATGTGTCTTTATCTCTCAAGGATATTGAAAAATTATTTGGCAGACGCTAGCGATAGCGGCAAAAATGCAACCCTGCCATGCCATAGCGCCTTGTTTCCAATAACAGTAAATCGTCAGGCAAAGATAATGTGGTTGATATACGCGTTTCAATCACAATAAGCGCGTCTTGTGAAAAGGCGCCTATGGCCCTGAAATTTTCAATAGCACTGATGGCAAGCCCTTTATCATAAGGAGGGTCGCAAAATACCAAATCTGCCTTTTCATAATGCCATTGCCTTGTGGTCAGGCAGTCGCTTTGAATCACATGTACTTTATCTGCCATGGCTATTTTGTGGGCATTTTTTTTGATGATGGAGATGGCGTCAGATGATTTTTCGACAAAGCTGGCAGAGGAGGCGCCTCTTGATAATGCCTCTAGCCCTAGCGCGCCTGAACCTGCAAATAAGTCAAGCACCTGACACCCGGCAAGGCCGGATAAAAACCGTCCACCTTCCAGAATATTGAACAGGGCTTCTCTTGTCCTTTGCGCTGTCGGTCTGACATCAAAACCTGGCACAGTGGCTAATTTTGCCCCTCTTTTTTCACCGGCAATAATCTGCATGATATTTGTTTTAGGCCCCGGATGGTCTTTTGCGTTGAGGACGTTTTGGCTTTTTCTGAAGTTTCAGAGTTGGTTTTTTGTTATTTTTCTCAGCTGATTTTGCAGACGGGTTAGCACGTCTTGGCTTTTTTGCTGTGCGTGGCAATGGTCCTTCAAGGCCCGCCATGGCGGATTTTGAATCTTCTGCGCCGAGTTGTTCTTTTAACACATTGCGGCGCACTTCTTCAATTTGACCTTTTTCAAGACGCCCGAGCTGAAAGGGGCCATAAGATAAGCGGATAAGACGGCTTACGCGATAGCCAAGATGCTCCATTATACGGCGCACTTCGCGGTTTTTACCTTCTCTGATTGAAATAATAAGCCAGGCATTGCTTGTCATTTGCGTTTCAAGCTCTGCTATGACTTCACCATAGCGCACACCATCAATGGTGATGCCATTGGCAAGAGAGGCAAGCTTATCTTCATCAACGCGCCCCTGCACACGCACCTTATAACGCCGGGACCAACCTGTGGCAGGCAATTCTAAATGGCGGGCAACAGCGCCATCATTGGTCAGCAATAACAACCCTTCTGAATCATAATCAAGTCTACCAACTGAAATGACCCGTGGCATATGGTCTGGCAGATTATCAAAAATAGTGTCTCTGCCTTTTTCATCATTCGCAGAGACAATCAGACCACGTGGTTTATAATAGCGCCATAATCGTGATTCTTCTGCCTGAGGCAGCCGCTTGCCGTCAATCATGATTTTATCTTGCGCTGTCACATTCAGAGCAGGAGAGGTAATGATGCTGCCATTGACGCTGACTTTACCAGCTTCGATCAATTGCTCTGCTTGTCTGCGCGAACAAACACCGGCACGCGCAATACGTTTTGCGATACGTTCACTGTCTTTTTGCGGTGGTAATGCATTATTTTGTGTCATGGCGTCTTTATGACCTGTTTGATAGGCTTTTGCAAATTGCAAAATTCCGGGCTAGTCTTGAGCCATGAAAAAAATAGATAATGGCACGAATTTGATGGATGACGCTTTGCATCTTGCAAAACAAGCTGCAAAGGCAGGTGAAGTGCCTGTTGGTGCGGTGATTTATCATGCGCCAACGAAACAGATCATTGCGTCTGCTCATAATCTCTGTGAAACGCGCCAGGATGCGACTGCCCATGCAGAAATGATCGCCATTCAATTGGCCCAAAAACATCTTGGGACGAAATCACTTGCAGATTGTGACTTATGGGTCACGCTTGAGCCATGCGCCATGTGTGCAGGGGCGATATCACATGCCCGTATAAGGCGTCTTTATTTTGCGGCTGATGATAAAAAAGGAGGGGCAGTGGAAAATGGCCCGCACCTTTTTAACCAGTCTACTATTCATCATAAGCCAGAGATATATGGTGGCTTATCAGCAAAACAGGCTGCTCTTCTTTTGACCGCATTTTTTGAAGATAAAAGATAATAATCAAAAATTATCGTGCAATATCAGAACGGCAGAAACCTTCAGGCCAGTCAATTTTGCTGATAGCATCATAGGCATTTACACGTGCCTGTTCTGTTGTGGCCCCAAGGGCTGTGACAGCCAATACCCGCCCGCCAGTTGCAACAAGTTTGCCAATCGTATCCAACGAGGTGCCGGCATGAAATATGGTCACAAGATCGTTTTGTCCTGCCTCATCCAGTCCTTTTATCAGGCTGCCTTTTTCATAGGCGCCCGGATATCCTTTGGTGGCAAGGACAACAGTGACACCAATATCATCTGTCATTTGGGCTCTGGTCAATTTGCCGTCTCGCAGGTCACAAATTAAAGATAGAAGGTCACTTTTCATCCGCGGCAAAATAACTTCTGCCTCAGGGTCACCAAACCGGCAATTAAATTCAATCACCTTAGGCCCGTCTTCTGTGAGCATAAGACCTGCATATAAAACGCCACGATAGGGGGTGTTTTCGTCAGACATCGCTTTGGCAACAGGCTCGATAATCTCTGCCATAATTTTGTTGCGCAAGGCCTCTGTCATCAAAGGTGAGGGCGATATGGCGCCCATACCACCTGTATTTGGCCCTTTATCACCATCATAAGCGCGCTTATGATCCTGTGCAGAGGCAAGCCAGACAGCATTTGGCCCATCCACAAAAGCAAAGGCAGATAATTCGGGACCTGAAATACGCTCTTCGATCAAAATCGCTGACGAAGCTGACCCAAATTGTCCTCCCAGCATTTGCACAATTGCAGGGCCGGCATCATCCATATTATCGGCAACAACAACTCCTTTTCCGGCAGCAAGGCCATCAGCCTTAATCACGCAATATCCCCCCAGCTTGTCAGCATATTCCAGGGCTGATTCAGCGTTTGTAAAGCTCTGGAAATGGGGTTGCGGTACGGCCATCTTTGCGCATATTTGACGCGCAAAATCTTTTGATCCTTCAAGTTGAGCTGCTGCGGCTGATGGTCCAAATGCCGCTATGCCAATCTCTTCAAGCATATCTGCGAGCCCCGCTACAAGAGGGGCTTCTGGTCCGATCACAACTAAGTCAGGAGATAATTCTTTGGCAAGCTCAAACAGGCTTATGGTGTCTTCGCTATCAATTTTATGACAGGTGCCAAGCGCGGCAATCCCGGGATTGCCGGGCGCAATGTGCAGTTCTTTGCATAATGGTGATGAGGCCAGAGCCTGACAAAGGGCGTGTTCGCGGCCACCACCGCCAATGACTAAAAGTTTCATATCACCCAGATACCTTCATAAAATGCTGATTGTGACTGATTGCCAGAGAATTTTTGAAAAATAGGATTTGCGTTATAACATATCCTCAAAGATATGTGTTAATGTGCCTATACTTACAATTTTCTGCCCATAATGACAAGATAGCTAGCAATTCTGTGACTGAAAACCATAATGCTCCCTATATTAGCGTTGGCGAATTATCAGCCTCTGTAAAACGGACCTTAGAATCAGCTTTTGATTATGTACGCATCAGAGGTGAGATTTCCCGGCCGAGCTTTCCGGGATCTGGCCATATTTATTTTAGTTTGAAAGATGACAGCCATAATCTTGGCGCGGTGATTTGGAAAGGTGTGGCATCTTCAATAGACGTCAGACCCGAAGAAGGTCTTGATGTTATCGCGACCGGAAAATTAACAAGTTTTTCAGGGCAGTCGAAATACCAGCTGGTTGTCAGGTCTCTGGAAGTGGCCGGGGAAGGAGCGCTTCTCAAACAACTTGAAGAGCGCAAGAAGCGTCTGGAAGCAGAAGGTTTATTTGACATAAGCCGCAAAAAACCTTTGCCAGCATTCCCCAAGACCATCGCGATTATCACGAGCCCTACCGGCGCTGTGATTCAGGATATCCTGCACAGGCTTGGCGATCGATTTGGCGTGCATGTATTGGTCTGGCCTGTTCTTGTGCAGGGTAAAGGCTCAGCAGAACAAGTTGCCGCCGCCATTGATGGGATTGATAAAATTGATGGTACCGGCAGCCTGCCACGACCTGATCTGATGATTGTGGCGCGCGGCGGCGGCTCTTTGGAAGATTTGATGTCATTTAACGAAGAAGAGGTTATTCGGGCAGCCGCCAGATGCCGCATACCGCTTATTTCGTCAATTGGCCATGAGACAGATACCACCTTGCTTGATTATGTCGCTGACAGGCGTGCGCCGACTCCAACCGCAGCCGCTGAGATTGCCACGCCGGTGAAATCAGAGGTCACTGCGAGGATAGCTGATTGGGATATGCGTCAAAAAGCGGCCATGGCGCGGCGCCTTCAGGAGGCCACACAAAACCTATCATCTGCATTGAGAGGCCTGTCTCATCCAAGTGATTTTGTGAATGCCCAAAGCCAGGCCCTTGATGTCGCTCATACAAAACTTATCCGGCAAACTGATAAACATCTTTATGGCGCGACAGACAAGTTAAATAAGCTTGCAATGCGTCTTGTGCCACCGCACCAGTTGCTTGGGGCCATGACAAGACGATATGATGGCGCTTCACAAAAGCTAGCCCCGTTAATGGCAGGGCTGCTTGAGCGCAAATCTGCGCAATTTTTGCAATCAGACCGGTTGCTAGAGGCGAATAGCTATTCACGCGTTCTGGACAGAGGATTTGCTCTTATCAGAGATGAGAGTGGCGATACGATTAAACAAGCAAAACAGCTTGCCAACGGGCAGATGATATCAATCACCTTTGCTGATGATATGCGCCGCGCAACAATTCATGATAAATCTGCGCTTTCGAAAAAACCGTCACAGACACGCAAAAAATCTGATGATGGCCAAAGTGAATTATTCTAGACCGATAGAGGTTAGATATCTTTTCCCCACCGCCTATGTGGCCATAACCATTGTTCTGGTGTCTGTTTGATAAAATCAGATAACACCTTGTTCATTTCAGCGGCATGATGAGCGACTAGCTCATCTGTTACCTTGCCGTCTGTATAGATATAATGAGGTGGTGAGATATGAATATCGAAATGACAGCCCTTGCGCCGAATAGCTCTGACATAAAAAATGGGGATTTTTTGTTTTAACGCGATTTTGATATGGCTTGCCGGGGTGCTGGCAGGATGCCCAAAAAAAGGCGCCATTACACCTTCACGCAATTTTTGATCTGATATTAAATGTACCATCCCTTTCTTCCGGATGGTTTTTAACATGCCTCTGGCAGCTTCTTGTCCCTTGGGATAGATATCTGTTGAGCCGCGTTTGAAACGAGTATCCAAAACCCAATTGGCAAAGGGGTTATTTAACCGCCGATAGACAATCCCGAAATGATGCCCAAGATAGGCAGAGATCATCACCTGCATTTCCCAATTGCCGATATGACCACCAATGATAAAGCCACCTTGTGTATTATTTTCAAGATGAGATAGCCCGTGAAAAGTGGCGTAACGCTTATTCCCCATTTTATGGATGTGAGGATATTCGCCTGCTACCCGGCCAAGATGCTCCCACATTTCTGGCAATATATCTGTGATGTCTTGTTCCGAAAGCTCTGGCATAGCAAAGCGGATATGGCGTCTGGCACGTTGATGGTGTGTTGTCATAGGGCCCGCAAAACGAACAAGCTTTCCAAAGATGAAAGAGGTTGTGCTGACCGGCAAAAGCCTGATGAGGCTGACAAGTATAAATACAATGACCCCCTGAAGTGGCCATAAAAAGATTTCAATGAATTTGCGCCACAAAAAGGGCTTATTGTAATGTGACATGTCACAAAGCCTTAGTGCTCGAAGTGCTCGAAGTGCTCAAAATAGATTGCAACAGAGCAATATCTGGTTTTGAAATATGCAGGCTAACAGGCAGATAGGCAATTTTTTTCTGCCAGTCAGGAGATAGACGGACCCAGTCTTTTTCAGTTGTGATAAGGCGCGCATTGTGTTGTCTGGCCTTGATATCAAGCACGACCAATTCATCTTCGCGATAATTATGATGGTCACCAAAGGCTGTGCTGCCTGCCAGATGGCAGTTCATTTTGCGTAATGTGCTGAAAAACCGCTCTGGCTGCCCGATACCAGCAAACGCCCATAAAGCATCACTATCCTGACTTGTCGCAGGAGGTGTTTTTGCCTCTAATGCGGCAGTGATGACAGGCACCGCCCCCATTTTTGGCGTTAGATTTGTATGATCCCTGCCATTGATGATCGCCAAATCAATATCAGGCAATGCAGTCCCAAGGCTCTCACGCAAAGGCCCGGACGGGAAAAGGCGCTGATTTTGAAGACCAATATTGCCGTCAAATACGCAGATGATTAAATCCTTGGCTAATTGCGGGTTCTGCATCCCATCATCCATAATGATGGCATCATATTTTTGAAGAGATTCAATAAAGCGTGCCCCTTTTTCTCTGTTGCGTGCAATCACGACAGGAAATGATTTTGCAAGCAATAAGGGCTCATCACCACAATCTTTTGCCTTATGACTATTATGGTCAACCATTATAGGGCCATGAATCTGGCCACCATATCCTCGTGATAAAATCACCGGACGCTTGCCTGATTTTTCCATCATATGTGCGATAAAGGCTGTGGTTGGTGTCTTGCCTGTGCCGCCTGATGTGATATTGCCAATACAGATAACAGGCAAGCTAGCCTGATAGGGTTTATGAAGCATCTGCCTTAGATAGCTCGCGCAAAAATACAGCCATGAGGCTGGTAGCAATAATGTTGAAACAAGCCCTTTATGTTCCCAGAATGCCGGTGCTTTCATCGTCTATACACCTTGATCTTTGACAATGTGATTTGCCACGATTTGTGCACGCTTTTTTGCCTTACTTGCATAGCTTTTGCCACGCTTGGCGATCTCAGCAAGGCGATCTTTGTCCTGATAAAGATCATTTATAAAGGATACGGTTGCACCTATTTCAACCAGTTCATGGCAAATATCTAATTTTTTAAGCTGATCAAATTCATACTGGTTTTTGAATTGTGACAGGCCGCAGATGATCGGCTTGCCATAGCTGGCAGCTTCCAGTGGATTATGCCCGCCTTTGCCGGAAAAGGTGGCGCCAAGCCATATAATATCAGCAGCCTGATATAAGCTTGGCATATCACCTAATGTATCTACCAGAAACACATCATCCTCACGCGCAGGCAGATCATTATGGCGTCTTCTTTTGGCATGAGGCATTAAATTAGCCACATCATCACCGCGTTCAGGATGACGCGGGGCCATGATCAAAAGATGGTCAAGACCGTTGGCACGAAGAAGCGCTGATATATCAAGTAACTGTGCTTCCTCGCCCTGATGGGTTGACGCGCCCAGAAGAATAAGCCTGTTATGTGCCGCTTTTTTTATCGCTTTTGCCAAATGTGTTTTGGCAGTGATAAGGCGCGGTAATTTCAAAGAACCTGTGACACTTACCTGTTTTGTGCCAAGTTTCAAAAAATAGTCTTTTTGTGTCTCATCATGGGCAAAACAATGGGCGATGGGGCCAAAGACAGCTTCTGCCAGAAGAGGTCGTTTCAGCCAGCTCAAAGCGCTTTGTTCTGACATTTGGGCAGAGGCAAGATAGACAGGGATTTGCCTTTCATGCGCCACACTTATCAGGCAAGGCCAGAAATCAGATTCGAACAATATGGCAAAATCAGGCTGACTATGGTCAAAAAATCGATCGACAAATCTGGGTGCATCAAAAGGGGCATAATAATGCGTTACCGGCAACTCTGATTGTTTTTGCGCCACGATTTCAGCAGAGGTGACAGTGCCTGTTGTGATGATAAAATGCGCTTTGGGTATTTGCTTTATCACCGCGTCAACCAATGACAAGGCCGCCATGACTTCCCCGACAGAGACTGCATGCAACCAAATGGTTGTCTTATGCCTGTCAAAGTGGCTATAGCCCTTGCCTAATCGTTCTTGCCATCTTTGGCTATCTTCTTTGCCGGCCCTTTTGCGGCGTGCAAGATAATAAGGAAGAATGAGGGCAAGCCCGCTCATCAGCCATCGATAAGCATGAAGAGATAACGGCCTAGGCATTGTCGCCTCTGTCCGCTGCTTCGCTAAAAGTGATGAGGTTTGCCTCAAGCTTCCTCAAAGCTGTTTCCTGAGCAGTTTTATCTTTGTCTCTGTCAATGATGACAGGCTCACTCCAGTAAATGGTCACTTTGCTAAATGGTTTGGGTATTTGCGTTTTATCCCAGCTGCGCAAGCGCCATTTTTTATCAGCATGGGCGGCAAAGAAGATGATTGGCCGCCCTGTTAACTGTGCCAAAGCGACAGGGCCGGGGGCCATTTTGCGTGCCGGACCTCTGGGGCCATCAGGCGTGATTAAGACATGTCTGCCTTTTTTGGTTTCATTGCTTAACTGGCGCAGGCTTGATAGCGGATTGCGATTAGATGACCCCCAAATCGGTCTTGCACCGACAAAACGGGAGGCATAGCCTAAAATACGGGCATCAGCATGACTGGAATTTAACACAGATATCCGGGGTGGCGAGAGCATCAGGATAAAAGGGATAAATTCATGCCAATGGGTAATGATCATCGGCTCAGCCGGTGTTTGATGGCGCAGTAGAGCAGGTGGCCTTATATGCCTGACATGACATGTCATCCAAATCAGCTTCACACATGATATCAGGATCGCTGCCATAATCCAGGCGCCGATTTGGCTATGAAGCAAGGATTTTACCCATTTGTTCTTTTGTGCCATAATGATCCTAAGTTATCCCTTTCCTGATTGATAAAGCTTTGTTTTCCGGCTTGCAAATGCTAATCGAAAGACACAATGGTGCCCAAGGTATCTTTTTTACGGTTCTAATCAGCAAGATGAGAGGCATTTGTGCCCCAAAATCCAAAATCACATAGCATAAGCTTTTTAGAAGGTGACGGGCCGTTATTGGTCATCCAGCCTTTGGTTGGCATTGGTGATATGGTTTGGCACAAAAAATGGATAGATTCCCTCATCGCGGATCAGCATGTTATTTTAGCGACAAAAATGGCATCACACCCCCATATATTATTTGCTGACAGCCTTGCCAGTGACCAAATTCTGCCAATTGAGCGCAATAGCAGAGGGATAAAAGGGCGTCATGACGGCTTGTTTGGTTTGCTGCGTCTGGCACGTGATTTCAAAGCCACAGGTGCCAAACGCGCCTTAGTGCTTCACCATTCACAAAGCTATATCAGAGCGTTGCGCCTTGCTGGTATCAAAGCCATTGCTGCCTATGGGTTTGGTAAGGTAAGGGGGGTGTCGTCTGCTTGCCTTGCGGCAGAGGATAAAGCGCTTCACGCGACTGAGAAAATGGCAAAGTTCTGGCGCCTTAACGGATGGCAAGCGCCTGATAATGACTGGCATATTGGTGTGAGTGAAGATAATCATTTTGCAGCGCGTGCCTATCTTGATGAAATGGGGATTTCACCTGATAAACTTATTATCCTTGGCATTGGCGCTATGCATGAGGATAGATGCTGGCCTGCGATGAGATTTGCACAGCTGGTCATGCAGCTGCGTCTAGAACGTCCTGAAATGGCGATCGCACTTATGGGAGGTCCTGCAGAGCGCCCAATTGCAAAGGCAATACAATCAGAGATTACAAAAGCCGGAAATGCCCCTGCATTAGAGGTGTTTCGTCCTCTTGATGAGGCAATCGCCATCTTATCTCAAGCCAAAGGATATGTTGGCAATGATACAAGTTTGTTGAATATTGCAGCGGTGCTTGGCATTCCGTCCCTTGGGTTGTTTTCGCAATCAGCCCCATTGACTTATGTGCCGACATTGCATCATCTGGATGTGATAGCAGATGAAGATTATGGTCAGCCATCTGTTATTCTTCAAATTGAAGTGGATGATGTGCTTGCAGGTATTGAGGCTGTCTGGCCGCCAGATAACAAAACTTTGTAAGATGATAAAAGGCGAATTATGGCCAGCAATGATAATTCTATGAGCGATGATCAGGTGCCGCGTCTGGTAATCAGGCGGCTATGGCGTGATTGGGTGGCGCCTTACAGAGGGCGTATTGGCCTTGCTTTATGCCTGATGGTGGTTGTTGCGGCTACGTCATCTGCTTATCCTGCACTTATTTCTGAAGTGTTTAACCGTCTGCAAAATAATGATTTTGCAACGATTTTTTATGTGCCCATAGCGATTATTGCCTTATCATCCATCCGCGCCATAGCTATGTATTTGCAGGTTTTGACTGTCAATAAGCTGGCACTGCGTGTGACAACTGATATCCAGAAAAAAATGACATCTCATCTTATTGAGGCAGATTTATCCTGGCTAACAGGTGAGCCAACCGGCTCTTTTATTTCGCGCATTATGAATGACCTTAATATTGTGCGAGAAGCCCTTGTCAGGCTTGCCAATAATCTGGTGCGTGATTTGTTGACGATTATCGCTATGGTGGCAACTATGATGTGGTTTGACTGGATGTTGACCTTGTTGGTGCTTGCTGTCTACCCACTTGCCATGAGGCCTATAGTGCGCATTGGCAATGCACAGCGTAAAGCCTCAGGCAATTTGCAAGAACATTTAGAAGATGTCACCTCGCTTTTGGGTGAGACGCTTGGTGGTGCGCGCATGGTCAAAGCGTTTCAGCTTGAGGATGTTGAAAAACAGCGCAGTCACAAAGCGTTTGAATCCCTATTTGCGCGGCTCGTCAATTTACTGGCAGGCAGAGCGAAGATTGATCCAATATTGGAATCATTGGGCGGCGTGGCAGTGGCAGGTGTCATTGCGCTTGCCTCTTATCAGGTGGCAAGAGGCCAGATGCAAATAGGTGATGTGATTGGCTTTATCACGGCGCTTCTTTTGCTTGTTCAGCCGGTCAGAGCGCTTGGCACGCTGAATGCTGTCACACAAGAAGCAGCGGCTGCCGGCAAGCGCATTTTCGAGCTCTTAGACCGTGATAATCTTATCACTGATAAAAAAGAGGCTGGCACCTTGGTCGCACAGACTGCTGCTCTGCGCTTTGATAAGGTGTGCTTAACTATTGGCGAGACGTCATTGATTCAAAATGTGAGTTTTACAGCACCCGCAGGTCAGACCATTGCACTGGTTGGGCCAAGCGGCGCCGGCAAAACATCTGTTATTAATCTTGTCCCCCGCTTTTTGGATGTGACCTCAGGCAGTATTTCAATTAATGATCAACCCATTGATGATGTCACGATTCACAGCTTGCGAAAACATATCGCACTTGTCTCTCAGGAGGCGGTGATTTTTGATGATACCGTGGCTGCCAATATCGCCTTTGGCAGAAGAGATGCAAGCCGGGAAGAGATTATCCAAGCAGCCAAAGATGCCGCCGCTCATGAGTTTATCAGCCAGCTTGAAAATGGCTATGATACACGGCTTGGGGCGACTGGTAACAGATTGTCAGGCGGTCAGAAACAGCGCCTTGCAATCGCCAGAGCGATTGTCAAAGACGCGCCGATATTACTGCTTGATGAGGCCACTTCTGCCCTTGATGCTGAAGCAGAAAAGCAGGTTCAAACAGCGCTTGAGACCCTTTCAAAAGGGCGCACATGTCTTGTAATTGCACATCGCTTATCAACGATTCAGTCAGCAGATCATATTATTGTGCTTGATTCTGGACGGATTGTCGAACAAGGCAATCATCATGAGTTGCTTGCCCAAAATGGTCTTTATGCCAGATTATGCGCCTTGCAAACCATGAGTTAGAACTGCCCCTTATTATTCACGCCGCAAAATATCATCGACAAGCCGGTTAGCCCAGCCTTTGGTCATAAAATTATCATGCAAGGCTGTTGGATCATAATGATTATCAACCCAGTCAAAGAACGTGACCCCCTGATCCTCAAAGGGGATGTAAGAGACGATGAAGGCATCAAGCAAACCAGTTTTGGCTTGTTTCACATGTAGATAGCGAAATGATAATTGCGCAAGCGCTTGTCTGGCATTTTGCTGTTTGACGATCATCATATATAACGCCGACATAAGCCCGGCTCTGTCTGCGCCAGATTTGCAATGCATAAGGCAAGGGCCGTCAAGGTGGGCAAATAGATCGCGGGCATCATGAAGCATTTGTTTGTCAGGTGCGGCACGTGAACGGGCAGTAAAATCATATAATCTTATGCCGTGAGCCGCACAGGCTTCTGCTTCAAGTTGCCATGTGCCAACGCTTCTGGGGCCTCTGAGATTTATGATGTTTTTTATGCCGCGCGCTGCCAGGTCAGCGATTTGGCGGGGTGAAGGTTGGTTTGATCGCCACATCTGGTCATCAAGCTGATGTAAATTACGCCATCTTATACGCAAGAAATGATGATCGCGGGCATATAAATCCCACCAGTCACTGGCACCATTTCGCTGAAAAGGCGGGGCGTCCCACTTTGTTATTTTGCCGTGTCCCATTTTTGTTTTCTAGCTTCCTGCAACCATCATGTGGTCTATGCGTATAGAGGGAACAATCATAGATGATGTCAGATCAGGATCATTGGCAGGCACCATTTGCCTGAACATATCTTTGAGGTTTCCTGCGATAGTCGCTTCGCCAACCGGCCAGGTAATCTGGCCATTTTCAATCCAAAATCCGCCTGCGCCTCTGCTATAATCTCCTGTGATGAGGCTTACAGAAGATCCCATTAACTCAGTCACCAAAAAGCCTTGTTCAATATCAGCGATCAATTCATCAAAACTGCACGGCCCATTTTCCATGATGAGGTTGGATATGCCAGGCGAAGGCGGGTTGGCAAGAGAGCGGCGGGCATGCCCGGTGGAGGTCAGGCCAAGTTGTTTGGCAGATGATAAATCCAAAAGCCAGCTTTGCAAGCTGCCCTTGTCAATCAGCGTTTGCCGTGAGACAGGCAAGGCATCACCGTCAAAAGACCGTGAACCGGCACCCCTTGGCCTTAAGGGATCATCTATCAGGGTAATAGCATCATTGGCAATTTGATTGCCCATTTCGTCTTTCAGAAAGCTTGTGCCTCTGGCAATAGAGGCGCCATTTATAGCAGAGGCAAAATGGCTCGCTAAGGAGCGTGATACGCGATTATCATAGAGGACGGGAAACTGCCCCGTTTTGGCTTTTTGAGCGCCAAGCCTTGCAAGGGTGCGTTTGGCAGCATTGGCGCCAATGGTGGCAGGGTCTTCCAAATCGCTTGCATAGACAGCTGATGAATAATCATAATCACGCTGCATCTGGCCATCTTTTTCTGCCAATACAACTGTGGAAAAGCCAAATGACGACCGCCGGTAACCTGCTGAAAAACCATGTGTGCCGGCAATAAACACCTCAGAGTGACTTTGCGAAGCTGACCCGCCTTCTGAGTTGCTTATGCCATTGGTGCTTCTGGCGGCATCTTCTGCCGCACGGGCCATATCTGTCAGTCTTTCTGCGCCTAAATCAGTCTCATCACACATATCTAACTCAGGCAGGTTTGTTGCGATTTGATCTGATGTTGCCAGAACAGCATAGGGATCCTCAGGACTGGCTTTTGCCATAGCCACTGCGCGCTCACACAAGGCGGGGATATCGTCTGCCTGCAATTGACCAAGAGACAATGTTGCCACTTTCTGGCCAACAAAAACACGCAGTCCGGCAGCAAAATCTTCAGCACGTTCAACAGATTCCGTTTTGCCAAGACGAACAGACACAGATGTTGCCTGTCCTGTGGCTAATGCGGCATCTGCGGCATCTGCACCTGCTTTTTTAGCACCGTCAAGAAGCGCGCCCATCAGATCTGTTTGTAGCTGTGTCATCTGTGATATCCATTTTATGGTAAGTCAGAACTTTATTCATAAATAGTAAGCTATGGTGCGAAAATCAATCATGGTCTTCGCTATCTGCTTGCGCAAACTTCTGCTTGTGTTTATCTGTTAGACATTATGAGCATTCAGGTTTTTATAGATGGGCAGGCAGGAACAACTGGCTTGCAGGTCGCAGAAAAATTAGCACATCACAGCGCCATCTCATTGATTACGCTTGATGAGACGCAGCGCAAACAGGCTAGTGCCAGACAAGAAGCCTATGCACAAGCAGATGCAGCAATTTTATGCTTGCCAGATGACGCGGCGCGCGAGGCTGCTGACATGGCCTCAGATCATAAGGTTGTGCTGATTGATGCCTCAACCGCGCACCGCACAGATGACAGCTGGGTTTATGGCATGGCAGAGCTTAGTCAGACACAGCGCCATGATATTGCCTCATCACGCTTTATTTCTAATCCTGGATGTTATCCAACAGGGTTTCTGGCGATGGTTGCGCCGTTGCGCGCCGCGGGTGTGTTGTCACAGGACGTTCAGTTAATTGTACCTGCCATAAGTGGCTTTTCTGGCGGCGGCAAAGCGTTGATTGAAGCATTTTCCGGCTCACAAACCCCGCGGCATTTTACCTATGCCCATGGGTTGTCTCATAAACATCTGCCCGAAATGCAAAAATTAGCCTCTCTTGATAATGCCCCCATTTTTATGCCGTCAGTTGGAGATTTTGCTCAAGGCATGTTGGTTCACTTACCGCTTTTTGCCACTCAGCTTAGCAAACAGATATCAGCAAAAGATATTGCAGAGATTTTTCAGGCCCATTATGAGACATCTGCCCTGATTACGGCCTATGATGCCAATGAGATGGCATGTCATACAGAAAATGGATTTTTGGCGGCAGATGGTCTCAAAGACACTGACAGGCTTGAAATTTTCACCTCTTATCAGGCAACCAGTCAGCAATTTTGGCTGACAGCGCGCCTTGATAACCTTGGCAAAGGTGCGTCCGGCGCCGCGGTCCAGAATATGAATATTGCGCTTGGCCTTGATGAATTGCTCGGCCTGTCTGTCTGAGGGCGGTAACAGATTATGGCCTCGTCAGATGTATCATCACAAGACTTACTTCATCACGATGAAAGCGGTGTCAAAATCAAGGCGTTATCATCACGTCAAAGAGCGGATGATTATCCCTATGAAGCCCCGTCTTTTGGCTATGTAATCAAAGGTGACAGATATTATTTGCTCAACGAAGATGACATGCCTGATTTGTCAGGACGTGTGCCTGTTTTATCTGTTGGGTCAAAT
Source organism: Puniceispirillaceae bacterium (SeqCode) (assembly GCA_049890215.1). Taxonomy (GTDB): domain Bacteria; phylum Pseudomonadota; class Alphaproteobacteria; order Puniceispirillales; family Puniceispirillaceae; genus UBA685. The sequence goes on along the minus strand of JBMHBX010000005.1, from coordinate 55,713 downwards.
CGAAGCCCGCAACAGCTTTTGCGGAAATTTGGTCAAGACAGCTATCTTCTGGTCACCACAGCGATATTGCATGATTGCGATGTTATTCACAGCGCCTGTTTTTCTTATTATGGCGCCGTGCCATGCACAGCGTATTTTTCCAAAGGTACGCATATTCCCTTAAATGCTGTATGGCTGACACAAGAACAACTGCAAATTATGCATGATACAGAAGCGGTTGGCATTGCTTATGATTTTTGTCGTTGGGATGATGAGAAAGTGGTCATCGAACAAGCGGCGCAACCAAAGGCAGTTTATGGTTATGCAACACGCCTTGGTTATGTCTCTGATAGCTCTGGCAATCCTTATGCGCTCTCTTATTTGCCGGCAAATGGCCGGCGCTTTTCCTCTCTTAGCCAGTTAGAGGCGCGTGCGAAGTTACGATCATTATTAGACCATGATATGCAAGCAGAAGATGAGGCACAATTCTTATCGCAGCTTATAAAGGATAAAGGGTTTCGTTTGGCTGTTAATGATGCGCTCGCCGCAAAGGCGCACCCAATCAACGGCGGGCCATGGACCATACTTCCGGCGACCACAGATCAAGCAGATCACTTTTTATAAAAGGCCCTCAAGCAATATCCCTGCCATGAGAAGCAAGCCTGCCTCACGATTGGATTTGAATAAACGCAAAGCAGATTTGGGATCTGTTTCATCAATTTGCCTTGTTTGCCATATCAGATGCGCTCCCATCGCAAGGCAGCCGCTTAGCCAAACAGACAGGTTGCCAATCGTCAGATAAAGGCCTGATGTGATAAGGAGGATAGCGCATAAATAGAGGCGCAGAACACCGCTTGAAATGCGCCCCTCTAAGGCAAGGGCTGATGATTTAATGCCTGTCAGCCTGTCATCTTTCATATCCTGAATGGCGTAAATAGTATCATAGCCAATAACCCAGAACACGGTCCCTGAATAAAGGATAATGAGCCCTAAATCAGGCCATTGGTTGCTTGCGGCAACAGACCCTAAGAAGATGCCCCAGCTAAATGTAAGGCCCAGCATGATTTGCGGCCAATAGGTGATGCGCTTGAATAAGGGGTATGAGATGACCAAAGGCAGAGACGCTATGCCCATAAGCCACGCTTTGACAGGTAATTGCAATAAAACAAGACAACCAATCAAAGACAAGCAAGCAAGTAATGTGAAAGCCTGCAAAGGGCGCAATTGGCCTGAGGCAAGAGGGCGACCTGATGTGCGTTCAATTTTGCGGTCAATATCACGGTCCCATAAATCATTCACCACACAACCGGCAGCGCGCATCGTAATCGCTCCAACCAAAAATAGTACCATGAGCCATAAAGCGGGTGCTATTTGCCCGGAGGTAATAAGAATGCTCCACCAGCCGGGTAGTAATAAAAGCCACCATCCAATCGGCCTGTCCAGGCGCATAACCGTGATGTAGGGATGTAGCTTTTTCGGCATATATGACCAGATGCCTGTCAGCCGGATATCGCTGTGTTTTGTATGGTGCGGGTCTGTCATAGGCAAAGAAGGTACCAATAAATCTGAGCTGTCATGACAATAATGTCATGGGTTGCACCCTAGCTTGCTTCACAAAGGCTTGCAATTAAATCCGTTCTTGCTTACCTAACAGATATGGAGACCAGGCACTCACAAATCCGCCTTTATGTAAGCGCACCTCTGGCAGTAGATGCCACTGTGTCTTTGACGCGCGATCAGGCACATTATCTTGGCACGGTGATGCGAAAATCTGTTGGCACGCGCGTGGCTGTCTTTAACGGGCAAGATGGCTGCTATTTAGCTGAGATTACCTCACTGGAACGCAAATCAGCTATGCTGAGATGTATATCATTACAACAAGCGCAATGGTACAGCCCCGATTTATGGCTTCTTTTTGCACCAGTGAAAAAAGCGCGTCTTGATTTTATTGCACAAAAAGCCACAGAGCTTGGTTGTTCTGTGATTTGGCCTGTTCGCACGGACTATTGTCAAATCAAAGCGGTAAAAGATGACAGAGTTGCCGCAAATGCTATTGAAGCCGCAGAGCAAACTGAGCGTCTTGATATTCCTGAAATCAGGTCCTTTACCTCTCTTGAGATGGTTCTGGATCAGTGGCCAGAAGACAGATTATTACTATTTTGTGATGAGCGTCTGTCAGGTGATCAGAAATCTGATGCGGCTCGTATTTTATCTGAGCAGACAGTGAAAAAAGCGGCCATCCTTATTGGTCCTGAAGGAGGATTCTCAATGGATGAAAAACAGAGAATTGACCAATTGCCACAATCAGTTGGCATATCTCTTGGCCCGCGTATCTTGCGCGCAGATACCGCGGCCTTATCCGCTCTTAGCTTATATCAGGCTATTTGTGGTGACTGGGTAACAGGTAAAACGATCTGAGACAAAAGACAGATTAAATTGCAACATATCATGCGCCACACATTATACCAGACTGGATAATCAAAATGACCTCAAACCCTGTAGAACAAGACACCACGCCTGTGACAAGCAGTGATTTTGTTCAATGGCTTGCCGACAGACAGACTCCAAAACATGAATGGCGTATTGGAACAGACCATGAAAAATTTCTGTTTCACAAAGGCAGTTTTCGCCCAGTTGCTTATGAAGGTGACAATGGCATCGGGCAATTATTGCAGAATTTGGTCACTCATCATGATTGGCAGCCTATCTTCGAAAATGAACATATCATCGCTTTGAAAGATCATGATGGTGGGTCCATTACATTAGAGCCGGGCGGGCAATTTGAATTATCTGGTGCGCCCTTGGAAAATTTGCATCAGACCTGCCGTGAGACTGGTCATCATCTGGCCATTATGAAACAAGAGACGGCGGCACTTGATGTCTGCATGTTAGGGCTTGGCTTTCAGCCAAAATGGACCAGAGATGATATCTCCTTCATGCCAAAAGGGCGCTATAAGGTGATGAGTGCCTATATGCCAAAGGTGGGCAGCCTTGGCCTTGATATGATGTTGCGTTCTTGCACTGTTCAGGTGAATCTCGATTATGAGAGCGAAGAGGATATGAGGCGTAAATTCAGAACCTCACTTGCTTTGCAGCCTGTTGCAACAGCGTTATTTGCGAATTCACCTTTCAAAGATGGTAAGCCCTCTGGCCTTGTCTCTACACGGGCAGAGGCTTGGACTGACACAGATAATGCCAGATGCGGTGTGCCTTCATGTGTCTTTGATCCGCAATTTGGTTATGAGCAATGGGTCGATTATATTTTAGATGTGCCAATGTATTTTTTGCATCGGGGTGATTCCTATCTTGATGTGACAGGCCAATCATTCAGGGCGTTTATGAAAGGTCAGTTGCCAGCTTTTGAGGGGCAATTTCCGCAGATGGCAGATTTTGAAGATCATATCACCACCGCCTTTCCTGAAGTGCGGCTAAAAGGGTATCTTGAAATGCGCGGGGCAGATAGCGGGCCTTGGGCAAATATTTGCGCGCTTCCTGCTTTTTGGGTTGGGCTGTTATATGATGAAGACGCTCTTGCGAAAGCAGAAGCACTTGCCGCGAATATCACCGCAGATGATGTGATGGCAGCGCGCCTTGATGTGGCCAAAAATGGCTTGCGTGCAAAAATAGGCCCACATGATGTGTATGAATTAGCCTCACAACTTGTCAGCATCTCAAAGAAGGGGCTTGCGGCGCGTGCTGTTCTTGATGATGCAGGCCAGGATGAAACCAAATTCTTGCGACCTATCGAAGAGGTTCTTGAAAATCGCAAAACACCTGCTGATGTGTTGTTAGATCTCTATCACGGCAGCTGGGGCGGAAATATTGATCAGGTATTTCGGGAACGCCACTACTAGGCTTGACCCTGTTTAGCTACCTTTTGTTGGGAAACTGACCTCATGACTGTGATAACAAAGCAAAAAGGGGCAGATAATCCGTCTGGCCCGTTGCATCTGCCAACCTTATTATTGATTGTCTTTATTGATTTTATTGGCATTGGTGCTTTGATACCTATTTTGCCTTATACGGTGATTGATGAGCTTGGCTATTCTGCAAGCGTCATGACAGCGCTTCTTGCTTGTTTTTCCCTTGCTATGTTTATCGGGAATCCGATTTTGGGACGCATGTCTGATAAGGTTGGTCGCAAACCTGTCCTGATGGGCTCTTTGGCTGTCGCGACTTTGGCACATCTGACATTTGCCTTTTCAAATCATATTATTTTGTTATTTGTCTCGCGCATAATTGCTGGTCTTGCAGCTGGAAATATAGGCGTCATACAAGCTATCATCGCTGATAATACAAGCCCGGATAGCAGGGCAAAATATATGGGCCTTATGGGCGCCTCCATTGGTGCAGGCTTTGTTTTTGGTCCTGCGCTTGGCGGTTTGTTAAGTGGCATTGGCGGTGGTCCTTTGCATCAGGCGCCATTTGCGCTTGCCGGGTTATTTACTTTGCTTGCGTTTTTCTTATGCTTGCGTCTGCCGTTTGTTGCGCCTGTATCGCTTGCTTCTGATATTGGCCAAAAGCAATCGTCTATGAGGCGCCTTATTCAATTATTTCAAGGACCTCTTGGGTTGTTTGCCTTATCTTTCTTTTTGCTGAACCTGTCATTTTCGCAAGTTGAAGCAGCCTTTGTGCTTTTGCTCAAAGATCTGTTTTATTATGAGGCCTCTGATACAGGGTGGCTGTTTACCTATGTTGGCATTTGTATCATTATTGTTGAAGGAGGGCTGATAGGCCTTGCGGTACGCCGCCTCGGAGAAACAGGCACGATCATTGGCGGCGCCTCTATGTTGACTGCCGGACAATTTGCCACCGCCTTGATGGCCGCAGGGTTGTTTATGGCAGGGATGATGCCATTGGCCGTTGTTATTATATGCACAACAATGATTTGTGTGGGTTTTGCTTTTACGAACCCAAGCTTGTCATCAGCGGCTTCTAAAGCGGCGCGCGCAGATGAGATGGGCGGCGCTCTTGGTCTTGTTCAGGGGTTTGGCTCTTTGGGTCAGGTGATTGGTCTTGCTGCCGCAGGGCCATTATATGCCGCAGGAAGTGGTCAGCTATCTTTTGGTGTTGGCGGCACGATTAGCCTTTTGCTTTTGCTTACCATTTTTGTGATTGCGGCAAAAACACCCAAGATAGCTGATACATCATAAAAAGGACTAGGCAGCTTGTGTGCCGCCAACGGTGATCCCGCCCATCTTTAGGGTTGGTTGGCCAACGCCTACAGGCACTGATTGTCCGGATTTACCGCATGTGCCCACACCTCTGTCAAGTTGACTGTCATTGCCAAGCATTGAGATTTTGCCCATGGCATCAGGGCCGTTGCCGATTAAAGTTGCGCCTTTGACAGGGGCGCCAATTTTACCATCTTCAATCAGATAGGCCTCTGAGGCAGAAAAGACAAATTTACCTGAGGTAATGTCAACCTGCCCGCCGGCAAAATTAGCGGCATATAAGCCTTTTTTGGTTGAGGCAATAATTTCTTCCGCAGAATAATCACCTGATTCCATAAATGTGTTTGTCATGCGGGGCATAGGCAGATGTGCATAGGATTGGCGTCTGCCATTACCGGTTGCTTCCACCCCCATCAGTCTGGCATTTTGTCTATCTTGCATATAGCCTTTCAAAATACCATCTTCGATAAGCACATTGCGCCCTGATTTTGTTCCCTCATCATCAATGGTGATTGAGCCACGCCTGTCTGCAATGGTGCCGTCATCTATAACCGTGACGCCTTTCGAGGCAACTTGTTCGCCAACACAGCCTGAAAAAACGGACGTGCCTTTGCGGTTGAAATCACCTTCAAGCCCATGTCCGACCGCCTCATGCAGCATGACGCCGGGCCAGCCTGAGCCCAGGACAACAGGCATTTCGCCTGCCGGTGCAGCGACCGATTCCAGACCCAGATTCGCAAGGCGTAACGCTTCATCAATTTCTGCCTGCCAATAGGCCTCTTCCATAAAAGAGCCAAGTAGCAATCGTCCGCCACTGCCACTTGAGCCAGATTCCATCCGCCCGTCTTTTTCAACCACGACAGAGATATTCAAACGCACCAACGGCCTGATATCAGCAACCCGGTATCCACCGGCACGCATAATTTGAACAGCCTGCCATGAGCTGGCAAGAGAGGCCGTTACTTGTTTCACGCGCGGGTCCTTCGCCCGTGCAGCGGCGTCAATTTCCTGTAATAATGCGACTTTTGCTTCAAAAGGAGTCGCCTCAAGAGGATTGTCATTTGTGTAAAGAGGGGCATTGGCCAGATGGCGTGGGGCAACGGCCATTGTGCCTGAATATCCTGAGGTGACAGATGTTACCGTCTTCACAGCACGCTCAAGTGCTGCTTGTGATAATTCACCGCTATGGGCAAATGTATCAGCCTCTCCCATAATGGCACGCAAGCCAAAACCAGTTTCATGGTCATAGCTTGAGGATTTTAGCCTCCCATCATCAAACATCAGCATTTCGCTATGGCGTGATTCTAAGAACAGATCGCCATCATCGACTCCGTCAAGCGCCGTTTCGACTTGTTTTATGGTCGAATCAAGGTCGAACGCCCCTTGAGAGAAAAAAATCTTATCTGTTTGGCTAAGGTAATCCATGATGCACCTTCTGGTAAAATCGCTGTGAAACACTGATATCGTATCAGAAAAATCAAAAAACAAGGGCAAAATAATGGCCTTAATTGTAAATCAATATCATCTTGCTGTGAAAAATCCGCGACAGGCGGTCGCAGAGGGGTTTTCATAGTGAGAAAAAGCGGTTAAAAAAAGCGCAATTAAATAGGTCGTGGGGTCTGCAAGATGGTAAGAGTATCTGCAGGCAGGCTAGGATCGGATACGAGACTTAGAATAATGGGGGAGACGTTATGACGCTGCCAAGCGGAAAGTCTATCTTTTATATAGTGGCAAGCCTTTTTGGTTTGCTTGTTTCACATAGCACCTTTGCCGCTGTGCCAGAGCCATGGCAAATAGGTTTGCAGCCTGCTGCCGGGTCCATTGCTGAAAAGGCAACAAGTCTGCATAATTTGTTGCTTATTATTATCACAGCTATCTCACTATTTGTGTTGGCGCTTCTTGTATATGTCTGCTTGCGTTTCCGCGAGAAATCAAATCCGGTAGCCTCAAAGACATCTCATAATGTGGTGATAGAGGTTTTATGGACGGTTGTGCCTGTTTTGATTTTGGTCGTGATAGCGGTGCCATCATTCCGCTTGCTATATTATTTAGACCAGACCAAAGACACAGATATGGTTATCAAAGTCACAGGCAATCAGTGGTATTGGAACTATGAATATCCTGATGAACAAATCGGCTTTGATTCTTACATGATTGATGAGGCAGATCTGACAGATGAGCAAATCCGCCTGTTATCAGTTGATAATGAGATGATTGTTCCTGCCGGGACAAGAATTAAGCTTTTGATAACAGGTAATGATGTTATGCACTCTTTCTTTGTGCCTTCATTAGCTGTTCAGACTTATTCAATCGCAGGTCGTATCAATGAGGCCTGGATTGATGTGCCTGAAGAACCAAATACATATTATGGTCAATGCAACCAGATTTGCGGCGTCAATCACGCTTATATGCCGATCGTTGTTCGTTCATTGCCAAAAGCTGAGTATGATGCCTGGCTGGCCTCTGCTCGTGAAGAATTTGCACTTTAGTTGCCTCACATAGGGAGAATATGATGAGTGAAGTAGCCCATTCAGCTGACCATGGTCACGGCGCCCCAAAAGGGTTCGTGCGCCGTTGGCTTTATTCAACAAACCACAAAGATATCGGCACGATGTATATCATCTTTTCGATTATCGCAGCCTTTATTGGTGGTGGTTTTTCTGTCTTCATGCGTATGGAGTTAATGGAACCAGGCGTGCAATTCATGTCTGATGGCCATATGTGGAATGTCTTTACCACAGCCCATGGTCTTATCATGGTTTTCTTTGTGGTGATGCCGGGGCTCATTGGTGGCTTTGGTAACTGGTTTGTGCCGATCATGATCGGTGCGCCAGATATGGCATTTCCGCGTATGAACAATATTTCGTTCTGGCTTCTGCCGCCATCTTTCATCTTGCTTTTGATGTCAGCTGCGGTTGATGGAGGCGCCGGTGTGGGGTGGACGATTTATCCTCCGCTTTCAAACAAGCTTGGCACGCCGGGCATGTCTATGGATTTGGCGATTTTCTCCCTTCACCTTGCTGGTGTGTCGTCAATTTTAGGCGCTGCGAATTTCATCACAACGATCTTCAATATGCGTACACCTGGCATGACAATGCACAAAATGCCGCTTTTCGCATGGGCGATGCTTATCACGGCCTTTTTGTTGTTGTTGGCTGTGCCGGTTCTGGCAGGCGCCATCACAATGTTGTTAACAGACCGTAACTTTGGCACGACCTTCTTTGTGCCTGAAGGCGGCGGTGACCCTATTTTGTTCTTGCACTTGTTCTGGTTCTTTGGTCATCCGGAAGTGTATATTATGATTTTTCCTGCCTTTGGCATTGTCAGCCATATCATCTCAACATTAGCCAAAAAGCCGATTTTAGGGTATCTTGGCATGGTCTATGCGATGGTGGCAATTGGCTTTGTTGGCGTTATCGTATGGGCACACCATATGTACACAGTTGGCCTTGATGTTGATACGCGTGCTTATTTCACGGCGGCAACCATGGTGATCGCTGTGCCAACAGGGGTCAAGATTTTCTCTTGGATTGCAACAATGTGGGGCGGATCTATGACGTTCCGCGTTCCGATGATGTGGGCCATTGGGTTTATCTTTTTGTTCACCGTTGGCGGTGTAACAGGCGTTGTTCTGGCAAATGCCGGTTTGGATGTTGTGTTACATAATACCTATTATGTGATTGCGCACTTCCATTATGTGTTATCTTTGGGCGCGGTTTATGGTCTGTTTGCCGGTTTCTATTACTGGTTCAGCAAAATGACAGGCTATGAATATTCAGAAGGCTTAGCAAAGCTGCATTTCTGGGTTACCTTTATTGGTGTGAATTTGACGTTCTTCCCGATGCATTTCTTGGGCCTTGCCGGTATGCCACGCCGTTACATTGATTATCCGGATGCATTTGCTGGCTGGAATTATGTAGCTTCGATTGGCTCCTATATTTCCGCACTAGGCGCAGTGATTTTCCTTGTTGTGATTGCTGAGGCGTTTATTTCACGCCGTAAGGCAGCAGCGAACCCTTATGGTGAGGGTGCCACAACATTGGAATGGCAGGTATCGTCTCCGCCGCCATATCATACATTTGATGACCTTCCAAAAGTGAAGTAATCAAAGGGAATTTTGATGTCACAGACACAAAACACATTTTTGACACCAGCAGAGCCTTATTATATCGCCTCTGCTGGTGACTTTTTTCAACTGATGAAGCCACGGGTGATGAGCCTTGTGGTCTTCACTGGTTTTGCGGGCATGTATTTGGCGCCCGTAACTGGCGAGATAAGTGTTTCATCTATCTTACTGGCCGCGATTTCTTTATTTGCGATTGCTGCAGGGGCAGGGGCTTCCGGTGCGATCAATCAGTGGTATGACCGCGATATAGATGCGCTGATGTTGCGTACAAAAAACCGGCCTATCCCATCCGGGCGTGTGCAATCTGAAGAGGCACTTGCGCTTGGTATCGTGATTTCGGTCTTATCAGTTTTGCTTTTGAGCCTGTCTGCCAATTTATTTAGTGGGGCACTTCTTGCCTTTACGATTTTCTTTTATGCAGTTATCTATTCTGTTTGGTTAAAGCGCAGGACGCCGCAAAATATCGTTATTGGCGGGGCGGCAGGCGCCTTACCACCGATGGTTGGGTGGGCCGCAATGACAGGAACGGTTAGCCTTGAATCGATTGTATTATTCGCCATTATTTTTATTTGGACACCGCCTCATTTCTGGGCTTTGGCTCTGGTCAAAAATGACGATTATCAGGCTGCTAACATCCCGATGATGCCTGTGGTGGCAGGAGTGCAAGAAACAAAGTCACAAATTTTGATTTATTCTTCTTTGTTGGCACCTTTGGGTGTTGTGCCATTTTTTATCGGCATGTCTTCTGTCTTTTATGCGGTGGTTGCCGCATGTCTTGGCGGTGCTTTTTTATATAAAGCATGGAAGCTTCGCCGGTCTGATACGCTTGATGAGGCGATGCCATTATTCAAATATTCACTATGGTATCTGACCATCATCTTTTTTGCTTTGATAGGTGATACGTTTTTGGCGAGGCTGATCTGATGAGTGATAAACAACAACAGACAACAAATCAAAAGCCAGAACCAAAGACTGGCGCAGAGATGCAGGCAATGCGCCGATCACGCAATTTTTGGGTGTTAGGGCTGATTGTTGGCCTGGCTGTCTTATTCTATCTTGTAACCATTTTGCGCATGGCAGGGGCATCATAACAGGCGATGGATAAAACAGCTGACATGATGGCAAATCCAAATGAGGCACGCAATCGCGCGACCCTTGTCACTTTGGCATTGGTGGTGTTTGCAATGGTAGGCCTTGCATTTGCGTCAGTGCCTTTATATCGCTTATTCTGCCAGGTGACAGGATTTGGCGGCACAACACAGGTCGCACTCTCTGCACCTGCCGCTGTGCCTGCGGCATTGGCGCCTGTGTCTGTGCGCTTTGATGCAAATGTGAACCCAAAACTGCCATGGCGTTTTGAGCCTGTGAGTCCGCCAGTATCTCTTGCACCAGGTGAGGAGATAACGGTATTATACAGGGCAACAAATTTGGCGGATGTGCCGACAAGTGGTACAGCGACTTTTAATGTGACGCCGCAAAAAGCGGGTCCTTATTTTATGAAAATTGAGTGTTTTTGTTTCACAGAACAAACACTTGGCGTAGGTGAATCTGTTGATATGCCGGTGTCGTTTTTCCTAGACCCGGAGATCAGAACAGATACAAATACAAAGGATGTGGATGAGGTGGTATTATCTTACACATTCTTTGCGGATATTAGTTAAGGCTATTTTGTGCCCGGCATGGGACCGGGGGGGAATATAACAAGGAGAACAAAATGAGCGGAGCGCAAAAACATCCCTACCATCTGGTTGAACCAAGCCCATGGCCGGCGGTTGGCTCAGCAGCTGGTTTTGTAGCAGCTATCGGTGCAGCGATGTATATGCATGAAAGAGACTATGGGGTCCATATTTTGGGTCTTGGTCTTGGTCTTGTGATTTTGACAATGTTTATGTGGTGGCGTGATGTCATCAGAGAAGCAGAATATCAGGGCCATCATACACCAATCGTTCAAATTGGTATGCGATATGGCATGATGTTATTCATTGCCTCTGAGGTTATGTTCTTTGTGGCATTTTTCTGGGCCTTTTTTGATTCTGCCTTTTTCCCGGTCGGCGGGGTTTGGCCGCCAGAAGGCATTATTACCTTTGACCCGTTTGACCTGCCATTGATCAACACATTGGTGTTGCTATTATCTGGTTGTACTGTGACATGGTCTCATCATGCGCTTCTTGAAAATAACAGACGTGACTTCCTTTTGGGTCTTGCACTGACAGTCGTGCTTGGCATGTTATTCACAGCGCTTCAAATCCTTGAATATAGCCATGCGCCATTTGGCTTTACAGATGGTATTTATCCATCAGTCTTTTACATGGCGACAGGGTTCCACGGCTTTCACGTATTTGTTGGCACCTTGTTCCTTGCTGTTTGTTTTTGGCGTGGCATGAAAGGCCATTTCACATCAGAACAGCATTTCGGTTTTGAGGCAGCCGCATGGTATTGGCACTTTGTTGATGTTGTGTGGTTATTCTTGTTTGTGGCTGTTTATTGGTGGGGTGGTTGATTGCCATAGACGCCCAATGATATAAATTGAAAGGGCTGGCCGGCAATTCAGACAGGCCGGCCCTTTTTTATTTTACCATCTGTCAAAGGAAATTTTGGTTTCATGATTTTTCGCCCGTTATTCTGGCCAAGTTTTTTCGCCCTGCCTTCTTTGCTTGTGCTGCTTATGCTTGGCACATGGCAAGTCAACAGATTGCAATGGAAAACAGAACTGATAAATGCTTTCAAAGAGCGTTCGCAATCTGAGGCAATTTATCCCGATTTTACAGGTGATGTTGTTGAGTTCCAGAGGGTTGTGTTAGATGGCAGATTTGACCATGAGAACACTATTTATCTGACAGGCCGTACCTATGAAGGGAATGCCGGGTTTCATGTGGTAAGTGCATTTGAAACAAATAAGGGCGATGTGTTTTTTATTAATCGCGGCTGGGTTTCAGAAGCATATAGAGAGCCTGAAAAGCGTCCTTTTTCTATGACAAAAGGCACAGTGCAGATTGAAGGGATTGTGCGCTTGCCGCAACGTCAGGGATATTTCGTGCCCGATAATGAGCCTCAGGCAGGATTTTGGTTCACTATGAAGCCAGATGAGGTCGCAACATATTTGTCTTTTACGCAAGCACAGACTGGTTTCTATATAGATGCCATAAGAGACCCGAATGCAAAATTAACATTGCCAATCGCAGCTGAAGTCAAAATTGATGTGCGAAATTCTCATCTGAATTATGCGGTAACATGGTATGGGATTGCCTTGTCATTAATTGGGGTGTATTTGGCATATCATCACTCTGTTGGCCGCCTGTCATTTGGGCGCGCACGTAAAAATACAGATCCTGATAAGGAAAATGGTTAAATGGACTATATAAGCACTAGAGGCGCTGATGGGCCGCTTAGCTATGAGCAAGCGTTGCTCAATGGTTTAGCACGTGATGGCGGCCTATATTTGCCGACAAGCTGGCCGCGTTTTTCAAAAGACGAAATCAGCCAAATGCGCGGGTTATCCTATACTGAGCTTGCAGCTACCATCATGGCGCCTTTTACAAAAGATATCTTGTCAAAAGCCCAATTACAGAAAATGGCAGAAGATGCCTATGGCGGTTTTACCCATCGTGATGTAGCGCCTCTTATCTCTTTGCCAGACGATAATTTACATGTGCTTGAATTATTTTCAGGGCCAACAATCGCCTTCAAAGATTATGCCATGCAATTTTTATCACGTGCCTTTGACGAAGCGCTGCAGGGCGCCGGCAAACGCGCTGTGATTTTGGGCGCTACTTCTGGTGATACTGGCTCAGCGGCTTTGGAAGCCTTCAAAGGGCGTGATTCAGTTGATGTGTTTATTTTATTTCCTGAAGGCCGGGTGTCGCCTGTTCAGCAAAAACAAATGACATCTGTGATGGTACAAGGTGCACATGCGATTGCCATCAAAGGTGATTTTGATGATTGCCAGGCATTGGTGAAAGCCGCCTTTAATGATAGCACTTTTCGTAATGAGGTAGGATTATCCGCTGTTAATTCCATCAATTGGGCACGCCTTATGCCGCAGGTGGTCTATTATTTTTCAAGTGCCCTTAAGCTTGGTGCGCCAGATACGCCGGTGGCTTTTTCCGTTCCCACGGGCAATTTTGGTAATGTGTTTGCAGGTTGGGTTGCCAAACAGATGGGCTTGCCAATTGATAAATTCATTGTGGCCTCAAATCGTAATGATATATTGACGCGGTTTTTCGAGACAGGACAAATGCGCCGCGAAGGTGTCAATCCGTCTCTAAGCCCGTCTATGGATATTCAGGTATCATCGAATTTCGAAAGATTGCTGTTTGAGATGCTTGGCCGTAATGCAGAACAGACAGCAGCTCTGATGCGCGAATTTGCACAAAATGGCACCTTTGCGCTTTCTGATGATGTCATGGCTGAGATGAAAGCACAATTTGCTGCTTATCGTTTAGATGATGACGGCACTTTGGCAGAAATTGCTTATGCAAGGACTCATTATGACATGTTGCTTGACCCGCATTCAGCAGTGGGTCTGTACGGGGCGCGTATGGCACGCAAAGACGGTCTTGTGGGTCACGATGTGCCGGTCATTTCGCTTGCTTGTGCCCATCCGGCAAAATTTCCGGATGCTGTCACAAAAGGAGCCGGACTTGCCCCTGAATTACCACCGCACTTATCAGATTTGATGGAGCGTGAAGAACAATTTGTGGTGCTTGATAATGATCTTGCGGCTATTCAGGCGCATGTGCGTTCCCAAAGGCGTCAATCATGAGTGCACAGGTTACTGTCCTGCCAAATGGCATGACCATCGCAAGCCATAGCATGCCAGGGGCGCACTCCGTCAATGTCGGGATTTGGATCAAGGCAGGCGGGCGTGATGAGATGCCAGGTGAACATGGCATAGCCCACATGCTTGAACATATGGCTTTCAAAGGCACAAACAGGCGTGATGCAAAGCAAATCGCCGTAGAGGTTGAATCTGTCGGTGGGTATATGAACGCACATACCGCCAGAGAAGAGACAGCTTATTATATCCGTATTTTGCCAGAACATATGCCATTAGCTGTTGATGTTCTTTTTGATATTTTAACACAATCCACCATGCCGGATGATGAGATTGAGCGCGAACGCGGCGTGATATTACAAGAAATTGGGCAGGCGCTAGATACCCCTGATGATGTGGTGTTTGAGAATTTCTCGTCTGCCTCTTTTCAGGGTCACAAACTTGGTGAGACCATTTTAGGCACAACACAAACGGTATCTGCATTTTCACGCAGTGATTTGCAGGGCTTCATGAGCCGCTATTATGGCGGCTCACAAATGATGCTATGCGCGGCAGGGGCTGTTGACCATCAGGCATTGGTGAGGGAAGCAGAGCGCTATAGCGAATTTGTAAAACAGGCCATTATGCCAAAGCGCACAAAACCTTCATGGTCTGGCGGGCGCATTATGGAGGTCCGACAATTAGAGCAGAGCCACGTTATTTTTGGCCTCTCAGCGCCGGCCGCTACAGATGATGACCGCTATGCATTGATGTTGCTTTCAAACCTTTATGGCGGTGGTATGGCCTCTCGTTTATTCCAGCAGGTGCGCGAACAGCGCGGTCTGTGCTATTCAATTTTTTCATTTGCCCAGATGTTTTCTGATGCAGGCGTATTTGGTGTGTATGCAGGTACAGCCTCTCAAGATGTGGATGAGATGTTGTCAGTCTCTTGCCATGCTTTGCAGTCTATGACGCATGATATCACAGATGAAGAAGTCGAAAGAGGCAAGTCACAGATGCGCGCCGCAATCTTAATGGGGCAGGAATCAGTGTCAGGCATGACTGAATCGATGGCACGTCAGCTGATCTTGTTCAATGAGGTGAAAACAGCCGCACAGGTCGCGCAAAAAGTCAGTGCCCTTAGTAAAGATGATGTGGTGCGTATGATTGACCGTCTGACTGTCAAGGCAACACCATCTTTGAGTGTCATAGGGCCAAGTGACAATGTGATGAGCAATGATGATATCGCTGCACTGATCGCTTAGGCAGAGCCTGCCTGAGGTGACAGACGCGCGGCATCAAAGCCAGCTTCGTGATAGCAACGCTTCCACAAATCCTCAACGGGTGTCTCAAAGATTAGGTGAGAAGTCGCTGAGATGTGAAACCACATGCCGTCCCGAAGTTCTTTTTCGATTTGACCTTTATCCCATCCGGCATAGCCAAGCATAATTCTGTGATATTTTGGCCCTGTGCCTGCGGCGATTTCATTAATCATTGATATTTGAACACTCATGGCAAGTTCCTCTCCGATAGGCAGACTGTCTGGTAACATTTGATCTGAAGAATGCAGCACGAAACCCCGCCCGCTCTCAACAGGCCCGCCCTGATACACAGGCTCTTCTCCGTCAAAAAAAGCACGCTTGAGCTTTAATTTTGAGCGTAATTTATTAAGGTCCATATCAGGCACAATTTTATTCAGCATGAGGCCCATAGCCGTCTCTTTGTCTGATTGGCACATCATGATCACAGCTTGCTTGAATCTGGGATCATCCATATGGGGCATAGCGACAAGCAATTGTCCGCGAAGAGAGTTCAAAATTTCAACAGATTTCGGTATCATGATAGGCCTTTTGCTTTCAAAGGAAGGGCAAATCTTGTCATCGATTTCTGCCTATTAAAATGCTATTTAGATTTAGACGCAAATAAAGAGCATATAAAATGCGATTTTTAACATTCCTGATTGGATTATGGACCCTGATTAGCACTGTGCAAGTCGCGCATGCAGCAGAAGGTCCGTGGTTTGAAAGCGAGTTTCTCTCTATGCGCCTTATCAGCGCCTCTGAGACGTCTGGCGCTTCAGATCATCTGTCTCTGGGTCTTGAGATGCGTTTGGCAGACGGGTGGAAAACATATTGGCGCACGCCAGGTGATGCGGGATTGCCGCCTGTTTTATTCCTGGACCCTGTTTTGATGCAGGGCGCAAAGGCTGAGATATTATTTCCCACACCGACCCGTTTTTCCTTATTTGGGCTTGATACATTTGGCTATGGTGAACTTGTTGTCTTTCCCATAACATTGACCTTGGGACAACCATGGCAATCAGGCCAAATCAAAATGATGGTCGAAGCGCTGATTTGTGCTGATATTTGTATTCCGGTGCAGGGGGCTGTATCTCTGTCACTGGCACAAGGGCCCCAACGGCCGTCTGTTTATCAGCAAGAATTGGCAAAAATACGTGCCCAAATCCCGAAAATGAAGCAAGAGGAGGCCATCGCAACATTGGCGCCGCTCTCTGTTGACCCTGATAAGGCAGGCCACCTTGTGGTGCAATTAAACAGATCCTTAGATGTTATTGACATCTTAGTGGAAGGGGTAGAAGGCGCGAATTATACAAGGCCAGAGGCGCTTGATGAGAGGCGTTATTTATTGCGCCAGACAGGCGGCAATGCCAAAGCTGTAGTGGGTGATAAGCTGACTTTGACAATTGACGGTAAAAATGAGGATGTTGAAACAGTTGCAGAGGTAAAAATAGCTGCAGGCACAAGCGCAACGCCATCTGCTTTGCCCATATGGCTTGCTGCGTTGATAGGTGGTTTTATTCTTAATTTTATGCCTTGTGTCTTGCCCGTTTTATCTTTGAAAATCACAAGCATTCTGTCCATGGCAGGGGCGCCGCGCAGGCTTATCAGAAGACGTTTTATCACAAGCGCGGCCGGCATTATCTCTTCTTTTGCACTAATTGCGCTATTTTTGCAGATTCTGCGCCATTTAGGAGGACAGGTTGGTTGGGGGATTCAATTCCAAAGCCCTGTGTTTCTGGGGGCATTATTGGTAGTGACCACCTTATTCACTGCCTCTTTATTTGATGTCATTACCATTCGCACACCGCAATTTGTACACAGGCTTTTGCCGGCGCGCCAGACATCTAAAGAAGGCTATTTCTGGCAGGATTTTGGCGCTGGTATGTTGGCAACGATATTAGCAACACCCTGTTCTGCTCCTTTTGTTGGAACCGCTGTTAGCTTTGCATTATCTCAGTCAGATGGCGTTTTATATGGCTTATTGATGATGATGGGGCTAGGGCTAGCATTGCCATGGTTAATTGTGGCAATCATGCCATCTGCTATTGGCTGGCTTCCCAAACCCGGCCATTGGATGGTGCGCCTGAAGCAAGGGCTAGGCCTGTTAATGGCATTAACTGTTTTGTGGATAGCAAGCCTGTTTTACGGAGCGCTTGGCGGGTTTGCAGAACAACAGGGCGATATAGAGCAACATGGGTGGGTTGCCTTTGATGAAGCCTTATTGGCGCAATCTGTGGCTGAGGAAAAAACAGTTTTTGTAGATGTGACGGCAGATTGGTGTATTACCTGTAAAGCCAATAAAGTGCTGGTCGTTGACACGAATAAGGCACGCACTTTATTTGATACTTATGATGTTGTGATGATGCAGGCTGACTGGACAGCCCCGGATGAGGCAATCTCCTCATTTCTGGCGTCTCATGAGCGCTTTGGCATACCCTTTAACATTATTTACGGACCGTCAGCCAGGCAGGGCGTCATATTGCCAGAATTGTTAAGCCTGGAAGAGATTGAAAACGCTCTGATACAGGCAAACCAGTAACTTTATCATCTCGTATAAAAAGAAATTTTTACCCCTTTGAAAGGATATAATAATGAGTCTGTCAGTTGGTCAGAAAATCCCTGCAATGGAACTTCATGTGAAACATGATGACGGGATAGATGTCTTTGATACCGGCACTTATTTTGCAGATAAAAAAGTGGTCGTATTTACTGTGCCAGGGGCTTTTACACCAACATGTTCAGTCAAACATGTGCCAAGTTTTCTTGCGCATTATGACCAATTCAAACAAGCTGGTTTTGACGCTATTATTTGCCTTTCGGTCAATGATGCGCATGTCATGCATGCGTGGGGTAAGGATCAGGCAGTTGGTGACCAGATCATCATGTTGGCAGATTCAAGCGGCGCATTTGCAGAGGCTTTGGGGCTTGCAGTCCATATGGGGCCTGTGATTGGCACAAGAGCTGGTAGAAGTGCCTTTGTTGTGGATAATGGCACTATCACCCATAGCTTTGTCGAAGAGCCGGCTGTTTATGAAGTCTCTTCAGCAGAGCATGTTCTGGCCAATTTATAAGCTTACAAGCCTAAGATGTTGAGCTGGCTTGCTGTGCTTCTGCGGCAAGGCGGGCCAGATCATCAACACGTTCATTTTCATCATGGCCATCATGGCCCTTAACCCAGTGCCATGTAATATCATGAGGCTGTATCGCGTCATGCAGGATTTGCCAGAGATCCTGATTTTTAACTGGTTTTTTAGCAGCCGTTTTCCAACCGCGTGCAACCCAATTTGGCAGCCAGTCATTAATACCCTGAATTACATAGCGGCTATCAGTGGTCAGGCTCACAACCGAAGGCCGGCTGAGCGCTTCAAGGGCTTTTATAGCCGCTGTTAATTCCATGCGGTTATTGGTTGTCTCTGCTTCACTGCCTGATAATTCTTTTTCATGGCCGCGCCAACGCAATAACACACCCCATCCACCCGGGCCAGGATTGCCAAGACAAGAACCATCAGAAAAGATTTCGACAAGATCTTCGCTCATTACCATAATCCATATGCGTTAGCCGAAGTCACGCGCTGATGAAATCTGATTTTTGACCAATATTCCATAGGGTCATGAGGCTTCACAAACGCCTCTTTGGGTGTGTGAATCCAGTCATATAATCTTGTTAAAAAGAATCGTATGGCAGCGCCTCTGCATAAGACGGGCAGGGCGCTGATTTCCTGCTGACTTAATGTTCGAACTGATTGATACCCTTTGATCATGGCAGCTGATTTGGTGATGTTCAAACTACCATCTGCTTCAAAACACCAGCTATTGAGACAGATACAAAGATCATAGGCAAGGATATCACTACAGGCGAAATAAAAATCAATCACACCGGTCAGGTCATCTCCGACAAACATGACATTATTTGGGAATAAGTCTGCGTGAATCACGCCTTTTGGCAGGTTTTTTGGCCAGCTTGCAACCACATCATCAAGAATCATCTTTGTGTCTTCACGAAGTCCTGCCGGTAAATCAGCCGGGTCGTGATCAATGGAAGCCAGCAGGTCAGGCCAGGCATCTGGTCCAAGTGCGTTCGGACGCTGACCCTCAAAATCAGCCGTTTTGTGGTGCATTTGTGCCAGAACAACACCAAGGCTATGGCAATGGGATGCAGTTGGGGAGCGATAAGATACTCCGTCAAGAAAGCTGAATATGGCAGCTGGCCTTCCGGCCACCTTTTGCAATATCGCTCCGGTCTTATCAGCAATCGGTAAAGGGCAATTTATTCCTGCCTTGCTAAGATGCTGTTTTAGCGCCATGAAAAAAGGTAAATCAGCCTCATTTGTGCGCTTCTCATAAAGGGTAAGGATAAAACTACCTCTATCTGTGCGAAGCAGAAAATTGGAATTTTCAACGCCTTCTGCAATACCGGCAAGTGATAATAATTGGCCAATATCATATTTGGCAAGCAATCCAGCGATTTCATGATCTTCAATTGAGGTATAGACAGCCATAATAGGGCACTTTTTAACGTGTCAGAACAGAGGGTAATTTGAAGGTCAGATTTTCTGCAATAAAATTCTGATGTGTGATTGTAAGATCATAGCGTTCCTGCATTTTAGCAATCACCTCATCAACCAATATCTCAGGTGCAGAGGCACCGGCAGACAGGCCAATTGTCTCTGCCTGCTCCAGCCATTCACAATCAAGAGCGTCTGCATCTGCAATCAGACGTGCTTGCGGTGCACCGGCGTTTGAGGCAACTTCAACAAGCCTTTTTGAATTGGATGAATTTTCTGCCCCGATAACCAGAAAATAATCTGTATCTCCTGCAAGTGCTTTGACAGCTTGCTGCCTGTTTGTCGTTGCATAGCAGATATCTTCCCCTCTTGGGCCTGATATCTCCGGAAAGCGATGTTGTAAGGCTGATATGATCTGGCTTGTATCATCAACAGATAAGGTGGTCTGTGTGGCAAATGCCAGTTTTTTGCCTTCTGGCGGTGTGACGCTCAGCGCATCTTCTAGCGTTTCTATCAAAGTCATAGATCCAGGCTCGACCTGTCCCATCGTCCCGATAACTTCCGGATGGCCTGCATGACCGATAAGAAAGATATGATGGCCATGTTTTTCATGGCGCTCTGCTTCAATATGCACCTTTGTGACAAGAGGGCAGGTTGCGTCTAGCGCTATCATATTTTCTACTTGTGCTTTTTCATGCACTGATTTTGCGACACCATGTGCAGAAAAGATAACAGGCGCACCAGAGGGTACCTCATCCAGTTCTTTGACAAAGATGGCGCCTTTGGCCGCTAAATCACCAACAACACGCTTATTATGCACAATTTCATGCCGCACATAGACTGGTGCGCCAAATTTTTCCAAAGCCACTTCAACGATTCTGATGGCCCGATCAACGCCAGCACAAAATCCGCGCGGCGCTGCTAATATTAATGTCTTTTTTAACTTGTCCATAGTGCTCTAATTGCGCGATAAGATGTAAGTAGTCAATTGCTATGATATCATAAAGATACGCTTTTGGCAGAAGAATGAGGATTTTTCTATGCGCATGACAAAACTAACTCCACCGGCCATTATGCTTCTGGCTTTGACAGGGTGTTCGGCTTTTGAGCCTGATTATTATAATTGTAATGCACAAGTCTCAAGCTATGCAGAAGGCGTGCGCTCAAGCATTGTGACAGAAGAGTCAAATCAGGCTGTTGAAGTGCGCCTGAATGGTGTCTCTGCACGTTGTTATGATAGCGGTGATATGGTCATTGCAGAGCTTGGCATTGGCATGAAAGTATCTCGTGATTTGGAACAGGGCGTTGATGTTGAGCCTGTGACAGTGCCAATGGTCGCGGCTGTAATTGATAATGATGACTCTGTGAAGCAAACCATGAGTTTTGTCTATACAATGCAATTTACGCGCAATTTGGATGTATTATATCCGCTTGTTCGAAGGGAATTTACAATTCCAAAGGGCGGACGCATCATCTTGTCTCTTACCCCTGAGGTCGTCTCACAATAAAAAACATGTGAAAGCTTTCTTAAAAGACGCAAAAAAAAGAGGCCGTAAGTCCTCTTTTGTCGTTCATACATAGATGTGTGCCACTATGATTTCATCGAATCAATCTGGCTTACTGACTTTTCGATAAGCGCCAGTGAGGCATCCATGTCAAGCTTATCTTGCATGACTTGCTTTGCCGCTGTGATAGCAAGAGAGGCAGACTGCCCGCGCAAATCAGCGATCACGGCCGCTTCTGCTGCTTCAATTTTCATGGCCGCCTGCTTTTCACGCCGTGCGACTGCCGCTGCTGCTTTTTCTTCTGCTGCTTCGGTGATTCTGGCTGCGGTTACTTCAGCATTTGCCAAAATAGTCTTTGCTTCATCTGCCGCCTCACGAGCCAGGCGTTGAAATTTCTTAAGCTCAGCTGCTGCTTCTTCACGAAGTGCTTGCGCTTCTGCTAGCTCTGATTCGATTTTCTTGGTCCGGTCATCAAGCATGCCACCAATTGCAGAACCTGCCTTGCGCCATACCAAGATAACAAATAATGCAAAACCAATCGCAACAAAGGTTGATTCATTCAAGGCTGCCATAATGCTATCTCCTTTGTGGTCTTAAGCGTTTGCTGCTTTTGCAGCGGCTTTGACCTGCTTTGTTACCTCTGCCTTTGTGGCTTTGATACCGACCAGCTGTTTGATTGTATCTTGTGCCGCTTCTGTTGCGACATCATTTAGATTTGCCATCGCTTCATCACGCATCGTAGCAAGCTTTTTTTCCGCTGTGGCAAGTTTCTTAGCCAGCTTTTTGGCTAATTCAGCTTCTGCGGCTGCTGCTTTATCATTCGCTGCCTTTGTGGCTGCTTGTGCTTTATCACTGGCATCTGCTCTGGCACTTGCAAGGGCTTTTTCATAAGTCACTTGCATCTCTTTCGCTTCAGCATCTGCTTCGCGTGCTTTATCAAGGTCACCTGCAATTTTGTCACGGCGCGCTTCAAGCACAGCGCCAATGCGCGGTGTTACCATATAATTCATGAGCAAGAATAAAATTGTGAATGTCACAACAAGCCATAATAATTGATTAGGCCAGGTTGCGATATCAAGTTGTGGAAGACCACCTGATGAGTCACCTGCCGCAAATGCGGTAGTGGTGGCAACAAGACCAAGCGGCGCATAAACCGCTAATTTCAAAAACTGAGTCACTGACATCTGTTTATCCTGCTTTATCAAAGACTGAATGACCAATTGTTAAAAATGGTCATGCATTTATGTCTGCTTTTACCAGAGACAGCCGCACAGAAGATAACTCTACCGGCGGCTGTGAAATTCTGGTCTTATTCGTGCGCTAAGGCTGTCTTAGAATACGAATAATAGTAGAAGCGATACAACAAGTGCGAACAACGCAATCGCTTCAGTCAGGGCGAAGCCCAAAATGCCAATGCCGAACACTTCGCCACGAGCAGCCGGGTTACGAGCGATTGATGTGATAAGGCTTGAGAAAATGTTCCCGATACCCAGACCCACACCAAGAAGAGGAAGTACCGCGATACCGGCACCGATGAGTTTTGCAGCTTCTGCTTCCATTTTACCATTCCTTTGTATTGGATGTTTCGTTGCAAGTTTACCAATTAACGGCAGCCACTCTTCTATTTGAAGAGGCGCTACCTATCAGCGCTAAAATCTAGTGGAGATGTAGCGCGTCATTCAAATACATACAAGTTAAAATTGTGAATACGTAGGCTTGAAGGCCTGCGACAAGAATTTCAAGGCCGGTCAGACCGATAATGGCTGCCAACGGCAGGACTGACATGCCCATAAATGCCCCGCCTGCTGATGTCAGCATGACAGCAAGGCCAGCAAAAACCTTTAACATTGTGTGACCGGCAAGCATATTCGCGAATAATCTGACTGACAGGCTAACCGGGCGCATAAAATAGGAAATCACTTCAATGATAATCAAAAATGGTATCAATGCTTTTGGCGCACCAGACGGGACAAAAAATGAGAAAAAGTGCAGACCATGTTTGATCAGCCCGATAATGGTCACGCCAACAAAGATAAAGGCTGCCATAGCGAATGTCACAACAATCTGGCTTGTTACTGTATAGCTGTAAGGAATAAGGCCAAGCATATTTGTGAACAGAACAAACACAAACACTGAAAAGATAAAGGGGAAATAACGGCGCCCTTCATTACCAACATTGCTGCGCACCATGTCTGCGACAAATTCAAACATCATCTCAGCTACATTTTGAAGGCGGCCAGGTACCATGGCGGCAGGGCGCATAGCGTGAACCAAAAGAGCAACGCTCACCAATACCGCTAGCACCATAAATAAGGCGGAATTGGTAAAGGCGATATCAAAACCGAACATGTTAAAGGCAAACAATGTCTTAATGGTAAATTGTTCAACTGGTGAATGCACGTCTTTGGTCTCCTGTTGTTGCCACTATGTTAAGGCTTTGACGGACCTTTTGGGTCATTGTCATGCTCGTCAAAATAGCCAGCGGCCATCCCTCTACCTGTTGCGAGACGCCAGACATTCATCATGCCGCCTATCGCACCCAAAAAAAACAACACAATCAGCCAAAAGGGCGATGTGTCAAACACTTCATCCAATGCCCATCCAACAGCGCTTCCAACAACGAGGCCGGCAACTAACTCTGTTGCCACTCTTCCTGCTAATGCCATCCCTTCGGCCGGCATATGCGCCTTTGTTGTCTTTTCCTGCCATTTTGATTTGCGGTTTTCAAAATCTGAAATCCTGTCTGTTAATGACTGGTGATTTCCAGACTTATCATTTTTGTCATTGTGACCTGACATAACGAGGCTCCATCTGACAAAAACCGCCCATCGAGGATGGCAAGTTTTTTTGTTTTCGGGCATCAGCTTCCTATGGTTGCGAATCATCATCAAAGCCATAGGGGCAAATGCGCCGCCAAACTATGGCGGACAGGCCCATTTGTCAAGCAAAAGAGACGCACTCAAGGGCGTTATGACAAAATAGCGCAGGCAGTTGGTGATAAGGGGAAAAGACTAAACGGCTTCTTCGAATGTTTCAGCTGTCTGCAAGTCAACAGAAACAAGGCGGCTGATACCTTTTTGTTCCATTGTCACCCCGTAAAGCCTGTCCATGCGGGCCATCGTCATTCTGTGGTGGGTGACGATTAAAAAACGAGTCTTTGTGCGCATAACAATATCGCGCAACAGATCACAAAAACGTGAGACGTTCGAATCATCCAGAGGGGCGTCAACCTCATCGAGGACGCATATCGGCGCCGGATTCGTCAAAAATACGGCAAAAATAATGGCAAGAGCGGTCAGTGCCTGCTCACCACCAGATAGCAGAGATAATGATTGCAATTTTTTACCAGGAGGTGAGGCAAGGATTTCAAGACCAGCTTCCAGAGGATCAGGAGATTCTGTTAATCGCAGCTCAGCCTGTCCACCGCCAAATAAAGTCGTAAATAATTCTTTGAAATATTTATTCACTTCCTGAAAGCTGTCTAACAATCTTGCGCGACCTTCTTTATTTAAGGTGGCAATTGCAGCGCGCAATTTGGCAATGGCGCCAAGCAAGTCATCTTTTTCGGTTTGCATCTCTGCAAGACGTTCATCAATTTCTGTCATTTCAGCTTCTGCTCGCAAATTGACAGGTCCAATGGAATCACGCTCACGTTGCAGTCGTGCTACGCGATCTTCTAGCTGGAATAAGGCTGGCAACGCTTCATCTTCGCTAATTTCGGCCATAGCCGGCAGTTGCGCAGGTGCTGCTTGTAACTGCTCTTCAATACGCACGCGAAGGCTCTCTAGCTGATCAGCGCTTCTTTCTTTTACGCCTTCTGCTCTTATCAGAGATTCTCTGGCCTGTGTTGCCAGTCTTTGTGCCTCTTTCAGGGTTGCCTCGCAGTCACGTAAATGGGCTTGCGCTCTGGCAACATCATCACTTGCTTGTCTGTGACGTGCCTCTGATTCATCAACCAGATCGCCAAGCTCTTGTTTTTGCGCCATGATTTCATCGGGCCTTGCATCAAGAGCAAGCTTTTGTTCTGCATTCTCAGAGCGCCTGCGTGCCAGATCAGATAATCTGCCATCTGTGTTTGACAAACGCGCTACCCAGGCTTGTTCTTGCGCGGTGATAGCCTCTATGCGTTGCGAGGCACTGTTTAATTGTTCCCGCAAGCTTGCATGGCTTCCCATGATTTCAGAGAGTGCATCACGTCTTTCGTCTGCCATGAGGCGCAATTTTGCTTCATCTTCTTGCAGGCTTGAAATGTCACCTGTGATGGCAAGATCGCCTGTGGCGTCTTCAAAATCAGCTTTTGCCTGCGCCAGAGCGGCCTCTAAATCAGTTTTTCTGGTCAGGGCAGACTCATACGCAACCTGACTGGCATCTGCGGTGCGGCTTGCGCTTAATAATTGTGATTCAACCTGTTTTTGTGCCGCTTTGGCAGAATGTGCCTCTTTTTGCGCCTCTAAGAAGGCATTTTGCCCTTGCGCCGCCGCATCTTCGGCACCTTCGGCGATATCTTGTGTTTGTTGTAATGTCTCAAGCAGGGAATCCAGCTTTGCTTTTTGGCGCAGTCTTTCATCTGTTCCATCATGGGCTTTGCGCACAAGGCCGTCCCACCGCCATAATTCACCCTCAGAGCTTACCAGAGCCTGTCCTGGCACCAAAGAAAGCTGGGCCTTTTTCGCCATGCTGGTATCATCTATCACACTCACCCCTGCAATAGCGCGTTCAATAGCAGGATGACCAGAGACAAAGTCTGACAAAGCTGTCCCAATGGTTGGCGCCGTTATCTCGGCCTTTATCACATCATCACGCCAATAGCCCAACACATCTTCTTCTGCTGGTAGTGATAAATCGGTGCTAAGACAGGCTGCAAGCGCTGCTTCCATATCATTAGTCACAGTCAGAAGATCAGAAATAGGGGGATTTTGTGATGATTGCGACTCATTCAAAACATAAGACAAAGCATCAATTTGCGCGTTCAGCGCTGCCAATTCTGCGCTGGCATGACGTGCTATCTCATTTTTTTCGTGATTGCTTGATTGAAGCTCTGCCAAAAGCGTTTCTGCGGCCTCAAGTGTTTTTTGCGCTTTTTCATAATCAGTTTGTGCGCTTTGCCTGAGCGATTCGGCTTTTTTGGCATCTGTTTCAAGCGTATCGCAATCTAATGACAAAAGGCCGGCTTCTGCTGCTTTTATGCGGCTTTGTAATTGGGTTAATCTTTGTTGGTGCTGTGCTTTCGCTGACTCAAAAGAGGATAAATTCGCTTTGGCGGCAGCATAAGCTTCATCACTTTCAAGACTTGCCTCTTGCGCTTTTTGAAGTTTTGTTTCACTCGCTGCAAGCTGTGGCTGTTGTTCAGCCAATTGATTTTGCAGTGTCTGCTTTTCTTTATTAAGGTCTGCCAAAGCTTTTTGCGCATCAGATTGAAGGCTGTTTTCGCGCGATTCATCTGCTTCAATTTGTTGTAATTGCTGTGCGAGCTGAATAATGCTTGATTGAATGCGTGCAGCTTCTTTGTCGCATTCATCAATGGCAAGCTTCAGGCGCTGATATTCAGCTGAGGCTTGTGCTTGTTTTTCAAGTAAAGGGGGCAGTGCATCAGCTGCCAGAAGCTGGTGTTTTTCTGCCTCAGCGGCCTGACTGGCCGCCTGACTACTTGCCATCTTAGCTTCATGTAATTGTGTGGCTGCCTGTTTGTCATCCTGGCTGATATCCTGCCAACGCCTGAGGAACAAGCTTGCCTCAGCTTTACGAATGCGATCTGCCACAGACCGGTATCTTGCCGCCTGTCGTGCTTGTTTGGCAAGCTGGGCACGCTGTTCTGTTAGCTGATTTGCAATATCTTCCAGCCGTTCAAGATTGGTTTCAGCATTTTTAAGACGAAGTTCCGCTTCATGACGTCTTTGGTGCAATCCTTTAATATTGGCAGCTTCTTCTAACAAGCTGCGCCTGTCTTCGGGTTTCGCGCCAACGATTGCGCCAATACGTCCCTGAGAGACCATACCGGCAGATCGTGATCCTGTTGCTGTGTCTGCAAATAAGAGCTGTACATCTTTTGCGCGCGCAGGCCGGCCATTAATATAATAGCTTGACCCTTTGCCTCTCTCGACTTTTCTTGTGATCTCAAGGTCATCTGATTTGTTAAAATCTACAGGTGCGCGTCTTGCCGAATTATCGAGCTCTAGCGTGATTTCTGCAATATCTCTGGCAGGGCGGTTCTGAGTGCCGGCAAAAATAATATCATCAAGCTCAGTGCCGCGCATTTGCCGCGCATTTGATTCGCCCATGACCCAACGCAAGGCTTCAACCACATTTGATTTTCCGCAACCATTGGGGCCAACAATCCCTGTCAGCCCAGATTCAATTTCCACTGCTGTAGGCTCAGCAAAGGATTTGAATCCAGTCATTTTTAGGTGGCGAAAAATCATAGGTCGAACAGTGGTTTACTTAAATGCCAAATGCGCTTAGCTCTGTGACGAATTCATCATAGGTACGGCCACCGCTAATTTTCTTATCCTTGTTGATAACAAAGCTTGGCGTAGAGCTAATTTGCCAGTCATCCATCGCATCTTGGCGCATATCCACCACAGATTCCAGAACTGGCCTGTTGCGCATGACAGCGTTGAATTTTTCTTCTGAAATGCCTGCCTGGCGCCCATAACTCATCAGTGCTTTGAGAGGGTCTGCGGCGCGCACCCATTCAGATTGTTCTTTCAGCAGGATTTCTGTCATCGCAAAATAGCCTTTATTTGGCAAAAGGCGGCACATGACATGAGCGCGAAGCGCCAGACCATCAAGCGGGAACGGGTGCATTTCAAATTGCACGCTGCCAGTGTCAATGAGATTCGTCTTTACCAACGGCCATGTTTCGCGATGGAACGTGCCACAATGAGAACAGGTCATAGAGAAGAATTCGATAACCTTAATAGGCGCATCATCTTTGCCAAGACGGCGAGGTGCGGTGATAGCCTCAATATTGAACTCCTCTGCTCTGGCAAGAGACGGCGCTGCCAGAATGCCGGCAGTCGCTGCGGCCGCGGAGGTTGTCTTGAGGAAATGACGTCTGTTTTGCATCGTAAAGCCCCTATCTGTCACTTAATTTTAGCATCTCACTTTTCGTCACGGCCTGAATCCCGGCCATCTTTCAGAGCCATAGTGTAGGACGCAAAAGATGGCAATTTCAAGTCAGAACTGTGCCGGGGGTCGGCAATTTGTTGCTATTTGCTCTCGTTGGCTGAGATGGTCTTGCCTAATCTGTCTAATGCTTGCTGTAAAGAGGTGGCTTTTGGTTGCCTTTGCGCTTCAGTATGGGCAGAGGATATCTCATTTTTGTGAGTCTGAGGGGCCGGGGGTAAGTCTTGTTTGACTTTGATAACTGAGATAAGACGAAAGCCAAACCAGCTATTTACCTGTGAAATCAGCGCCTCGCTTTCTGCAAGAGCTTGCGGGCCTCTGCCAGAATGAATCGACAATAATAATGTGCCTTCACCGCCATGTTGGTCGGCCCAAAACATATCAACCGGTTGCGCCCATTGTGAAGTGGGACCTGCGATATCTGGCCAATGGGCAATCATCTGACGTAAATAGGCACTTTTTTTGGCAAGTGCAGGCGCGATAATATCTTGTGTCAGCCCTGATAAGCGGGTTAGCCTTTTGCGGCGCTTTGTATTTTCTGGGGCTTTTCGTTTTGCACTCATAGCCTATCTTAGCGATGATAACAGCAGAACTCAAAAACATTTGTGATATCAATGCCAATGTCCCCAATGAAACCGACAGATATATCATCACAATTATCTTTATTGCAGGAGATAAGGTTGCCTCGTGCCAATTTGTCACAAGAGGCTTTCGCTGCGCCCTTATTATCCTGGTATGATGAACAAGGCCGCCATCTGCCATGGCGCCAAAGATGGCCGGTTTTAAGCCCTGCTTATGATGTGTTTTTATCTGAGCTCATGTTACAGCAAACTGTTGTGGCTACTGTGATCCCTTATTTTGAGCGCTTCAAAACCTTATGGCCAACCATTGCTGACCTTGCCGCTTGTGATGAGGCAGATTTGCTTCGTGAATGGGCAGGTCTTGGTTATTATGCCAGAGCGCGCAACATGAAAAAAGCCGCTATCTGTGTTATGAGAGATCATGGTGGTGTGTTTCCCCAAGATGAGGCCTCTTTATTGGCCTTGCCCGGGATTGGCCCTTATACGGCTGCTGCTATTCAGAGTTTTGCATTTGATAAGCCTGCCATTGTGCTTGATGGCAACATAGAGCGTGTTATGTCACGTTTTGCAGGTCTTACAACACCTCTGCCAGAGCTGAAATCTGATTTGCGTGTGGTGTTTCCAAAGCTGGCTGGTAAAGAGCGTCACTCTGATTTTCCGCAAGCCATTATGGATCTGGGGGCACGCATTTGCATATCTGCAAAACCACGATGCGCGCTTTGCCCGTTATCTGCTGATTGTGTGATGGCAGGCTTGCCAGAAGCTAACTTGTTGCCGGTAAAAGCCAAAAAGAAACCAAAGCCAAAAAGAACAGGAATGGTGTTTTTAGCAACAATGGATGGCAAAGCGATGATGGTCCGCAGGCCAGATAAAGGTCTGTTGGGGGGTATGATGGGGTTTCCGACCTCTGGATGGGACAGCGCCAAAGCCCAAGGGGCCAGTTTGGCAGATGCTCCTTTTGCGGCAGATTGGAAGATGCTTTCCGCAAAGGTGCGCCATATATTTACGCATTTTGAGTTGGAATTACAGATTGTTCATGTCGCCCTTGATAAGGCATTGCTGACTAAGGCGCACAATTTATCCTATGAATTAGTGACCCCCGAAGAGGTTGGTCTTGCGTCTGTTTTTGCAAAAGTCTGGCAGAGCTATCAAAAGCAAGCGCACTAAGGCATAAGCTTAGTGATTAAAATGCCTCATATTGGTGAAGACCATTGCGATACCTGCTTCATCTGCAGCGGCAATCACCTCATCATCACGCATAGAGCCACCAGGTTGTATGACCGCAGTTGCACCTGCCTCAATCGCTTCTAGGAGGCCGTCTGCAAAGGGAAAGAACGCATCTGAGGCGACTACTGAGCCAAGTGTGGCCGTTTTGTCATCGCCCTTCATATCTGCCATACGCTGTGCTTTTGCCGCTGCGATTTTACACGAATCAACACGGCTCATCTGACCGGCGCCTATCCCGACTGTCTGATTGTGTTTAGCATAGATGATGGCGTTGGATTTGACATGTTTTGCCACCTTCCAGGCAAATAGCATGTCGGTTATTTGTGCGTCAGTTGGTTTGATTTTGGTCACAATCTTCAGGTCTGGTTCAGTGACCTGTCCTGTATCTTTTGACTGAATAAGCATACCGCCTGCTATAGCTTTGAAGGTGGTGTTATCTTGCCTGTTATCTGCCATGGCGCCTGTAAGCAACAAACGCAGATTCGGCTTTTTCGCCATGATAGCTCTGGCGGCCTCACTTGCCTCAGGTGCGATAACAACTTCAGTGAAAATCTCAGTAATCTTGATGGCAGTTTGCTCATCGAGTGGTCTGTTCATAGCCACAATGCCACCAAAGGCTGACACAGGGTCACATGATAATGCGCGATCCCATGCAGCAGACAGGCTGTCATCACTTGCGACACCGCAGGGGTTCGCATGTTTGATAATGGCAATGGTTGGTTTGTCAAATTCACTTGCGAGCTGAAAGGCGGCATCAGTATCATTCAAATTATTATAAGATAGCGCCTTGCCCTGGATTTGCGTTGCATGAAGCACACTAGGCACCGCCTCTCCGATGGCATAGGCTGCAGCTGACTGATGCGGGTTTTCACCGTAACGAAGGCTCATCTTCTTGCTGGCAGTAATGGATATTTGAGTGGCGAATGAGTCTTCGCCGGCATGCGCGGCAAGCCAGCTATGGACTGACGCATCATAGGCAGCGGTTCTTGAAAATGCCTTATAGGCCATTGCTTTTCGGAATGCCTCATCTGTACCACCTGTTTTGCTGATGGCCTCTATCAGCGCCTGATAATCTGATGGCTGTGTGATGATGGTGACATGAGCATGGTTTTTCGCGCTTGCCCGTATCATGGCAGGGCCACCAATATCAATATTCTCAATGCAGCTGTCAAAATCACCACCAGAGGCAACAGTTTGCTCAAACGGATAGAGATTCACCACCACCAAATCAATGCCTGCAATATCATGGTCTTCCATGGCTTGCTGGTCACCTTGATGGTCACGGCGTGACAAGATGCCGCCGTGAATCATGGGGTGAAGTGTTTTGACCCTGCCACCCATAATTTCAGGAAATTGTGTGATATCGCTGACATCACTCACAGCAATGCCTGCTTCACGAATGGCTTTGGCTGAACCGCCTGTTGATATGATATCGATCTTTGCCTCTGCCAAGGCATTAGCAAGTAGTATCAAATCTGTTTTATCTGATACTGATACAAGAGCGCGGCGGATAGGCACAAAAGACATAACAGGCAACTTTCCTTACTTTGCGTGACTGATCACATATATTGCAGGGTGCATGTGCGAGTGTATGACACAAGGCAAGGTCATTGTCCACACAGGCCCGCAGACACAGCCTCGCAGACACAACCTTATTTGCGCGTTGTGCTTTTGATAAAGGCCCAACGCGCTTCGATTTTACCAACGGAGCGAATTTGTGATAAGGGCACTTTCAAGACAATCTGCTGACAGGATGTGCGCCGCCCATTATCGAAATATAATGAAGGCTCAAGGTCAGGGGTGCCGCCAGATGATTTGAAAATCCAGCCTGCCTTTTGCCCTTGTATTTTGAGCAAAATACGTTTGTCATTCAATAATGCGGCAGATACTCTGGGATGCATATGAAAGCGCAATTCAGCAAAGGCGGGAATTTCGCCGGGGTCGCCTGTATATTCCAACTCATCACTGCCACGCAAATTATCGCCTGAGGCGGTCAGATAGATTTGCCTGTGATGCAATATGCCATGACTTTTCTGATACCCGTTATGAGTCCCAATCGCCAGCATACCCCCTTCAGCAGGTCCGGCCTCTACATTGGTGATTTCTGCAAAACGGTTCACGCTGATATCAGATGAGTCAATTCCATCAAGAGTCAGGGCAGAATGTGCTGCTGTTTTGCTAAGTGCCATGGCAAGGCGCTTGTCTTGTGTATATTGACCTGCCCCAACAATAAATCGCGCATTTGCGACCGAAAACTCAAAGGCAAAAGTACTGGCACAGCTGATATCATTATCTGATTTTGGCGAGACGGGTGTGCCAGCATCCATGATAAGGGTATTACGGGCAGCAGAAAGTCTTAAAAACCCTGTATGAGGCGCTTGCGGGACGATTTTACCTTTGGGCCCACAATTTTTCAAAACCTCCTCAATCGCGTCTGCCGTGCTAAGGCCTGCCCCCTGAAAATGCGCAAATTCGCCATTGCTGTGGCGCCATAATTTCATCAAATTGCCCATATTTGTGATCATCTCTTCAAGATCACCGGATGGCGGGCTGTCATTAAGCAAGCTTGCCTGCCTGACTTCGATAAGGTCACGCAGTAAGCGCAAGTGTTTTTCAGGCGCACGCGATTTATGACCCCAGTCAGGGTTTAATAATGATTTCGCTTTTTGCAGAACTACGTCTAATAAAGCGGCAATGTCACGGTCATCACGCCGCAACATGACCTGGGCAATATAAAGCCCTTTCAGGGCCATTATTTGACGTGATACATCATTTAATCTTTGCCAGTCGACTGACAATATCTTTGTCTGAAATGATAATGACTGCATTAATAAATGCTGAAATTCATCAGTTGCTGTTTCACCAAACCATGAGAGGGTGAAAAGCAAATTGGTCAGCCTGTTGCCAAGCCTGTCAGGGCGATATAGCTCTTCTTGCCAATTGCTGTTGCGTCTGCACCATTTTTCTATGTGATCACGCGCCAGACTTCTGCCCGCTGCCCCGCCATAATCTCTGATATCACGCAGCCAGCTGAAATTGTGATAATCATCATCTTTGAGGATATGCGACAGACCACCTTGCACAAGCTGAGATCCGCGTACATGATGACCGCGCCAGGGGTCAATCAGCTTGCCCGAAGGCCAGTCTGGCAACGGGCCGCGCATTTGCCACCGAAACATGGCAGATTGCCGGACGAGGCGCTCCATGGTTGTGATGCGCCAAACGGGCGTTGCCAGAGGCCTGTTTATATGTTTTGGCTTTGTCAAACCTTCAGTCGCCCTCATCTTAAGACTTTAGTTCTGGCCATCGGATAAATGCCTTATTGAGATGGACTGATTATGGTCAGATACGTTGCAACCTGGCAATGAAAAACCCGTCATTACCATCATAACTATCATCTTTTGGGCTATCATCTGTTTGGCCGTCAAGAGCAGGCGCAACATAGCTGTCAGGCAATAAACGCAATGCGCCATCATCGGTAAGGGCATTGGCAAAAGGGCCAGCTTCCTCTGTGGTAAAGGGCACAAGCCGTGCAACCGCGCGTGGCCCCTTTGTCAGATGCGCGATAATCTGTTCACCTTCTTCTGGCTGTAAAGAGCATGTAGCGTAAATCAGCTGACCATCTCTGTGAAGCCAACTAAGGGCCCTTCGCGCCATATGTATCTGAATCTCAGGCAGGTTTTTCAGATCCTCTGAAATATCTTTTTGCATTACATCTGGTCGTTTTCGCATTGTGCCTGTGGCAGAACAAGGTGCATCTAACAGGACAGCATCTACTTTTCCATCCGGTTCATAATCAAGTGCATCTGCTATCTTTATGACACAGGACATTTTCAGACGTTCTAAATTTGCGGATAATCTGCCAGCCCTTTTCGGGTCAATTTCAAGGGCGGTCACATGCGCGCCTTTGGCAATTAGTTGAGCTGTTTTACCGCCCGGGGCTGCACACATATCAATGACTTGTTTGTCTGTGATATCACCAAGCAGATGTGCCGGCATGGTGGCTGCGATATCCTGAACCCACCATTTGCCTTCCTCAAATCCCTCCCATTGCGTCACATTGCCACCTAAAGGCACACGCGCACAATGCGCCGTTACCAATTGCCCGCCCATTTTTTCAGCCATATCCTTGGCGATATCGCTGTCAGCAAAGCTGAGGTCAATTTTTGGTGTAGCGAATAAAGAGGGAAGGAAGGTATTTACACGTTCTGTCCCATAGGCTTTGTGCCAGGCAGTCAGAATAGGTGGTGCGATGTTTTTTGCCAGTGACTGAGGGGCTGTCAGATCAATCTGCCTTTGGGCAATTTTGCGCAAGACGGCATTTGCCATTCCGGTCATGTGCTCAAATCCGGCAGCACGCATTAAATCAACACAAGTGCTAAGCGCGGCATGAGTGGGCGTTTTCAAAATAAGTAACTGTGCGGCGCCCATGAGCAGTATCAGCCAGGCATCTTTTGGTGGCATGCGTTGAATATGATCTTCTAAAAGCGCTGATAGCTGGCGATGATGGCGCAGCATGCTTGTGACAAGCAGGCGCACAAATTGCCTGTCTGAGGCAAATAATTTTGCCAGTCTTTCATTTTCAGATAGCGCTTTATCAAGATAATGACCATGCAATAAGACAAGAGCCGCCACTTCATAAGCGGCCATGCGATTAGCAGGCAAGCCGTGAACATGCTGTAATGTGAGTGGCTTTTTGGCTTGTGATTCAGACGATTGGCCGCGTTTTTTGTCAGGCACACGCAACGTGCCTGGCTTGATTTTGCGTTTTGCTTTTGGCTTTTTGGCCTTTATCGTCACTGATTTTGCCAGTGATAAGGTCGGTTTATCATCAAATTTTGTCATGGGCCTGTTATCAACCAGATGACTATCTCTTGTCTATCCCTGATTTGATGCCATATAAAGACAATGATGGAAAACCAAACAGATAATACAAAAAAAACGTTGCCCAAAGCGCCGTCAGATAAGGCGGAGACGCAAACGCAAAAGCCAGTTATCAA
The DNA here is from genome assembly GCA_049890215.1 of Puniceispirillaceae bacterium (SeqCode). Taxonomy (GTDB): domain Bacteria; phylum Pseudomonadota; class Alphaproteobacteria; order Puniceispirillales; family Puniceispirillaceae; genus UBA685. The sequence goes on along the minus strand of JBMHBX010000005.1, from coordinate 20,437 downwards.
GGATAAGCCGCCTGTTGAAAAAGGGGGGCCAAAAGGTCCTGAGCCAACGCGTTTTGGTGACTGGGAATCTGGCGGGCGTTGTACTGATTTTTAGGTGCCGGCAATGAATGCCTGCCCGGAAAAGAGCGACTTAAATGGGAAAGTTAAAATCTCAATTGCTTGTGAACGCGGCTATGCGACTGGCTGACCAGAATATCATTCCTTTTTATGTGTTGAAAAAAGGAGACCCTGATTCTGGCATCATTTTCATCGAAATCGAAGAAAGCCACAGCCATTCACGCCTATTTACCAGAGCGCTGAATTTTGATGGCATCTATGAATATAGGGCGATAAGCGGTGATGAGGCTTTGCCCCGTGAACAAGTCTCTGAGATGATAGAGCGCGAAATCAGCAGAGATGAAGATTGTTGGGTGATCGCAACGTCTGGTGAAAAGGGACTACAACTTTTCACGCAGATGACGTAAAACGGGCGTCATAGTAAACCGTTACTGAGCGCCATAGTGGCAAGGATGGATTTAATGCAAGAAATTGCCTTATATGAGTATGACAAATTATCTGATGAGGAACGCGCACAGCTATGCCTTCGCGCCGAAGATGATTTGTCAGATTATCTTGCAAAAGTGGCCCCCGTAATCGAATCTGTTCGCCAGGAAGGTGATGTCGCAATTGCGCGCCATATTCAGGCATTTGACGGTGCACAGGTTGACCCGGACGCGCTGCTTGCAACGTCAAAGGAATTTGATGAGGCGTTTGACGCACTTGATAAGGATTTTATTGATGTTCTTGGCTATGCAGCCGATAATATTCGCCGGTTTCATGAAAAGCAAAAACCACAAGATATCTGGTGGACAGAGATCCGGCCGGGCGTGCGGGTTGGTGAACGCGCCACCGCGATTGAATCTGTGGCACTTTATTCACCGCGCGGCAAAGGCTCTTTTCCCTCAGTAACTCTTATGACAGCGATACCTGCTGTTGTGGCCGGTGTGGCAAAGCCACTTATTCTGACACCGCCCGGGCCAGATGGCGCAATCGATCCTGCGACATTGGTTGCAGCGCGCTTGTCCGGCGTTGATATGGTGGCACGTGCCGGCGGCCCTCTGGCGGTTGCCGCTGCTGCTTATGGCACTCAGAGCATTCCAAAGTGCCTTAAGATCGAAGGCCCCGGCAGTCCGTGGTTTGTGGCGGCCAAAAAATTGCTTGCTGATAAAATAGACTCACGCTTACCTGCCGGCCCGTCAGAGGTCATTATATTGGCAGATGAGACAGTCTCACCAAAATTGGCAGCGTTGGATATTTTGATCGAAACAGAGCATGGGGATGATAGTTCAGGCTTCCTTGTCACATGGTCTAAAACACTTGCTGAACAGGCGCAGGCTCTTATCCCGACATTTTATGACAAGATGAGTGATGAGCGCACAGGCTATGCCTCGGCAGTGCTGGCAGGGCCAAGAGGTGGGATTGTTCTGACAAAAAACAAAGAACAAGCCTATCAGTTCATAAATGAGTATGCCCCTGAACATTGCCAGATTTTGTCAAAAGATCCAGAAGCTCATCTGCCACATATTGTGAATGCTTCTGAGATTTTGCTTGGCGAATATGCAGCAGGGTCACTTGCTAATTATATGATGGGTCCAAATTGTGTTCTGCCAACATCTGCTGCGGCCCATATTCATTCCCCCTTGGGTGTGATGGATTTTATGAAAATGACATCTGTTGGTACCATCAATAAAACAGGCTTTGCTGAAATGGCGCCAAAGACAGAAATCTTTGCCCGCTATGAAGGGTTTGATGCCCACGCCAACGCTGTCTCATCTTTGCGTCAAGAGATTTTAGACGAAGACTAAAAAAACAGACGGCTTTGTTATTGCGCGTGCTGCTCAGCCATTAATTTGTCTATCAATGCCGGCAGCTCTGCAACAGAGCGAAGCACATGATCTGCGCCTGCTGATTTTAATGTTTTGGCATGTGTGTTGTGAAGATTGTCTTTTTCTGTATCAGACAGGGCGGCAAGTGCTTCTTCTGATAATCCAACAAGGTTGCCTGTAAGTGTTAGCCCCACAGTAATAGCGCCAATGGCAATGCCTTCGGCTATGCCTGGCGTGGTATCATCTACTTTGATGATGGCCTGCGGCGGATAAACGCCCAAATCAGCCATGCACCGATACATCATCAACGGGCCGGGCCTGCCTTCTGCTAAATCATCACCGCACACAAGATTATCTGGCTGATACCCCTGACTGGCAGCCAGAGGCACTATTTTTTCCATTAAATCTCGCCCATAGCCTGTGTTAGAGCCTATCTTTATCTGCCGGGAGCGAAGATAATTTACGCAGTCAATTGCCCCTGTTATTACATCTGTGTGGCGCAGGACCAACGCCTCATTAATAGCAAGAAAACGCCCATAGAGCGATTCAACCATTTGAGAATCAGGCATTTTGCCAGTTCTCTCAAAGACCGTTTGTTGCAGAGCTTTATCATCTAACATTGCCTTTATATGATCTTTTTTGGGTAATCCCATAGGCGCACGACAAGCCTGCTGGCTAACATTTATGCCAATTTCTGCAAAAATCTCCTGAAAGGCAGCAACAGGACCAAAGCAACCATGATCAATCATCGTACCTGCCCAATCAAATATCACAGCTTTGATATCCGTCATCTGGTTTAGCCTCTTTTTATCTCAAGGGAAGCGATCGCTATGTGATTACCATAATCATCATAAAGGCACGCAGGCAAGACAGGTTTCATTTTAGGAAGAGCGATTATGAGATGTCATATCAAGACTTGTCAGCTACCCTGATGGTTGGCAAGGTGAGGGCATATATTAGTCTGAGGTATATTATGACGTCACTTGCGCCATTTAACTTAAATAAACCCTTTTTGCGTGGCAATCTTCATGGCCATTCCACCCATTCGGACGGGCGCCTGTCACCTGATGAGGTGGCAAAGAGATATTATGACCTTGGCTATGACTTCATCTGTATCTCAGATCATTTATGGAACGATGACCGGTTTGCTTCTACAAGGGTGCTTGATGCACGCAATTTGGATAAGCCAGATTTTATCACCATCCCGTCAGCTGAATTGCATTGTTTTGGGAAAGCTTATGATAATGATGGTTTATGGCATATTGTCGCAAACGGGCTGCCTGTTGATTTTGCGGTTGCCACAAAAACAGAATCAGCACCACAGATGGTGCAACGAGCAATAGAGGCAGGCGCCTATGTTACCATCGCGCATCCGGAATGGTACTCCATGACCACGCAAGAAGCAGATAGCCTTCATCACGCTCATGGCGTTGAAATCTACAATCATTCTTGTGTAATGGGCTCTAATCGCGGCAGTGGTATTGCGATTGCTGATTATTTGCTACAAGAAGGCCATAAAATGTCCTTTACAGCGACTGATGACAGCCACTTTTTCATGGATGATTATGGCGGTGGCTATGTGATGGTCGCCTCTGATTTGAATCAGCAGGCGATTATTGAGGCTTTGCGTTCGGGCCATCATTACGCCTCTAGCGGGGTAAGCATTTTTGATATCAGCCTTCAGGGTCACATGTTAACTGTCTCATGCAGTCCTGCTGAGCATATTATTTTATCAGGTGCAGGTCACAGCGCATTATCAGCCCATGGTCCCAATAAAACGCGCGCGCAATTTGATTTGTCAAACTGGACAGCGGCATGGTTTCGCGTAACCATCATCGGCAAAGATGGCGCAAGGGCATGGTCAAACCCCTATTGGTTGGCTGATTTGCCGTCTATAAGGCAATCATGAGCAAAACATCTGCCAAAGTGCCTGTTCATCACCTTGGGATTAGTCAGATTCTGGCCTATGGTCTGTTATTTTATGCATTTGCCCCATTGAAACCCTATCTTGCACAAGCTGCCAATCTCTCAGAGCCTGTAATTTTATCTTTGGTGAGTGTTGCTATGGTTCTGCAAGCGCTCGCCATGCCTGTTATTGGTAAAGCTTGTGATCAATTTGGTGCTTTGCGTGTGATGACATGCGGCTTTTTGGTAGGTAGTCTTGGTATGTTTTTACTTGGGATGACTGGCTTTGCCTTTTGGTCCTTTCTGCCATCCTGGGTTTATGTGAGTGGCTGTTTTTGTCTGATTGCAATCGGCCTTTCAATGTCAGCCTATGAGGTCGCCTTTAGCGCTGCGGTGCAATTTGATGAAGCAGGATCGCGCAAACAAATCTCAATCATCGCCTTTTATGGAGGGGTTGCAAGCTCTCTTAGTTGGCTGAGCCTTGTGCCTTTATTATCAGCAATTGGCCTGTTTGGCAGTGCGTGCGCGATAGCAGCGCTTTTGAGCCTTGCGGCCTATGTTATCCACCATATGGCGATACAACAGCCCATTTCTGGCCGTGCGGAAGACCAAAAACTGACTCCCTTTCACTGGGGGCTTTTGAACCGCACCGAAAAGAGAAGCCTGCTTTGTCTGGCAGTTTCCGGCGGCTTTGAATATCTGTTATTTTCGGCCACAAGCTTATTATGGATCAGCTGGTTTAATGCGCAATTTGATAATGTGGCATTAGCGGTCTTTTTAGCCAGTCTTTACGGCCCTTTTCAGGTTGTGGGACGTGTGATTGAAATGCGCGCTGCCAGGCGCCTTGATGCAAGGCTGACAGGTCTTATCGCCTATAGCCTTGTGCCCCTATCTTTTTTATGTGCAACTGTGCCAACCATATTTTTTGCAGCTCTTGCGATGATTTTATTCGGGATGGGGCACGGGGTATTAACAGTCACTTACGGCTTTGTGACAAACCTATATTTTCGTGCAGACATCTATGGCAGGGCAAAAGGATGGATTGCTATGCCGCGCATGCTTGGCATCGCTATTGGCCCGAGTATAGGTGGTTGGCTTTTTGTCGCTCATCCTGGGCATTTTATGTTCATTATGATGATTTTTTCTGTTCTGTCTGCTTGTGTTTTTGCGACCCTTCTAAGGCTTCGGCCAACAAATATAGTGCATATAGCTTGATATGCGCTCAAAAGGCGTGCGGCTTTTAGATCTGCTCCCACTTGTCGAGCCATTTTGCCATTGTGATATAGCTATTGAGACCACGTTGTTTCAGAGATCCGAAAGCAAAATTTTTAGCAGAACGCAACGGCAGGGGCAGGTCTTCTTTTGGAATGCCTCTGGCATAATCTGCCAAAACAGACCCCATAACATGCGCCATGGCAACCCCGCGCCCATTATAACCAAAACCGGCAATCACGCCATCTGCCAGTTGTATGAGCTGAGGCAAATGCGTATCTGTGATAGCAATCTGACCACCCCATCGATAGGGCCATTGGACATCCTCCAATGCAGTGAAAACGCGCCTGGCATCTTTTTCAAGCCACTCATAGCCAGACAGAACACCTGAGGATGAGCGCTGGCCAATACTGCCATAAACAATGCGATTATCAGGCTCACGGCGCGCATACATAATCATGCGTCTTGAATCGGATATAGAATGACCTTTTGGCAAAATTTTATCTGCTATGTCTGAGGGCAGGGGGTCCGTTGCAATCTGAATGGGGCTGGCACGCACAATGCAATCGTGAATTTGTTTCTCAAATATGTGAGGGGCGTTACCAAATGCGCCAGAATAGGCATTGGTTGCAAACAAAACCATGCGGCAGGAAATTGAACCTTCCTCAGTCTGAATGCACCAACCTTCAGACTGACGTGACAGAGATTTTAAGGGGCTGTTTTCATATAGCTTTGCGCCTTTGCTATGGGCAATTTTGGCAAGCCCCCTTGCAAGCTTCAAAGGGTGAACCAAACCCCCGGACGGCATTAAAACAGCTGATTTATATGCATCTGTGCCTGTCAATTCAGATGTCTCATCGCGGCTCAAAAGCTGCATATCTGCACCATATTCCTGCCATGTGCTGGCAGATAGGGTGGCATTCTTTAGCGCGTTTTCACTATGCAGCGCTCTTATCCAACCAGTTTGGCGCGCATCACAATCAATGTGATATCTGGTGATCAGATCAAATAAGAAATCAGCAGAGCCTATGGATAATTTGGCAAGCCGCTCAGCAAAATGAGGAGGGTAATGTGCAAATAATTCTGATGGTGTTTTGACTGGCAAGGCAGGATTGACCTGCCCGCCGGCTCTGCCTGAGGCGCCCCATCCTATCTCTTTGGCCTCAATCAGCGCTACCTCATGCTTTGCCTCTGCCAAATGCAAAGCAGCGCTAAGGCCCGTAAAGCCGCCTCCTATGATGACAACATCAACTTCCTCAGCGCTTGATAACCTATCATAGCTATGCGCCTTTGGTGCTGTCTTTTGCCACAGGCTATATGTGATATCTTGGTTGTCGTGATATGCCATTTCCCTAACCAGCCAAGCATTGCCCTTTCACTATTATCGTCAGCGTAGCATGAGGCTGTTTGGACAGGCAGGCAAGGTCAAAAAAAGCAATCATATTCCATTGATCTTAGCCCTGTCTGTCGCAATAAAGCTAAATTAATGAAATTTTAACAATATTTAATCAAACCTTTGTCATTATTGCTTTACCCCACATAAGAGAGGTAACTATAAAACTTTTGGCGTTTACAAATCAGTCATTCTTTTGCACCATTTAACCAAAATTTGGAGAGTAGAATGTTATTAAGAAATTTGTTTAATTGTTTAGCTTTGCTCTTTTGCCTAAGCTTACTATCTGGCTGTATGGGAACAAGGGTACACGGACAAGTATCAAGCTTCAGTAGTCTGACAAGCACATCTTACGGAGAGCCGTTCGTAATTTTGCCAAGTGACCAGCAAGCTAATTCTGCTGAATTTAGCTCGTACTCAGCTTCGTTATCAAGGCGTTTATCACGACAGGGTTGGTATAGAGTTAATTCTATAGATGAAGCAAAATATGTCGTTTTGATTGATTATGGAGTAGCTGGAAGCAGAGAGATTTCTGGTAGTGTTCCAATTTATGGACAAACTGGGGGCGGGACTACAACTCACTCGGGAACGTTCAACACATATGGTAGTGGTTATGGCTCTAGCTCTTACGGAAATTACTCTGGCACGTCATACAGTATGCCAACTTATGGGGTAGTTGGCTCTAGGTCATATAGTCGAACAGAATATGAGCGATATTTTCAGATGAAGGTAATTGATACTTTTAATGATAATCCTGTATATGAAACAAAAGTTGCCAGCGCGGGCTCATCTGCGACTTTTGGGCTGGTGGCCGAATGCATATTTGATTTAGCGTTGGATAACTTTCCATACGGTGGCAACAAGAGTGGTGTAGTTATGCTTGACCAGTGTGGAAAGTAATGTGTTTCATTAATATCTTGACGGACACTTGTAAAACGTTACGCAATTTCAAGATGGCCAGTTGAAAATGCTATCAATCAACATAGGTTGCAGGAGCTTTACCTTATCTGATAAATCAGGTTAACATGTCGCGGCAAACAGGAGGCTGTGTGTGACATCACCTAATCAAATCAAAGGCATTTCAGCAGATGGCATTGACCGCCGCCTGTCTGTCGCACCGATGATGGATTGGACTGACAGGCATTGCCGTTTTTTCCACCGTGCTTTGAGTCTCGATGCTCTTCTTTTTACGGAGATGGTGACCGCTGAAGCCATCTTACATGCGGGCGCTGAGCGGTTTTGTGAACATGATGCAACTGAACATCCTCTGGCGCTTCAGCTTGGCGGCTCTGATCCTGACAGGCTTGCTATGGCGGTAGAAGCGGTGATGCCTTTTGGGTTTGACGAAATTAACCTGAATGTTGGTTGTCCTTCTGACCGCGTGCAGTCAGGTCGCTTTGGTGCATGTTTAATGGCAGAGCCTGAGCTTGTGGCGCGCTCTATGGCCAAAATGGCAGAGGCAAGTGATGTGACTGTCAGCGTTAAATGCCGCATTGGCATAGATGATATGGATGAAGAACAAGGCCTTGATGATTTTGTTGATGCAGTCGCTGATAGCGGTGTCGACATCATCTATCTTCATGCACGCAAAGCCTGGCTTTCTGGTCTTAGCCCCAAGGAAAACAGAGATATACCGCCGCTTAATTATGATCGTGCCTTTCGGCTGAAACAAAGACGCCCTGATTTGCAGATCTATCTGAATGGCGGCATTGTCACAACTGAGAGTGCGGTCTCAGAAATGGCGCGTTTTGACGGGGTTATGATTGGCAGAGCCGCCTATAAAACGCCCTTTATTTTGGCAGAGATAGGTGAAAAAGCGTTTGGCCGACAGCCTGTAAGCCGCTTTGATGTGATGCGCAAAATGACAGATTATGCCGCCATGCAAGTGGCGCAAGGCGTGCGTATGCATGCGATGACACGCCATATGCTCGGCCTTTATAATGGCTTGCCTGGCGCGCGCTTATGGCGGCGCGTATTAGGAGAAGAGTTACGCTCGCAAACAGATGCGACAAAATTGCTTCATGCAGCAGAGGCGATAGAATCATTGCTCGCCAAACGCCAATCTGATACCAGTGCAGCATAAATCAGCTTAACATCTCATCTTTTTCGAAAAGAGGCTTATCATGGCTCAGCAATCATCTAAACCATCCCGCCCCTTGCTGGAATTCGGGCCTCTTGGGTTATTTTTTGTTACCAATTATGTGGCAGGTATTTTTTATGGCACAGCGGTTCTTGTGGCAGCGACTGTGGTAGCTTTAGGTGTCTCATGGCACCTTGATAAGCGTATCCCGCTCGTGCCTGCTCTTGGCTGTGTGGCGGTTGTTATTTTTGGTGGTCTGACATTGATCACAGAAGATGAATTTTTTATTAAAATCAAACCAACTGTTATCTCAGCTTTATTTGCGATTGGTCTCGGCGCAGGCCAGCTTTTGGGCCGTAACCCGCTGAAAGCGATTCTTGGCTCACAAATGCATATGCAAGATGAAGGGTGGCGCAAAATGACCTATATCTGGATGGCGATGTTTGCCTCAACAGCGATTGCAAATGAAATTGCGTGGCGCACACTTTCCACAGATGCATGGGTGAATTTCAAAGTATTTGGGCTGACAGGTCTGTCTTTGGTATTTGCGGTGGCAACTGTGCCGGTATTGACGAAATATCAAATCTCACAAGATGACTCAAAATAAGGAAATATGTGGCTTTTAGAGGCAAATGTCGTCCTGACACCAGAATCAGTCGAAAGATGGTATTTGTGAGGCGGCAACAAGTGATTTAGGTTTAGGAAATGTAGTTTTTTGGGGTCTTAAGGCTATTTTGTCATGACCGGCACGACAGTCTTAGGTTGGGGCGCATCAAAAGGGAGCAAAAAATGGCTGATGAAGATGATATCATTCTATCTGAATTAGATGATGAAGAACTTGTGCAACAAATGCATGATGACTTGTATGATGGTATGCAAGAAGAAGTTGTCGAAGGCGTCAATATCCTGCTTGAGCGTGACTGGACTCCTTATGATGTTTTGACCAAAGCATTGGTTGAAGGCATGACCATTGTCGGGATTGACTTCCGTGATGGTATCTTGTTCGTGCCAGAAGTGCTGATGGCGGCAAATGCAATGAAATCAGGCATGACTGTTCTGCGCCCGTTATTGGCAGAAACAGGTGCGCCTCGTGTTGGTACAGTGGTAATTGGCACGGTGAAAGGTGACATTCACGATATTGGCAAGAACCTTGTGTCTATGATGCTTGAAGGTGCTGGTTTTGACGTGATTGATATTGGGATCAATAACCCTGTTGAAAATTACCTTGAAGCTTTAGAAGAGCATAAGCCTGACATCCTTGGCATGTCTGCATTGCTGACAACCACAATGCCTTATATGAAGGTCGTGGTTGATGCGATGATCGAAAAAGGCATTCGTGATGATTACATCGTTCTGGTTGGCGGTGCGCCTTTAAACGAAGCCTTTGGCGAATCAGTCGGGGCAGATGCTTATTGTCGTGACGCTGCTGTGGCCGTGGAAACAGCCAAGGCACTGATTGCTGAGAAATTCGCTAAACAAGCTGCCTCTTAAAGGCATGTGATGGCACGCCATACAGGTCTGACAATTATCGGATGTGGGGCGCTTGCCAAAGAGCTGTTGAATTTAATAGCCCAATTTCCCGATGGGCAGGTCGAACTGACCTGCCTGCCGGCCTCCTGGCACAATACACCTGAAAAAATTGTGCCGGCCTTGCGCCGCAAAATCCAAAAATTGAAACAAGATGATCGCACTGTCCTTGTCGCTTATGGCGATTGTGGAACGGGCGGCGATATTGATGCGCTTTTGGCAACAGAGCAGGTAGAGCGCATTGCCGGGCCTCATTGTTATGAGATGTATATGGGGCAATCACATTTTGACAAAGAAATGGAAGCCGAATTAGGCACTTTCTTCGTAACAGATTACATGGTGCGTCATTTTGAGCGAATTGTCATGAAAGGTATGGGATTGAGAGCACATCCACAATTGCGTGATATGTATTTTCAGCATTACACACGCTTTTTATATTTGGCCCAAATCGAAGATGAGGCTTTGAGAAAAAAAGCAGAAAAATGCGCAAAAGAGCTCGATTTACGCTTTGAATATCAATTTACCGGCTATGGAGAGTTTCAGCATTTCGTAGCAAAGGCTGCAAATCGTGCGTCATAAAATGCACGCTCCTCTTATCATTTACGACACAAAAGAACTATAGCGAATAAGGACTAATCTGATGGCACAGATCACAATTTTATACTGGCGTGATATTCCGGCGCAGGTGATTGCAGAAAAAGGCAGAGGGCGCAAACGCGAACAGGCCAAGATTGAATTACACAGGCGCTTTGCGCTAGCGATTGACGAGGCGGCAATGCGTGCCGGGGCTGATTCAACTGATGATTATCTGGCAGATTGGCGTAAAGGTGAGCCCAGTGATTGTTCAGATGATCTGGAGGCTGAGGCGCAAAATTTAGCGGCAAGTCTGGAAAATGACTATCCATCCGCGCGTGTCAAAGAACTCGTGGATAATGGCGGTTTCGCGGCGGCTTCCTAAGAGATGCTTGATCATCTGATGTCGCCTTCTGACAGATGAGAGGCGAAGCAAGGCGATTGATTTCAAAAGGATTGCGTCACAACTAAACGCAAAAGACAGTTATGTCTGCCTGTCGATACAAGCTGGCAGATAATGAATAAAGGCAAAAGAGGATAGAAGATGAGCGCAACTGTTGAACAAATTGCCAAAGCCGGTCAAAACTGGTCTATCGAAGTCACCCCGGCCGGGGCAGGCAAAGTTGAGTCATTTGGCGATGCGCTTGCCGCCGGGACAGATGTGAATGTCACATTTTTGCCAGGATCTGACCCTGCTGATACCGCTCGTGTGGCTGCGCGACTTCGTGATGAAGGTATGCACCCAATCCCGCACATCGCTGCCAGATCTATCACTGATAAAGATCAGCTAAATACGATCCTGAAAGGCTTGAAAAATGAAGCGTCAGTAGATGAGGTTTTGATCATTGGCGGCGGGGTTGATAACCCGGTTGGTGATTTTGATAATTCAATGCAGATTCTTGAAACAGGCCTTATTCAAGATTACGGCATAGGTAAGATAGGTGTTTCAGGTCATCCTGAAGGCAGCCCTGATATTCCCGATGATGCGCTTGCCTCTGCCTTGGCATGGAAAAATGACTTTGCAAAAAAAGAAGGTCTTGATCTGTATATCGAAACACAATTTTGTTTTGAAGCAGAGCAGGTATTGTCTTGGGAACGCCAGATAAGACAGGCAGGCAATGCCTTGCCGATTCGTATAGGGATTCCGGGGCCTGCGACTATCAAAACCTTATTCCGTTTTGCACAAATCTCTGGGATTGGGCCGTCTATGCGCTTTATCTCAAAGCAGGCTAAAAATGTGGCAAAACTGTTAACAGTGCAGGCACCAGACTTACTATTAGCAGATCTTGCCAAGGGTATGGCAGATGATGAAAATTGTCTGTTGGCCCATTTTCATTATTACCCGTTCGGGGGCTTTGCCAAAACCGCAAATTACGCAAGCGCTGTTGCCGCAGGAAATATCGACCTGAATGCCAAAGGCGGCTTCTCGGTGAGAGATAACTAAGACAATAAATTTTGTCGTAAGACAAATAGAGATGAAAAGAAAAAAGAGAGTCCCAAGATGACAAAAACACTTATTTCCTCAGCCAAACAAGAAGTGACTATCGGATTTGATCAGCCATTTTGCGTCATCGGTGAGCGCATTAACCCCACAGGGCGCAAGCTTTTGGCAGCAGAGATGGCAGCAGGTGATTACAGCCGCGTGGAAGCTGATGCGATTGCTCAGGTCGCAGCTGGCGCGACAATGCTTGACGTCAATGCCGGTATCCCAATGGCAGATGAGCCGGCAATTTTGGCTGAATCTATCAAACTTGTGCAGTCAATCGTAGATGTGCCACTTGCGATTGACAGCTCTATTGTGGAAGCTCTGGAAGCAGGTCTTGCCGTCTATCAGGGCAAGGCGCTTGTGAATTCTGTTACTGGTGAAGAAGAACGTCTTGAAGTTGTTCTGCCGCTTGTTAAGAAATACGGCGCAGCGGTCGTGGCCATCTCAAATGATGAGACAGGCATTTCAGAAGACCCGAATGTGCGTTACGATGTCGCAAAGAAGATTGTTGAGAGAGCTGAAGATTACGGAATCCCACGCGAAGATGTGGTGGTAGATCCGCTCATCATGCCGGTTGGCGCTATTAATATGGCAGGGCGTTCTGCTCTTGATTTGATTATTCGCTTGCGCACAGAGCTAAAGGTAAACACAACTTGCGGTGCGTCTAATATTTCATTCGGCTTGCCAAACCGTCACGGCATGAATGCAGCCTTTTTGTCAATGGCCGCAGGCGCCGGTATGACATCTGCAATTATGAACCCGCTTCATTCAGAAGAGATGACAGGCATTATGGGGGCAAATGTGATGAATGGTGTGGATCCTGAATGTCGTAATTGGATCCAAAAATTCCGTGAGGCGCCGGCAGAAGGCGAAGGCAGAGAGCGCCGCACAAACCGCCGCCGCAGAGCGTAACACCACCTCGTGGAAAATCGCTGGAAACAGACAAAAGACGGGGCCTGATAGTCTGTTTTCAGCGCCATAGCGTGCTATTATATAGCGCTGAAATAATTACAAAGAAAAAGAGCGTCTCGTCATGACAAACACTGATGAAGTTAAAATTGTCTTTACGCCTTCAGGTCGCCAGGGGTTAGTGGCCAAAGGCACGAATCTGTTGCAAGCCGCACGTCAGCTTGGGGTTGATGTCGATTCTGTTTGTGGTGGCAGAGCCATGTGTGGGCGTTGTCAGGTGAATGTAGGTGACGGCGCTTTTGCAAAACATGGGATTGAATCATCAAAAGACCATTTATCAGCTGCGTCTGCCTCTGAGCAAAGATATGCAGAAAAGCGCAATTTAGCTGATGACCGGCGTCTGGCATGCCAATGTCGTATTGAAGGTGATTTGGTCATTGATGTGCCTGCTGAAAGCCAGGTCCATAATCAACTTGTCCGAAAAGCAGCTGATAATCGTACTATTGCGCTAAATCCGCCTGTGCGTCTGTGTTATATTGAGGTGCGTGAGCCTGATATGCATGAGCCGTCAGGTGATTTGCGCCGCGTCATCGAAGCTCTTGAATCACAATGGCCAGACAGGGTAACAGGGCCAATTCACTGTGATACCCATGTGTTGCGCAATCTTCAGCCTGTCTTGCGCAAAGGTAAATGGCAAATCACCGTTGCATTGCGTGAAGGCAGTCAAATCATCGCTGTTTGGCCTGGTCTCAAAGACCGTATTCTGGGGGCTGCGGTTGATGTGGGCTCCACTACCATGTCTGCGCATTTATGCGATATGAATTCAGGTGAAGTGCTTGCCTCAACAGGGATTATGAATCCACAGATACGATTTGGTGAAGATTTAATGAGCCGCGTCTCTTACGGGTTAATGAATCCGGGCGGCGCAGAGGAAATGACAGCTGCTGTGCAAGAAGGCTTGCAGCAACTTATTTCAGGTGGCGCAGAGCAAGCAGGCATGAGCGCAGATGATGTGCTTGAGGTTGTTCTGGTTGGCAATCCTGTTATGCATCATTTGCTTTTGGGTATTGATCCTATTGAGCTTGGTGGTGCGCCTTTTGCATTGGCAGTGGATACAGCAACACAAGTATCAGCTTCTGAGATAAATTTATCACTCCATGCAGGCAGCCGTGTCTATGTGTTGCCATGTATTGCAGGGCATGTTGGCGCAGATGCCGCAGGTGTTGTTCTTGCTGAAGCCCCCCAGACGTCTGATAAAATCAGCCTGCTTGTAGATGTGGGCACAAATGCTGAAATTGTTCTTGGTAATCAGGACAGATTACTGGCTGCCTCATCGCCCACTGGCCCGGCTTTTGAAGGGGCACAGATTTCATCAGGCCAACGCGCTGCCCCTGGTGCCATTGAACGGATCCGGATTGATTCAGATACGCTTGAGCCCCGCTTTGCCGTTATCGGATCAGATTTATGGTCTGATGACGAAGGATTTGATGAAGCCATATCATCAACAGGTATTACAGGCATTTGTGGCTCAGGCATTATTGAAGTGCTTGGCGAGATGTATCTTGCAGGTATTATTTCTGAAGATGGTGTGATTGATGGCGCTCTGGCTGAAAAATCAGATCGTATCATCGAAGATGGGCGCACTTTTAGCTATCGTGTCAGTGATACAGTGACCGTCACGCAAAATGATGTGCGCGCTATTCAGCTTGCCAAAGCTGCCTTGCATGCCGGCTTTAAGCTGTTAATGGATAAAATGGATATCACGCGTGTGGATCGTGTCGTATTAGCCGGGGCCTTTGGCACCCATATTGACCCAAAATATGCTATGATTTTGGGTATGGTGCCGGATTGCCTTCTTGATAATGTCATCGCGGCAGGTAATTCAGCAGGCGCAGGCGCAAGAATGGCTCTTTTGAATGTCGATAAACGCGCAGAGATTGAATCAGTTGTTCGTGACATTGAAAAGATTGAGACAGCGGTTGAGCCATCTTTTCAGGATCATTTTGTGCGGGCAATGGCATTGCCTCATAAAACAGACCCTTATGAAGAGCTTACCAAGGCCGTTGTGTTACCGTTCCGGTCATTAAAAGATAATGCCGGAGAGGCAGCAGCCCCGTCACGCTCTGGTCGCCGCCGCCGCAGAGGTTAGCGTTTTTGTGTCTGTGATTGGGTTAATTTTTTGTGACTATGCCAATATAGCCCAATCACAAAGGCGAGGCCTAAACCATAGCATGGCCAAATAAAGAGGCCATAGCCACCCATAGCGAAAAACGAGCTCATGAGGTCACCTGTCTATCAGCCCTGCCAGGGGCGCTGATTTTCATTTCATGGATAAAACGCAACATGCGCATAAGCACAATGACGATAAAATAGCTTTGAAAGGCGATGAACATGGCCAAAAGAGGCCATAACATAGCTTCATCAATCGACACGCCGCCAGAGCGCAACAGGCTGGCAGGCTGATGAAGCGTGTTCCACCAATCAACTGAGAATTTGACGATTGGCAGATTTATCACCCCCACAAGAGCCAAAATAGCCGCAGGGCGTGCACCTCTTCTGGGATTTTCAAATGCGCCTGCTAATGCCATATAGCCAATGAAAAAGAAAAACAGCACAAGCATTGATGTTAATCTGGCATCCCATACCCAGTACGTCCCCCAGGTTGGTTTACCCCACAAAGCGCCAGTCACAAGGGTCAGGGCCGCAAAGCCTGCGCCGACCGGCGCCACTGCGCGTGCCCCAATATCTGCCAGTGGATGACGCCAGACCAAAAAGAATAAGGCACATAAAGCAAGAACGAAATAGCTGGAAGAGGCAAGCCATGCAACTGGCACATGGATATACATAATCCGTACCGTATCTCCTTGCTGATAATCAGCAGGTGATGTCACAAGTCCCCAATATAAGCCAAGTGCAAAGCTGATAAGGCTAAGCAATTTCAAAAAAGGCAGGATCGCTTGTGCGAGGCGTGTAAACCGTGTCGGGTTTGCAAAAAAATCAAACATAGCTTTTGACCCCTAGTCTTGCTGACCTTGTTTTAGCGCTCTTCAATAGCGATACGCAAGGCATAGAATGTCGCGGCCGGGCTGATGACACTCAAGAACAGACAACTGCTTGCTAATAATGCCAGATGCGCATGATAAGGCGCACCGCCGAGCAATGCCTGACTTGCCAAAGTGCCAAAAATTAAAAGCGGGAAGGCAAGAGGTAATATCAACACAAATGATAAGACCCCCGAACGCCGCGCGCCAAGCGTTAATGAGGCGGCAACAGACCCAAGCAGAGTAAGGCTGAACAGCCCGATACATATGATTCCGCATAATAAGGGGATTGCCTTTGCTTCAACAGAAAAAAACAGGGCCAATACAGGTAATGTGATGATAAGAGGAACACCCATTATCACAAAATGACTGACAAGCCGGACAAATGCATAGGCCCAAAGGCTTGTCTGTCGCATGATAACAATATCAAGAAAGCCGCTTTCATAATCATCAGTATAAAGACGATCAAAAGAAGGCATCGCCGCAAGCAGAACAGCAATCCATAAAATCGCACTTTGTATCTGTTTTAATGTGTCAGCCTCCGGCCCGATTGCTAGCGGAAATAAGGTGCTAATCATCAGAAAAAATCCCACAGGCGTCAGCACCTCAGATGGCCGTTTCAGCGCTAATAACACATCTCTTTTGAATAGGGCCAAAAGCATCAGGCACCACCATCGTGATTTGTTATATCAAGTGTGATCGTCTTGGTCACAAGGCTTTGGGCAAGGGGCGTATGGGTTGTGGCTATCACAGCGCCGCCAAGGGCAAGAAAGCCTGCAATGCGTTCTTCTAAATAATGGCAATTGGCTTCATCCAGACTGGCGGACGGCTCATCAAGAAGCCAGAGATCAGCCTCATCTGATAACATATGCAATAATAATTTTTGTCTTTGCCCGGCAGAATAGTGCGCCACCAGACGCTCATATAATGGAAGTTGCACAAGGTCTGTTCGCTCAAGACCTGTTAATAATTCAAAATTTTCATATCCTGTTAAGTCGCGGTGTAGCGCATCTGCATGACCAAGATAGGAAATTGTAAGACGCATCGCAATTTCATGAGGCGTGCAATGCGTATCTTGCACCAAGATATGACCTGTCTCAGGCAGGACAAGACCGGCAAGTTGGCGGAGCAAAGTTGATTTGCCACTGCCATTTGGACCAGTGATTTGGCAATATTGCCCTTTTGCCACTGTAAAAGACAAAGGGTCTGTCAAAAGCCTGCCATTGCGGCTGACGCACAGATTGGTTGCGGTGATCACATTGGTAAGGTCTGTCATGCTTAAAGCTATAGCCTGTCTTATGTGATTTGGACAGAGACACAGCGATAAAAAAACTGGATAATTTGTCGCAAATTGTCTATAATGGCGGCGACCGGTTGCAGGCGCTCCTCAATCCGGCCAGGTCCAAAAATTGATGATAACAGGCTGACAGCCTATTCAAACGGGAAAGATACTCCCGGTGTGACTTGGTGTTATACGTGCTCTTACATGCATGTCCGATTACGTCACCGACCATAGCTGTCTGCCGTAAGGGGAATATCATGAGCCTATATGCTGCTTATCTTGAAGAAGTCGAAAATCGCAAAACACAAGGGCTGAAAGCAAAGCCAATTGATGATGGTGCTTTGTTGCAAGAAGTGATTGCGCAAATCAAAGATAAAGATCATGTGCATCGGGCAGAGTCTCTCCACTATTTCATCTATAACACCCTGCCTGGCACGACAAGCGCCGCCGGTGTGAAAGCTGCCTTTTTGAAAGACATTATTCTGGGGACAAGTGAGGTCGCTGAAATCAGCCCTGCTTTTGCTTATGAGTTGCTATCTCATATGAAGGGGGGACCGTCTATTTCTGTTCTTCTTGACCTTGCGCTTGGTGATGATGAGGCGCATGCACAGGCCGCTGCCTCTGTTCTGAAAACACAAGTGTTTTTATACGAAGCAGATACAGCGCGTTTGCAAGACGCGCATAAAGCAGGCAATCAGATCGCAACAGATATTTTGCAAAGCTATGCCAGAGCTGATTTTTTCACTTCCCTGCCTGATCTGGATGAAAAGATAGAGGTGGTCACCTATATCGCCGCTGAAGGCGATATCTCAACAGATTTGCTGTCTCCTGGCAATCAGGCGCATTCGCGTTCTGACAGAGAACTTCATGGTAAATGCATGATCTCTGAACAAGCGCAGGAAGAAATCACAAAATTGCAAGAAGCGCATCCTGGCAAACGTGTCATGATGATTGCTGAAAAAGGCACAATGGGTGTTGGCTCATCACGTATGTCTGGTGTGAATAATGTGGCCTTATGGACAGGCACGCAAGCAAGCCCTTATGTGCCTTTTGTGAATGTGGCGCCCATTGTGGCAGGCACGAACGGTATCTCTCCTATCTTTTTGACAACAGTGGGTGTGACAGGCGGCATTGGCATTGACCTTCAGAATTGGGTTAAAAAGCTGGATGATGAAGGCAAGCCTATTTTGAATAATGATGGCAATCCTGTTTTGGAACAGAAATTCTCTGTTGAAACTGGCACGGTGATGACCATCAATACCAAGACCAAAAAGCTTTATAATGAAGATGAATCAGAAGAGCTTGTTGATGTGTCTTCATCTTTCACGCCGCAAAAGATGGAATTCATCAAGGCAGGCGGATCTTATGCGATTGTCTTTGGCAAAAAGCTGCAAAGCTTTGCTTGTGACGCGCTTGGGCTTGAATTGCAATCAGCCTTTGCTGCTTCCAAAGAAGTGTCTCACAAAGGGCAGGGGCTGACCGCGGTTGAGAAAATTTTTAACGCAAATGCGGTTGGTGTCTCCTCAGATGAGGCGCTTCACGCAGGCTCTGATGTGCGTGTGAAGGTCAATATTGTCGGCTCTCAGGATACAACTGGCCTGATGACAGCCCAAGAGCTTGAATCAATGGCAGCAACGTCTTTGTCGCCAAAGCTTGACGGTGCTTATCAGTCTGGTTGTCATACAGCCTCAGTGTGGGATTTCAAGGCGCAGGAAAATACGCCTCGTCTGATGAAATTCATGAATGATTTCGGCCTTGTCACCGCGCGTGATCCCAAAGGTGAATATCATGCAATGACAGATGTGATTCACAAAGTGCTGAATGATATCACGGTGGATGATTGGGCGATTATTATCGGGGGGGATTCTCATACCCGCATGTCCAAAGGTGTGGCATTTGGTGCTGATTCCGGCACGGTTGCTCTGGCGCTTGCCACAGGTGAGGCGACTATGCCTGTCCCTGAATCAGTCAAGGTGACCTTTACAGGGACCATGGGAGACCATATGGATTTCCGCGATGTGGTTCATGCAACACAAGCACAGATGCTGGCCCAATTTGGAGATAATATTTTCCAGGGCCGCGTGATCGAAGTGCATATCGGCACCTTACTGGCTGATCAGGCATTTACCTTTACAGACTGGACCGCAGAGATGAAGGCCAAAGCCTCTATCTGTATTTCAGAAGATGAGACGCTGATCCAGTCTCTTGAGATTGCAAAGGCCCGTATCCAGATCATGATTGACAAAGGCATGGAGCATGAAAACCAGATGCTGCACAGGCTTGTCTCTCTGGCAGAGGCGCGTATTGCCCAGATTAAATCTGGTGAAAAGCCGGCATTGCGGCCTGATGATAATGCCAAATATGCAGCAGAAGTTGTGGTTGATCTTGATGCGATTGATGAGCCTATGATCGCTGACCCTGATGTGAATAACGCTGATGTCTCTAAGCGTTATACTCATGATACAATCCGCCCGATTTCGTTTTATATGGCAGAGAAAAAGGTGGATTTAGGGTTTGTAGGCTCTTGCATGGTCCATAAGGGCGATGTGAAAATCGTAGCCCAGATGCTTCGTAATCTTGAAGAGACCGCAGGTGATGTGACATTCAAAGCACCTTTGGTGGTCGCCGCCCCGACCTATAACATCATTGATGAATTAAAAGCAGAAGGTGATTGGGCCATTTTGCAGAAATATTCAGGTTTTGAATTTGATGATTCTGCCCCAAAGAGCACGTCTCGTACAGATTATGAAAATATTCTGTATCTGGAACGCCCGGGCTGTAATCTGTGCATGGGCAATCAGGAAAAAGCGGCCAAAGGTGATACGGTCATGGCGACATCCACGCGCCTGTTCAAAGGCCGTGTGGTGGAAGATTCAGATGACAAAAAAGGTGAATCTTTGCTTGCCTCAACCCCGGTGGTGGTGCTGTCTGCGATTTTGGGGCGCACGCCAACCATTGAGGAATATAAACAAGCGGTTAAAGGCATTGATCTGACGAAATTTGCCCCGCCAATGGCAAAGCCCGGCACGACACAGTCAGCCCATTTTTAAGGCAAGGCGAACGCCTGCCCTTTAACAAGTTTGATCAATCCCTCGGGGGGGATAGGATCAAAAGAGCCCTGTTCAGCCAGTCTGAGCAGGGTTTTTTATGATTTTACTCAATAA
>JBMHBX010000004.1:0-62751 GCA_049890215.1 Puniceispirillaceae bacterium (SeqCode) | reverse complement strand
GCTACATTAAAATTACTTTTAATATATGATTCATTTGGATTCGTCTTGGGCGACTTTGTATAATCACAAAGAACGACATATCATAATGATACGCTGCCCACGAATCCCTTCCAATTATTAAATTGTCAAATAGCGCTGCGCTAATCATAACCCTGTCATAATCAACGCCCCAATGAAGCTTGCCGCACCCTTGGGTGAGCCGTGTTATATGCCCCTCAACCCATACTGTCAAACACTAAATTTGCGTTTTTGACAAAAAAGTTTTTTGACCCTGATTTGACGCTTTCAAGCAGACCAATCAAGCAGTCATAAGGCCACAGCAAAACCACCCTTTAACAGGCGGAGAATTAGAATATCAAAAGATCACATAATAAGCAAGTCAGATTTCTGTACAAGTCACATCCTATAGATGCACTGTCTATCATATTGCCTGTTTAGCTCTCCTGTTTGGGCGTCTCATTCAAAGAGGCCATAGTGAGATGACATTTTTATTGACCCTTTGCCACCCATTGCCCAATATGGTGCGGGCGCATATCATCGTGATGCCAACAAATGAAAAAGGAAGACCTATAACGTGGGACCGCTGACACACAACCATAAGATCATTGCCGCGCGCATCTTTGGTAAGGCTGCCTTTGGCCGGTGGGCGCGCTCTGCGTTGGTGAGACTCAGCCTTGTTGGCATAATGGTCATCTCAGCGCCTGTCTTTGCGAATGTGCCATCTGATGATTTGGTCTCCGATGATGGCAGCTTATTAAATTATCAGCCCGTGCCATTGGCACGCCCTGATGTCGCAGCGAGCTACGGCGGCACAGAGGTTGATATTGCCTCACCAAAAAGGCGCCCGACCATTGAAGAAGCATTTGGGCTGTCGACTGCCAGCTTGCGCGAGATGGTCTTACGCGAAACAACAACTATGGCCAATCGCGAGACAGAATTTCGCCTGCAATCTGGCGAGAATTTGTCTCAGATTATGAGGCGCGCCGGTTTCAGCAATCAGACAGGGGCAATTGTCATAAGTGAAATTGCCAAAAGGTTAAATGTACGCCGTCTGCAAATTGGTATGCGCTTTACCATCGCTTATGATTCACAAGATATGCCGGTGGGGATCCATTTCAAAGACGCCAAGGACTTTGATCATTATGTTGTCTATGATGCCGCGCTATCATGGTTTGCCTTTCGCACAGTACGCCCTGTGCAACGCTACCTTGTCTATGCCACTGGTATCATAGAAGGCACCATTTATGACGCTGTTGGTGAGCAGAATGTACCTTATTCAGCGCTTGATGAATTTGTCCGCGTATTAGGCTTTTCGGTTGATTTTCAGCGTGAGATACGAAACGGAGATGCATTTGAGCTCTTATATGAAAGGCGTATCGACAAATTAACAGGTGATGAGCTTAGCTCTGGTACATTGCATTATGCAGGCTTGCGCCTTTCCGGAGATGTGATGTCTTTTTACCGCTATGAAAGTGATGATAATGTTGTTGGCTGGTACGACAAAGAAGGAAAGTCAGCTGTTCGCACTTTGATACGCACACCGATTCAAGGTGCCAGAATGTCATCTAAATATGGTATGCGCAGGCACCCTGTCACAGGTTATAATGCCATGCATCGCGGCGTTGATTTTGCGGCGCCCAAAGGCACACCTATTATTGCTGCCGGCTCCGGGGTTATTCAAAAATCAGGATGGTTTGGCAATTATGGGCGTTATATCCGCATTCGTCATACGAATCGCTATTCTACCGCTTATGCTCATATGACACGAATCGCAAGCGGCATCACGCCCGGAGCGCGTGTCCGTCAGGGGCAAGTCATTGGTTATGTTGGATCAACCGGCCGCTCAACAGGACCGCATCTGCATTATGAGGTATTGGTCAACAACAAGCAGGTGAATCCTCTGACAGTCAAACTGCCATCAGGCGAAGGGCTTGACGGCGAAGAGCTGATTGAGTTTCAAAATGTCGTCCAGGAAGTCGAAAGAGAAGTGGTCAATCGCGGACAGACATTATTTGCTTTGTCATATTCTGAATAACAATTGGGACGATTCCCATGAGCTTTTTACATGAGCCCTTTATTTGAGATCACATCTATCACAACTTATCCTGTAAAGGGGTTTGCAGGCCAGAGCCATCAAAGCATCATGGCCTGTAAAGGCGCTGTACTGCCAGGTGACAGAGCTTATGCTTTATCAAGCGGCACAAAAGCATCACAAATGGCTGACAAACATAGCTGGATGAAAAAAGCCCATTTTTTACAAGCTATGGCCTTATCAGAATTAGCAGAGCTGTCCTTAACATTTGATGACGCATCAAAACAATTATGCCTGTCTCATCAAGGTAACATCATATTTGACGGCCATCTGGATGACCCTGCTGCAGAGCACCGATTATGCAATGTGATGGCCTCTTATCTTGACTGGCCTGATGATTTACCACAACCGCGGCTCTTTCATTATCAAACAGGCGGTCTGACAGATACGAAAACAGCCTATGTTGCCTTTGGCAATCAGGCCTCTATGACTGATTTTGGCGCCAAAGCAGGCATTAATGATGATGAAAGGCGATATCGGTTAAATGTCATGATGACAGGCGGTGACGCTTTTTCAGAAACAGCGCTTATTGGCAAAAAAGCCCGAATTGGCAGTGCGGAATTTCACTTTATTGAGCCAGTGGGACGTTGCGCTGCGATTGAAGTTGACCCCCAATCAGCCAAACGCCAGAAAGGCCTTGTCTCACAATTGCAAAGGTATTATGACCATACTGATATGGGTATCTTTGCCACAGTCACAAAAACAGGCACCTTTGATGTTGGCGATAAGCTCACTATCATGGATGATGAGTGCTAAGAGGCCGCTGCGACCTCTTCAACAGCTTTGTCGTCAGCGTCAGTTACACTGCTGTTTTCGGCACTGCTATTTTCTTCTGCCTGCTCTGCGCTGTCATCATGAGACGGGCTTACTGTTTGTTCCGCCGCATCGCTAAGCAAATCTGGCTGAATAGAAGCCTCTTCGGCTTTGAGTTCTTCACCATCATGACCAGTTACTTTGTCGTCAGCTTCTGATTTGGGGGGCTGTTTTTTATGTTGCCCTCTTTCATCATTCTGACGTCTTTGCTCTGCATTCGCCAGAATTGACTGATGAATACGATAATAATGATCAGCAAATTGGCTATTGGCTTCGAACAGGACTCTTTCACCTGCTGACTGCGCATCATTGGCAAGAGATGTGTATTTCTCATAAAGCTGTTGCGCATTCCCACGCAAACGGCCCTCTGGACCATTTGACTCAAAGGTGGTGTTACGGTTGAAGTTGCTCTGACCAGAATTGCCCGAACGCCTGCCACGGCCGCGTGAGCGTTTTGCATTTTGATTTTGTCTCATAATAATCCGTTTATCAAAGCCGTCTTCTTGCGGCAAATTGTGCTATCGTTATGTAACGGAAAACATGTTGTGCTACTTCTAGTGCCAGTTGCGCAACATATCTAAACTCTGCCTTTTTTCATCACAAAAGACAAGCAAAAAAGAACAAAACTATTTGATAAAATCCAAACAGCGAATAATGCCGCCAAGGTCTTTTATCTGCCTGACAAGTGACAAGCCTGCTTTATGTGCGAATCTTGTGATATCGTCTTCCTGCCCTTTTCCAATCTCTAAAAAACAATGGCCAGATGGCACCAGACGGCGCGCTATGATTGGCAGTAATATCTCATAAGCCTGCAAGCCGTTTTGCCCCCCATATAAAGCAAGTGGCGGATCAAAATCACGTACCTCCGGCGATAATGAGGCTGCCTCATCAAGAGGAATATAAGGTGGATTGGCCAAAATCACATCAAAGGTCTCATCTGCCTGCAATGCGCTGTCCCAGTCAGAGACCGCAAAATGCGCCATATTATCCAGCTTATGATAAGCGGCATTTTCTTGTGCTTGTGCTATCGCGCGCTCACTTAAATCAAGCCCTGTGCCTTTTGCATTTTTGCAATGCGCCAAAGTGGCAATCAGTAAACAACCAGATCCTGTGCCAAAATCACAAATATGATAGCGATTGTCTGCGATATGCAAAATCGCCGCCTCTACAAGGCACTCTGAATCAGGGCGCGGGTCAAGTGTGGCTTCATTCAGCCAGAAATCCAGTGAGTAAAATTCACGAAACCCCCGCAATCTGCTAACAGGGCATCCGGCCAGTCTTTTTGTCATTAAAGACTCAAGCTCTGCATGAGCTTTTTCATCTAATAAGATATCATGATGACTCAAAACAGGCTCCGCAGATGACATGGCCATTTGCAGGATCAATGTTGCGTCTCGCCTCGCAGATGGATTGCCAACTTGTTGCAGACGCTCTGCCAATTGCGTGATTATAAGTCTGGCTGATTGCGGCTTTTTATGCGCCATCATGTCTTACTCTGTGATAGATGATTAGCCGTCCGGATAATATTACGCCATGCCTTCAGCCAAGCGAGCTGCCTGATCTTCGGCTGACAGGGCATCAATCACCTCATCAATCGCTTCACCTGCCAGAATTTTATCTAGCTTATATAATGTTAAGTTGATTCTGTGATCAGTCACACGCCCTTGCGGAAAATTATAAGTTCTTATGCGTTCTGATCTGTCACCTGAGCCAACCTGACCTTTGCGTGAGGCTGCTCTTTCGGCTTCCTGGCGCGCTCTTTCTGCATCATAAATGCGCGCGCGCAAAATCTTCATCGCTTTGGCTCTGTTTTTATGCTGCGATTTTTCATCTTGCTGAGAGACCACAATGCCTGTTGGCAAATGCGTTATGCGCACCGCAGAATCAGTTGTGTTCACAGACTGACCGCCCGGCCCGGAGGCGCGAAAGACATCTATGCGCAAGTCGCTTTCATTTAATTCAATATCCACATCTTCGACCTCTGGCAAAACAGCCACAGTCGCAGCTGAGGTATGGATACGCCCGCCTGTTTCTGTTTCCGGCACACGTTGCACACGATGGACACCAGATTCAAATTTCAATCGTGCAAAGACATCCTGGCCGGAAATAGTAGCAGTTGCTTCTTTATAGCCACCAATGCCTGTTTCTGAGACTTCCATAACCTCAAAGCGCCAGCCATAGCGCGAAGACATACGCTGATACATCCCGAACAAATCACCGGCAAATAACGCTGCTTCATCACCACCTGTACCGGCACGCACCTCAAGGATGGCGTTACGGGCATCATCTTCATCTTTTGGCAAAAGCAATAATTTAAGTGCATGTTCTTCTGCCGGAATTTGCGGAGATAGCTCTGCCATCTCTAACTCTGCCATCTCTGCTAATTCAGGATCAGACTGGCTGTCCTCAGCCATGATCTTAGCCTCTTCTAATGCCTGATATAATGAGCGCACTTTTTCAATTTGCTCAGCCACTGGTCGTACTTCAGCCAGCTCTCTTGACAATTTTGTCAGCTCATCTGCGCTCAGGCTTGCTGATTGAGATAATTTGTCTTCAATTTCAGACCGGCGTGCAAGCACCTTATCCATATTGGTTTCTAATGACATAATGGGAAACTAACTTTCTGTTCAGATAAGATAAGATACAAGCTCAGAGATAGCGACATTTTGCGATTGCCCTGTCGCCATTGATTTTACCTGCACTTCGTTATTGGCAAATTCATCACTGCCAAGCAAAACTGCGTATCTCGCACCAATTTTATCAGCCCGTTTCAGCTTTTTAGATATATTACCGCTAAAAGGCATATCCACAGACAGGCCAGCTTGTCTCATTGTGGTAGCTAGCGCAAAGCCATCTGCCTGTAAGTCAGCATCCATCACCACAAGCACAATATCGCCATAGCTGATCTCTGGCTGTTCAATCAATAATGCCAGTCTTTCAATACCAGCCGCAAATCCGACTGATGGCAAATGCGGCCCGCCAAGCATCTCTGCCAGACCATCATAGCGCCCACCGCCTAATACTGTGCCTTGGGCGCCAAGCTTGTCTGTGATGAATTCAAAAGCGGTATGGCAATAATAATCAAGACCACGCACAAGCATGGGATCAGCCACATAAGAAATATTGGCCTTATCAAGGGCCGTGATCAAAAGCTCATAATGGGCCTTTGAGGCATCATTCAGATAATTAGATAACACAGGTGCCTCAGCGATAATGCGCCTGTCTGTTTCATCTTTTGAATCAAGGATCCGCAAAGGGTTTTGTGAAAGACGTCTTTGACTGTCTTCGCTAAGCTCTTCTTTGAAAGCTGTCAGATAATCAACAAGCGCCGTCCGATAAGCTGTTCTGCTTTCGCCATCACCAAGGCTGTTAAGGTGCAAGCGACAATCTGATAATACCCCAAGCGCCTCCAGAAAATCAGCACCGCAACCTATGACCTCAGCATCTGCCAAAGCAGAGGCAGGGCCAATCAGTTCAACACCAATTTGATGAAACTGGCGCATTCTGCCTTTTTGCGGGCGCTCATACCGAAACATCGGCCCTGAATATATGTATTTTTGTGGCAAGGTCTGAGTCAGGCCGTTGGAGATCACAGCGCGCATAACCGCAGCGGTATTTTCAGGCCGCAAAGTTAATTCCGTGCCGCCTCTGTCTTCAAAGCTGTAAGTCTCTTTTGATACCACATCAGAGGCATCACCAAGCGGGCGGCGAAACACATCTGTGAATTCAAAGATAGGTGTTGCCATATCCTGAAAGCCATAATGAGAGGCAATTTGTTTTGCGGTAGCAATGACATGGTTATGACGCGCTTTTTCAGCTGGCAGAAGGTCACTTGTCCCACGAACTGGCTGTAATGTTTGCATCTGTGTTTACTCGCTCGCTTCAGTTGAGTTGGCATCTCTGATCTGGCTTACGCGATCTTCAACAAGCCCAACCACATGGCTGACAATATCATCATGTGTCAGACGGTGATCAGCCATACCAGATACATAAATCTGATGAGTACCGCGCCCCCCGCCTGTCAGCCCGATATCTGTTTCACGCGCCTCACCAGGACCATTAACCACACAGCCTATAATCGACACAGTCAAAGGCTCATTAATATGTTCAAGGCGTTCTTCGATTTCCTGGACAGTTTTGATAACGTCAAATTGCTGGCGTGCGCAAGACGGGCAGGAAATAACAGTTACACCACGCCGGCGCAACCCAAGAGATTTCAGCATCTCATAAGCAACACGCACTTCTTCTGCCGGGTCTGCTGATAATGAGACACGCACAGTATCTCCAATACCGGCCCATAACAAATTCCCAAGCCCGATTGATGATTTGACTGTCCCGGCACGCAGACCACCTGCTTCTGTTATCCCAATATGAAGAGGGCAATCAATTTGCTCTGCTAATTGGGTGTAAGCTGCAACCGCCAGAAACAAATCAGAGGCTTTGACAGAAATTTTGAACTCATGAAAATCCAGATCTTGCAAAATGCGTGCATGATCAAGCGCAGATTCAACCAAAGCTTCAGGACAAGGTTCTGCATATTTTTCAAGTAAATGCTTTTCCAGAGAGCCGCCATTAACACCAATGCGAATAGAGGCGCCTGCATTTCGTGCAGCGCTTACCACCTCTTTGACCCGCGCCTGACTGCCAATATTGCCAGGATTAATGCGCAGACACGCTGCGCCTGCCTCTGCTGCCTCAATTGCGCGCTGATAATGGAAATGAATATCTGCGACAATGGGCACAGGGCTTTGTGAAATGATGGTCTTGAGCGCTGTTGTCGAGTCTTCATCCGGACAGGATACACGCACAATATCAGCGCCTGCCTCAGCGGCTTTATGGATTTGATCAAGCGTGCCTGAGATATCTGTGGTAAGTGTGTTTGTCATGGTCTGCACTGAGATAGGCGCATCACCGCCAACCGCGACTGAACCGACCTGTATTTGCCGGCATTTGCGCCGTTCAATCATACGATAAGGTCTAATTTGTGACATGTGATTGCACTACCTCTAGCAACAGGGCCAAACCTGCCTTTGATATAAAACATTCAGCAACATATGACCAGTGTCATGCCATAACAACGATTAGGAAAAGCGTTAGTCTCTTAAAAATCTGAGACGAAGGATTATTGAATAACAGCAGAGCGTCTTGAACGCAAAGATTCACGGCTTAGCGCCAAATCCCGGATAATCTCACCGACTTCACCTGCCTGGAATGAATCAAGCCCGGGGATCATCAAAACCAACGCACCCGCATTGCCTGTGCTGAGATATAATTTTTCATTTGCCGGTGCGATGTAATCTTCACCTGCCTGAAATAATTTACTCAAAATCACGTCACCATTCTCTGAGACCACTTCAACCCAGGCAGCGGATTTTGCAGAGATCACAATCTCTTCTTCAGGGGCTCGTAGCGTGGCCTGCGCTGAGGCAGTTGTGTTTTTGACATCTGTTTGCTGATTATCGGCCAGGACCGTTTGCACACCCTCATCTGACACAGTGTCATCTGAGGTCTTTTCATCCAAAGCCGGGGCGTCTGGTGCGGCCTCTGCTTTATCTTGTGCTTTATCTTCTGACAGTCCGGCACTCACAATCTGGTCATTTGCCGTTTCAGCTTCGTCTTCAACAACAAGCGCGGCTGTTTGTGTGACCTCTGCCTCTGCTTGTTCAGCTTGTGTGCCATCAGCCTCAACGGTGCCTTGCTCACTGGTGGCAATCGTTAAACTGCTCTCAGCGCCATCCAAGATAATTTCATCATTTTCGACAGGCAGTTTATCCTGCTTGATGGTCAAAGACGGCTCTTGTGCCACAATCACGCTCTGGCTTGTCAGCGGATTTAACTGATACCGATCAAGCACTTGCCATCCAATATAGCCTGACAATAAAGCAAGCACGACAAGCATCGCCATCATGGCGCCTGACATGCGCGGCTCTAGCGCGGCATCCGGAAAATTATAAGGGTTGTCTGTCCCTGATACAGAGGTGCGCATCTTATAGACATCAAGATAAGGCGTTGCCTCTATATTCAAAAATTTACAATAGCTTTTAAGATAGCCAAAGCCATAAGTCTTGCCTGGCAGCTGGTCATATTGCTCAGCCTCAAGCGCCTCGATAAAATTTTTCGGAATGCGCAACTCAAATGATAGCTGCTCGATACTAACGCCTGCTTTTTCACGCACAGCGCGCAGCGCTTTGCCGCCATAATCCTCTGAATTATTGCTTAACAGCCCGTCACGCAGGGAGCTTGTATTTTTACCTGTATCCGCCGACATCTTATTGCCTAGCCAACTCAAATCCATTCCCACTATGGATAAAGATTATTAGGATGACCAGACAAAAAGTTAAATTTTACTTTAATTTCGGCAAAAATTTCGTTTTTTTTAGCTCTTTTGACTAGTTTTTACGAAATTGTGACCAATTTGCATTAGTCTGCTTTGTGCAATTCGAAAGCATCATGCAAAGTACGAACTGCCAATTCTGTGTAAGCCGAATCAATCAAAACAGAGATTTTAATCTCGCTTGTTGAGATAACATGCAAGTTTACACCCTTATCGGACAAAGACTGGAACATCAGATTGGCAATCCCTGCCTGGGTGCGCATAGCGGTTCCAATGATCGATATTTTGGCGATATTTGTATCTGAATCCACACGCTCATAGGGCAATTCTGATTTCAGGCCTTCTATCACTGTGATCGCTTTGTCGGCATCTGCTGCGCCAACCGAAAAGGTGATATCTGTTGTATCAACATTGGCTGATCCAGATTGCACAATCATATCAATATTCACATGGGCCTCAGCCAATGCTTTGAAAATAGCCGCAGCGATACCTGGTCTGTCTTCCAGGCTAACCACTGTTATGCGTGCTTCATCTGCGCTATAGGCAATGCCGCTGATTTTTTGTTTTTCCATCTGATTTTCCTCATCTACCACCATGGTGCCAGGTTCATCATTGAAACTTGATCTCACTTGGATGTTTACATTATGGCGCATACCCATCGCCACCGACCGTGTTTGCAGAACTTTTGCCCCGGCTGAGGCCATTTCCAGCATTTCTTCAAAGGTGATTTGGTCAAGCTTTCTTGCTTTGGGCATAATGCGGGGGTCTGTGGTATAAACCCCGTCCACATCGGTATAGATATCACATCTGTCAGCGTTCAGTGCAGCCGCCAAAGCAACAGCAGACGTATCAGAGCCGCCGCGGCCAAGTGTTGTAATACGCCCTTCTTCGCTGATACCCTGAAAACCGGCAACAACAGCAACCTGTCCGGCGGTTAGTCTTTTGCTAATCTCTTCAGCATCAATATCCTCGATACGCGCAGAGCTATGGGTGCCATCTGTCTTAAAAGGGATTTGCCACCCAAGCCATGACCGCGCCTCAATACCGATATTTTGCAAGGCTATCGCTAATAAGCCAACAGTGACCTGCTCACCTGTGGCGACAATGGCATCATATTCTCTGGCGTCATGAATCGGGCCAATATCCTTTGCCCATTCGACAAGCTGATTGGTTGTGCCTGCCATGGCAGAGACCACAACCGCCACTTCATTACCCGCCTCGACCTCGGCTTTGACACGCTGCGCCACATTGCGAATTCGGTCTAAATCCCCAACTGAAGTGCCACCAAATTTTTGAACAATTCTTGCCATGCCAGAGATGCCCATCTATTTTATATATTGCTATGGCCCCTGTCTTAAACCAAGGGTAGGGGAAGTGACAAGTGATTTATCACATCACATAACAACCAACAAAACCCATAAATAATTCAGTGAGACCGTCAATGTCGTCCCAGACAAGCCAAGATCAAAAAGATACTGCCCAATTTGATAAATTAGGCCATTATTGGTGGGATCACAAAGGGCCAATGGCGCCTTTGCACCATTTTACGCCTGTCCGGATTGCGTTCCTTCTTGATCGCCTCAAGCGGGATAATAAAGTAAAGTCACCAAAAGATAAGGCACAAAAAAATAAGACAGAAGCCGGCCCGTTACAGGGCTTGCGTATCCTTGATATCGGATGTGGCGGCGGCTTATTGGCAGAACCTCTTGCCAGACTAGGCGCTGATATGACTGCCATAGATGCCTCTGCCCAAGCCATAAAAGCAGCTCGCGAACATGCCGCAAATCAGGGGCTTACCATCTCTTATCTCAATTGTTTGGCCGAAGATTTGGTTGACAGGACAGGTGATGATGAAATGCGCAAATTTGACCTTGTCTATGCCTCTGAAGTGATAGAGCATGTCGCAGACAGATCTGTGTTTTTACGCGCTATGAAGGCGCTGACAAAATCAGACGGCCTTGTGGCGATCACAACCATAAACCGCACCATGGCAGCGCTTGCCACGGTAAAAATAGGCGCTGAATATATCACAGGCCATATCCCCAAAGGCACACATCAGTTTGAAAAATTCGTCAAACCATCTGAATTACAGGCAGAAGCTTATGAGTGTGGGATCATTTTTGATCATCTGACAGGATTTGTGCCATCTCTTGGCGGGGGATTTCGCACCTCTGCCTTTATGGGTATCAATTACGCTGCCTGTGGTCATTTGCGATAAAAGACCGCTGATAGCTGCTTTGCCAGTCTTGGCGCTTTTGAGCCTCTTAATGCTCTGGCGGCAGGTCAGGCAGATGATGAAAAACAATGCCCTCATCAAGCAATTCGTCTCTTTCATCTTGAGTCGTAGTGCCGTAAATCGGCTTTTCCTTGGTTTCACCATAATGGATTTTGCGGGCTTCTTCGGCAAATTTTTCACCGACATTGGTGAAGTCTTTTTTGACCTTTTTATGCATATCACGCAAAGCGGTCATGGCAGCGCCCATCACAGCGGCCTGATCTTTAGGACTTAATTTGGCAAGCGGATTATCACCAAGCGGGCTATTATTTTGAGATTGCGCTGCCTCTTGAGTGTTAACACCCTGTTTGCCTGATGACATTTCGGCCGCGATATCTTCTGCTTTGGGAAGAGCTGGCAAATCCGGCATTTTGCGTGTTTTAGGGCTATTGAGATTTGGCGCCATCAGGGCGCGGCGCACCTTGTCACTGCCGCAAACAGGGCAATCCACAAACCCTTTTGCCAATTGGTCATTAAAGGAGGCAGAATTTGAAAACCACCCTTCAAATTCATGCTCCTGGTCACATAAAAGCTGATATTTAATCATCAGAATTCACATACCTTCATGATCACACACAGAGATCACTCACCTAATGGTGACCTCTGAGCTGTTAGACGAGCGCACCATGGCAATGCTTATATTTCTTGCCAGAGCCGCATGGGCAAGGATCATTACGGCCCACCTTTGCTTTGGCAGCTTGCTGTGACGGCGCGGCGGCCTGTCCTGATGCCTGTCCTGATGTCTTTTCTGGCTTGTCTTGTGCCTTGCCTGCCTCAGGTGGCCGCACTTCGACATGAGATAAGGCCATCGTCACTGTGCGGCGCATTTTCTCAAGCATGGATTCAAACATGCCAAAGGCTTCTTTTTTATATTCATTAAGCGGATCTTTTTGCGCATAGGCACGCAATCCAATCCCCTGACGTAATTGATCAAGCCCTAATAAATGCTCTTTCCATTGTTGGTCAAGCACCTGCAAAAGCAATGATTTTTCTGCCATACGCATAACTTCAGGGCCAAATCTGACTGCTTTTTCAGCCATATGCTTATCAGAGAGATCAGTCAGACGGTCTGACAACTCAATCTCAGCAATGCCATCTTCATTGAACCACTCTTGCGCCGGGATATTCAGCCCTAAGAATTGCGCACAATCAGCCTGAAATTTTTCAGCATTCCACTGATCGTTAAAACTGCCTTGCGGGATAGATTCATCAATCACAGATTCAATCACATCATGGCGCATATCAACAACTGTATCATGCACCTCTGAGGCTTCCATGATATCTTTGCGCTGTGCGAATATCACCTGACGCTGATCATTCATCACATCATCAAAGCGTAATAGCTGTTTTCTGATTTCGAAATTATGCGCTTCGACTTTGGACTGCGCTTTTTCAACAGCTTTGTTAATCCAATTATGGGTGATTGCCTCACCTTCATCAAGGCCAAGCTTTTGCAGCATGCCATCAAGTTTTTCAGACCCGAAAATGCGCATAAGATCATCTTGAAGTGATAAAAAGAATTTTGAAGCGCCCGGGTCACCCTGACGGCCTGTACGACCTCGCAACTGGTTATCAATTCTGCGTGATTCATGACGTTCTGTGCCGATCACATAAAGCCCGCCTGCCGCAAGAGCAGTCTGCTTCATCTCAGCTACCTCATCTGTTATCGCGGCGCGTTTTTTATCAGTCAGCTTGTCACCTTCTTTGGCCAAACGCATATCAAGATTGCCACCAAGCTGGATATCTGTACCACGACCTGCCATATTTGTGGCAATGGTCACAGCCCCCGGCACGCCTGCCTGAGCGATAATCTCTGCCTCTGCTTCATGGAATCTGGCATTGAGAACCTGATGAGGTATTTTCTTTTTCTTCAAAGATGCTGATAACGCCTCTGATTTTTCGATGGTGACTGTGCCGACCAATACAGGCTGACCACGTTCACGACAATCTTGGATCAACAAAACAACCGCTTCATCACGTTCTGCGCTTGTCCGATAGACCTCATCATCAAAGTCAATTCTGGCAACATCTTTATTGGTTGGAATGGCAACCACATCTAATTTATAGATTTCTGAAAATTCACCTGCCTCTGTCAGGGCAGTACCTGTCATGCCTGCTAATTTTTCATAAAGACGAAAATAATTCTGATAAGTCACTGAGGCAAGAGTCTGGTTTTCAGACTGAATCGCAACACCCTCTTTGGCCTCCAAAGACTGATGAAGACCATCTGAAAAACGTCTGCCATCCATAGCACGGCCGGTAAATTCATCAATGATGACAACCTGTCCGTCACGCACCATATAATGGGTATCTTTGGCAAATAATTTATGCGCACGAAGAGATTGAGTGACATGATGCAACAAGCCCACATTTGCACTGTCATATAAAGAGCCATCCTGCATGAGACCTGCCTTAATCGCCAGATCTTCGATATGCTGAACACCGTCTTCTGTTAAGGTCACAGAACGGGCTTTTTCATCTTTTTCATAATCATCTTCTGTCAAAGATGGCACTAATTTATTCACAGCGACATATTGCTCAGCAGCTGTTTCTGTCGGACCTGAAATCACAAGCGGCGTGCGTGCCTCGTCAATCAGGATAGAATCAACCTCATCCACAATGGCAAAATGATGGCCACGCTGGACCATAGATGCCAGATCAAATTTCAGATTATCACGCAGATAATCAAACCCAAGCTCATTATTTGTCCCATAAGTGATATCACAAAGATAAGCCTCGCGGCGGGCATCATCATCCATACCACTTGTGATAACCCCGACTGAAAGGCCTAAGAAGCGGTAAACCTGCCCCATCCATTCAGAATCGCGGCGTGCCAGATAATCATTGACCGTGACAACATGGACACCTTTGCCGGTCAGCGCATTCAAATACACTGCCAGAGTGCCGACAAGGGTTTTGCCTTCCCCTGTCTTCATCTCAGCAATCTTACCCTGATGCAGGACCATGCCGCCCATCAGCTGGACATCATAATGGCGTTGCCCAAGCGCACGTTTTGCCCCTTCACGCACAACCGCAAATGCGTCAGTCAGGAATGTCTCAACAGACTCACCGCCCGCTATTTTATCTTTGAAAGCCTTTGTCTCATCTCTTAAGGCTTCATCCGTAAATGATTCATAATGCGCTTCACGCTCATTCACCGCATGGACCAAGCCAGAGAGTTTTTTAATTTCACGATCATTTGGCGAACCAAAGAAAGATTTTGCAATTGAACCAAGCATGTTTCTAGCCAATTTCACTTTGAATTAAAATTCACACCCCACAGACCAAAGACAAGCTGCCTTGCATAGTCGCTATGACAAATGGCGCAATAATCTGTGTCTATTGCAAATAGGCATTGATGAAAGCTTTGTCAATTAACTAGCCTTCATGCTATGCATGATCGTAAGATTAATTGTCTCTTTTCGAAAAAACATCACCTTATTTACCTTCGCGACAAAGATTGGGCCAAACGATATGTCAATTCTCCGCCATTATTCATCCTTTCAAAAACTGACAGCGAGCATTTTATTCACAATGAGCGTGTTTGGTACGGCCACCTCATTTGCCCAGGAAGCCGGTGAGAAGATCACAGTTGGCACTGTCAATGATGTGCCAATCTATCTTGATGAGGTCATGCAGCTGACAGAACAATTGCCAGATGAATATCGCCGTCAGCCTCTGGAGACTTATTATCCTAATCTTGTTGCGGAAATTGCCAACACCAAGCTTGGCGCTGTGGCAGCGCGTGAAGCAAAGCTGCAAGATAACCCATTGGTAGCAGATGCTATCCGGCTTGCGACTGAGCGGCTATTGGCAGAAGCTTATTTTGCGACTGAAATTCGCAAAGTTGTCACAGAAGATGAAATCAACGCGGCCTATCAGCGCTTTGTATCAGACAGTGACAGCCGTGAAGAAATTTCAGCCCGCCATATCCTTGTTGATGATGAACAAGCTGCTCTTGATCTGATTGCCAAACTTGAAGATGGGGCAGATTTTGCAGCTCTTGCACAAGAATTCTCAACAGGCCCGTCAGGTCCAAAAGGCGGTGATCTTGGCTATTTTGGTCGTGGCCAGATGGTACCTGATTTTGAAGCAGCTGCTTTTGCGCTTGAAATTGGCACTTTCACTGCCCGCCCTGTCCAGACACAATTTGGCTGGCACGTCATTAAGCTTGAAGATAAGCGCACACAACCAGCACCATCTTTAGACGACATGCGTCAGCAAATTGGTCAAAGCCTGTCACAACAGGCGCTTGCACGTCTGATTGAAGAATTGCGCAAAGACGCTGTTATTACTGAACGCAGCTTTGCAGATGTGCGTGCAGATGCAGAAGCGGCGCGCGGCCAGTAACAGGTAAGAGCATAATTAAGATGAAACGCTCTCCTCTTGCCCCTGCGGGATTTCCGGCACTGGCCCCGATTGACGGGGTCAGGCTTGCAGTCGCGCAAACAGGCACAAAATATAAAGACAGAGATGATTTGTTATTGCTTCTGTTTGACAAACAGACGAGCTTTGCCGGCGTCTTCACCACATCAGCCACTGCCTCTGCACCTGTGCTTTTGTCCAAAGAGGTGGCCAAAAAAGGGGCTATTGCCGCGATTTTGGTCAATGCCGGCAATGCCAATGCCTTTACAGGGGCGCTTGGCACACAGACAGTCAACACATGCATAAAGGCTCTTGCTGACTGTTTTGACCTGCCAGAAGATCAGATTGCCACAGCCTCAACAGGCGTGATTGGTGAGCCGTTAGATCCGCAAAGCTTAACCCGTCATTTTGAAGCATTAAAGACGATGCCGCCTGCTGACTGGCAACAGGCAGCTGGTGCGATTTTGACAACTGACACCTTTGCCAAAGGGGCAACAAAAACAGTCACCATAGGCGATGATGTGTTCCATCTAAGCGCGATTGCCAAAGGCTCAGGGATGATCGCCCCTGATATGGCAACCATGCTTAGCTTTATCGTCACAGATGCCGGCATAGAGGCGCCTGTTCTGGCTGAGATGCTGTCACGCCAGACAAAGACAAGTTTCAATGCCATTACGGTTGATAGTGATACTTCTACCAGTGATTCTGTCTATCTTGCTGCAACTGGCAAGGCAGGCAGGCTTGAGGGCAAACAGGCACAGGACATCTTTGAACAGGCCTTAGGCGAGGTTATGAGAGATCTTGCCATGCAAATTGTCAGAGACGGAGAAGGCGCAAGCAAATTCATCACCATTGATGTCACAGGCGCGGTGAGTGATGAATCAGCCCATAAAATTGGGCTTGCGATTGGCAATTCACCTCTTGTGAAGACCGCTATCGCAGGAGAAGACGCCAATTGGGGCCGCATTGTCATGGCAGTTGGCAAAGCAGGTGAGCCAGCTGACAGAGATAAATTAGCCATTGCAATTGGCGGTGTCACAATCACACATAATGGCCAAAGATGCGATGATTATGATGAAGCCCCAGTCGCAGCCCATATGAAAGGAGATGAGATTTTTATCTCAGTTGATATTGGCCTTGGCACAGGGCGTGCCCGCATTTGGACATGCGATTTTACTCATGGCTATATCACAATCAATGCCGATTACCGCAGTTAAGGTGCCTTAAAAATGGATAAGGAGATCATTCATGTTGTGGCATGTGCGCTGATTGATATTGATGGGCGCGTGCTGTTGGCACAAAGACCGGCAGGCAAATCAATGGCTGGTTTATGGGAATTCCCAGGCGGCAAAATAGAGCCAGGTGAAACGCCAGAGGCCGCTATCATACGCGAATTGCAAGAAGAATTATCAATTGATACAAAATCCTCTTGTCTGGCACCTTTGTCTTTTGTCTCTCACGAATATGAGGCCTTTCATTTGGTGATGCTACTTTATGTGTGCCGCAGATGGTGGGGCACCCCCACAGCGATTGAAGCACAAGATCTGGCATGGGTCAGGGCACCACGGCTTGGTGATTATGACATGCCGGCAGCAGACAAACCCCTGATTGCCGCCTTACAGGATTTGCTCTAAAGAACCTCTGTTAAGGAGACCTTGGCAGAGCCGGGACGCAATGGTTTTTGCTGACTGTCATCTGGCGACCATGCGGTAAGATGTATCAGCTCAAAACTAGCTGATATGGTGCCATCTTCTCTGCCGTAACGCTCCTGATAGATGGCAGCTGCCCGCAAAAACACATCACGGCGCGAAAAAGACTGACGGCGCCCTATCAGGCAATTACCCTCGCCCATCGCCCGCAATTCTCTCATCAGCGCAAAGGCAGATGAATAAGTCACTGTCAAAAGCTCACTATCTGCCACAGGCAGGGCCAGACCGGCACGGCCCAAAAGACCGCCCACATCACGAATATCTGCCATTGGCGCAACATGGGGGCTAATGCCGCCAAGGATATCTTCTTCTGCCGCGCTTAGGCAGGCACGTAATTCCTGCAAAGTACGCCCGCCAAATAAGACAGCGAAAAACAAACCATCTGGACGCAATTTATTTGCCATCTGTTTTATAAAGCCCGGCAAATCATTGACCTGATGCAAATAAAGTAATGAGACAATGGCATCGACCTGCGCTACCTCATCTGGCACGATTTCAGGCCTCATCTCAACAGACGGGCCATAAGAGGCTGCCCTTTCAACAAAGGCAGGTGCGGGATCAGCGCTTATAATCTTAGATAATTTATCATGACCTGCCAGCGCTTGTGCCACATAACCACCATGAGAGCCAATATCAAGCAAAGTCTGAAAATCACGGCGCATTAAATCAAGCCTGTCTGCCAGTCTGTCCACAGCGATCTGTTTCAGAAAATCAGCGGATGAGAAGCCAGAGGCCGCCCTCTGGCGCTGACGCACAAACTGGGCATTATCAAAAATTTCAGGCGTCTTCATCATTTCTTTATCTCTTTTCCTGCAAGATAGACAAACAAAAAGCTTGGGGGCTCTGGCAAGTGAAACCATTTACCTCTTTTCACCGCTTACTAGATAGGCTACTGCCGCATCATTGTCCAATTTGTGATGGTGAAGTTGCTGATTACGGGTTGTGTTCTGCCTGCTGGTCCGGCCTGTCTTTTGTCACACCACCTTTTTGCCGCACTTGCGGCAGGCCATTGGTTGGCGCACAATTACATGATCTCTGCGGCCCTTGCATTGCTAAACCATCACTTCTTCGCTATCAGCGCGCCATTGTACGATATGATGAAGCCTCAAAATCCCTTATTTTGCCGTTCAAACATGCAGCGCGCCTCGACTTAACAAAATTATTAGCGCTATTGATGAAACCATCTTTTGAGGCACTTATCACAGATGATCATATTGTTATGCCTGTCCCCTTACATTTTACAAGACGCTTTATGCGCGGCTATAACCAGTCTGCAGAATTGGCAAGAACGCTTTGCCATATGACCAACAGAAACACACAATTTGACAATGTGAGCCTGTATCGGCGAAAACGCACAATACCGCTTGCACGCCATAATGCGAAAAAACGCAAAGCGATATTACGAGGCGCTTTTGCCATGCGCCATGCGCCTGTCGCGCATTTGCAGAACAGACCTGTTTTACTGATTGATGATGTGATGACCACAGGCCAAACTTGTGAGGCAGCTGCCCGCTCTGTTCTCTCATCTGGGGCGCGCGCTGTTGATGTTCTCACCTTTGCACGCATTCTATAAGCTGTTTTTGAGATGATAGCTATTGCGCCAAAGCCCCATCGGCACCATATATAAACAACAAACGAAATGAATCATGCCCCCTTTTTGGAGACAAATTCCATGGCAAAAATTGAAATTTACACCGCCGCTTTTTGCCCTTTTTGCGTGCGCGCAAAGCGTCTTCTTGATGATGAGATGCTTGATTATGAAGAAATAGATGTCAGCCTGTCTCGTGAATTGCGCCAAAAAATGACAAGCCGCGCTGAAGGAAGAACATCTGTGCCACAGATATTTATAGATGATATTCCTATTGGTGGTTGTGATGATCTGATGAAATTGCACCATCTTGGCAAATTAGATAGGCTTGTGGGACGAAATCAGGCCAGCTAATTTCTGCAAGGAAAAAGGGGATCATGTCATGCGTATCGCTGCTTTGCAATATACTGCCAGAGATGATCTTGCCATAAATTGTGATATTGCGTTGCGCCTGATTAAGGCGGCAGTCGAAAATGGCGCAACTACAATTTGCCTGCCGGAATGTGCCAATCTTCTTGCAAAAGACAAAGATAGTCTTTTTGCCAAAGCAGAGACAGAAAATTCCTCTGCCTTTCTTGCCATGATACAATCTGCCGCAATAGCCCATGATATTTGGGTCTCTGTGGGCTCTATGATGATAAGAGATGCGGCATATGAGGATGACAGAATTGCCAACCGCCAATTCATCATCTCACCCAAAGGTAAGATCATAGCGCGCTATGATAAGATTCATATGTTTGATGCCGATGTAAATGACGGGCAGACTTACCGCGAATCATCAAGCTTTCGTCCCGGCAAAGCACCGTGCCTGACACATATAGATGGTCACAAAACAGGCCTTAGCATTTGCTATGATATCAGATTTGCCGGCCTGTATCATCACTATGCGCGCAATCAGGCTGAGATGATATTCACGCCTGCTGCCTTTACCGCCAGAACAGGCGCCGCCCATTGGCATGTTTTGCAGAGAAGCCGCGCGATTGAAACAGGCGCTTTTATCATTGCTGCGGCGCAAAAAGGCACACATGATGATAACAGGCAAACCTATGGACATGCCCTTATTATCTCACCATGGGGAGAGGTTCTGGCTGATGCCGGCCCTGATGGGGATATGGCTGTTGCTGATATTGATTTTGATGAGGTCACAAAAGCGCGCGCACGCCTTCAGGCCTGGCGAGCGCAAACGGCCTTCTAAAGGCCTTTATCACCGATTGCGATATATTTTGTGCGCCTGTCTGCCTTGACCGCCGCCCCTGTCATAGAAGACAAACCGTCAAGCTGCTTTGCCATTGCGTCACCAAGCGAGTCTATCGCGCCTTTGATATCACGATGCGCTCCGCCAAGAGGCTCTTTGACAACATCATCAATCACGCCAAGTGTCAGCATATCTTGTGCTGTCAGGCGCAGTGCCTCAGCAGCTTTTTGTGCATGGTCACTTGAACGCCACAAGATAGAGGCACATCCTTCTGGTGAAATAACAGAATAAACAGCATGTTCATACATCACAACACGATTAGCCGTAGCAAGCGCAATCGCGCCCCCTGAGCCACCTTCGCCGACAATGGCTGTGATCATGGGAACCGTTAAATTCAGGCATGTTTGAATAGAACGGGCAATGGCTTCTGCCTGGCCGCGCTCTTCTGCACCACGGCCGGGATAGGCGCCTGCGGTATCAACAAATGACAAGACAGGCAGACCAAATTTATCTGCCATTTCCATCAAACGGATAGCTTTGCGATAGCCTTCAGGACGGGCCATGCCAAAATTACGCTTGATACGCTCTTCTGTTGACGCTCCTTTGTCGGTGCCAAGAATGACCACATCACGGCCGCGGAATTTTGCAAGCCCGCCTATCACTGCGTAATCTTCGGCAAAATTACGGTCACCTGCCAAAGGCACAAATTCATCTGTTAGTTGCGTAATGATCTGAGATAATTTCGGGCGCTCGGGATGACGGGCAACCTGTACTTTTTCCCACGCGCCAAGAGACTGATAGGTCTGGGTTAGCTCTTTTTCCATACGCATTTGCAATTTGCCAATTTCTTCTGCGATATTAATATCGCTTTCATCCGTCAGATGGCGCAATTCCTGAATTTTCCCTTCAAGAGCGGCGATTGGTTTTTCAAAATCAAGAAAATGGCGCATGGCAGAACAAAACCCCTGTTAAACTCTTTTTTATTTTAGCGCACCATCACCTGATCTGGCAAGAGGATGCATATCCTGGACAAGTCCTGATAATCTGTCTGAGCGCGTTTTGGTATAAATCTGAGTGGTCGCAATATCAGCATGGCCAAGCATGGTT
Organism: Puniceispirillaceae bacterium (SeqCode); assembly: GCA_049890215.1. GTDB lineage: Bacteria > Pseudomonadota > Alphaproteobacteria > Puniceispirillales > Puniceispirillaceae > UBA685. The sequence continues at coordinate 41,273 of JBMHBX010000004.1, read as the reverse complement.
TGCAAAACACGCAAATCAGCCCCGCGATTTAACATATGTGTTGCAAAGCTGTGACGTAACTTATGCGGGCTAACTCTCTCAGGCGGGATATCTGATAATTGTGCGATCTGCTTTAGAAGGCGGGCAAATTTCTCTCTGCTAAGAGGTGTTTTACGCAAAGAAAATAAGCGATCTTCCAGATAATCTGGTTGTGATTCATGGCGCCAATTCACCCATTTCATTGCTTTTTCAAGGGCGATATCTGTTAATAAGACAATGCGGTCCTTATTGCCCTTGCCTGTGATGGTCAGGCTTTTATCAGCCTGTAATATCGCTGTCTCTGGCAAGGATAAAAGCTCTGATATGCGCAGACCTGTTGCATAAAGAAGCTCAAGCCCTGCCGCCATAACCAATGATTGCTCTTTATCAGGCAAGTGATCAGCTCCGGCAATCAAAGCTTCAACTTCCGCCTCACTCAAAGAGGCAGGCACAGACGGCGCCAATTTCGGATTAGACAGATGAGAAGACGGATTATCATCTCTTATCGCCTCAGCGCAAAGATAGGCATAATAGCCACGCAAAACAGACAGCCTGCGCGCCGTTGTCGTCTGTGCAAGCCCGCGTGCCTGCCAGGCGGCAAGCACTTTTTTCAAATCAGCCACAGTGGCTTTGGCCAGTGATATATTATGTAATCCCAACAGTGCCTGCGCATCATATAAATCAGACTCATAAGCGCGCAAAGTCAAAGTCGCGCTTGCCTGCTCTGCTGATAAGGCATTCAGGAAATCATGAATTGTATCATCAATTTTATCATCATTATCAGGCATATCTGCCCTCATCTTCAGGATATATCTGCCTTTGCTGCAAATAAGGCTTTCATCACATGCGCCATGAACACCTCTTCGCGAAACGCCATGGCAGTTTTGGTTAAACCTGCCTGTTCCAGTAATATTGCTATCTGGGCTGCCTCATGTTGGCTTATCTCATGTAAGGCACGATTTTCGATAAGCCGCGCCGCGATGATAACAGATTCAACTCTTTGACCGGATGCGGCTGCCTGACGCAAAGCGCCAAGACCAACGGCAGACAAAGGCACATAAGAATCTGAAGTCTCATTTTGCGTATCATAAAGCATAAGCCAATCCTGGTCTGTGTCCCATGCCTTGGCAAATAAGGGTATCAGAGGGCTTAATTCTAGTTGGATCAGAGAATTGATCCTCTCTGCCACAGCTTGCGTGCCTGATAACGCAATCGAGATATGATCAGCCATCACAACCGCCTGACCATCTGTTGGCAAGGGCGTTAGCGGCAGGCCTGCCAGGCCCATAATCATCGCATAGGCAGATTGCACACCTTCATCAAGCGCCCTCATATCAACCACTGCCATCACATCACGCAATAATGGCGCATAATAAGACAGCCACAATGCCCCGTCTGGCAAGTCTGCCTCAAGGCGAACAGCCTGTATGATCAGCATGATCAGCTCTCTTGCGTCATCTTCAGACAGCGTATCTGCACTCATAGCCTGATTTCTGATAGCAAGATATAAAGAGACAGAGGCACTATCATCTTCAGATTCAAGACGTCTTGTCATCGCCCGAAGCGGACTGTCACCATCATCAGTGGCAGAGACAAACAGCGCTTTTGCTGCCTCTTGTGATATCAGGCCAGCGCGTCTGTTACCCATGCCCAGATTCTGACGTGCCTCAATGGTCAAATAGCGCAAATTATTTGCCGCCTCACCATAGCTGGCGTCAAGATTGGCAAGCTGCGCCTCTGTGATCTCTACATGAGCGGCGTCCATTAAGATGATATGGGTGATATCAACTTGCTGAATTTGATTTGCTTTTTCCTGTACCTCTTCAATGCTTTTGCGGCGCAACAACACATCAATCAGGTCAAAATAAATTGGATCATCAATCAGACCAGAGGCCTTTAGCACATCTGATGAGAAAGCGGCGCGTGCCTCATCACCTGTCAGGATTTGACACATTAAATTGGTTTTTTGCCATAAGGGATCAAGAGAGCTTGACGCATTTTCAGCCGCGATTGAACAAGCCTGCTCATCATCACGCATCATCAGATCATAAAAAATCTTCCATTCATGCCAATCTTGCCAGTCTTCATTTGTTGGCAATTGGGTGATGATATCTGCCAAAGCCTGCGAGCGGCCCGTGCGTGCCAAATACCCCATACGCGCTGATAGCAATGCCATAGGATTATCAGACGCGCCTTTGGGCGGCACGCCTTGTCGTGCGATCGCCTGATAGCTCATGTGACGCAAAGAAGCAGATGAGATCACTTCTGGCACTGAGTCTATTAATCTCATGGCTCTGGCAAGTGACACACCGCGCCACAGACGGTTATCAAGCTCATCAAGCACACCTTCTGACATCTGCCCGATACCAATAGAGGCAAGACCAACATCTTTAATATTGCGGCGCTTCATGCGACCTGTGGCAGGCTGATCAGAATTGGTATCAGCCTCCTGCAAAGACGGGGTTTGCGCTATTTGAGACTGGTTATCTTGTGATGATATTTCTTCTGCCTTTGCCTCATCATCTTGGATCAGCACAACATCTTCATTGGAAGGCACTATACCAGAATCTGTGCCAGAATCTGTGCCCTTATCAATGCGCTTTTCAGCAACAGCGTCTTTTGTATCACCTGTTTGAAGCGCATTGCCATCTTGTGTATCAAAGACAGGCGCATCACCTTCTATAATCACAAAGCTGACATTATCTTCATTGGTTGACAAAATTGTCAGATCAAGGGGCTTTTCTGCGTCCTGTGCCAGAGCCGCGCCAGACAATATCGTCATAGCAGACAACATCGTCATCAAGGTGCCAACCAAAGGGCCGCGTGCGGCGCTTGCGTAATCTTTCAAAATAAAACCAGTCATAAACGTAATCCTAAAAGGCCAAATGCCTGAGAGACTTTAATGGTGCCTGAACAACTTTAATAGTGATTGTGACTAGCGGGGAAGCTGCTCATTGGGAATGGTTTTTGACACGGTTTTTACCGGTGCCGGGATTTGAACAGATGATAAATATCCCACACTAATCACACCCAAAGCCACAACTGCCAAAATGATAACACCGGATTTTTTCATGTCGCCCCGTCTCCTAAAATGACACTTAACACCTACCAGATGATCAGATTTCACCGAATTATCTGGCTTATAGTCATTAATTATGGCCTGATTTGGGCAGAATGGCTATTGTCTTTTTTTCGCATCACATTTAGCCACATTTTCCCAAATCTGTGATATCATGCCAACTTTATGATATTATGATAAACTGATGAATTTTGTCTCTGGTGATAAGGAAGACATGAATGAGCGCCGCTGTCGCACAAATTGACGCAAAAAACACCAAGTCTGAGCCGCAAGAGACACACTCTTTGATGCTGATAGGTTTGATGGGATCAGGCAAAACCGTGATTGGTCGCATGCTTGCCAATGCCCTTGGCCGCGATTTTGTTGATTCTGATAAACTTATCGAAGATGAAAGCGGGTTGCGCATTACTGATATTTTCGACCTTTATGGAGAAGAAAAATTCAGAGAGATGGAGAGACGCATCATCTCAAAATTGGTTGATCAGAAAAATCTGGTCATTTCCGTTGGTGGCGGGGCATTTTGCCAGTCAGAGATTCGTGACATGGCCAAAGGCAAGGTCACTGTGCTGTGGCTTCGCGCAACACCTGAGGTGTTATTAAGCCGTATGGATAATCTGGCCTCTCGCCCGTTATTGGCAGGTGATGATCCCTTAGGCATTTTGCAAAATCTTCATGAAACGCGATTTGAAGATTACAGTAAGGCTGATATGGTGATTGACACAGATGGTCTGTCTTTGCAGCAATCTCTTGATAAGCTATTATCCGCTTTGCAGGGGCGTTAACAAATAACAACCTTATAATGTGGCATTGTCGGTCAGACAAACATAACGAAACGCGAATATTCTGGTAACATCATGACAGCTTCACAAAGCGATATAATAAAAACAGTCAGCTTATCTCTTGGCGCACGCTCTTATGATATAAAGATTGGCCCTGGCCTATTGGCAGAGGCTGATAGGCATCTGGCCCCTTTTATCTCAAATCGTCATGTCATTATCATCGCAGACAGTCATACAAAGCCATTATATCAATCGGCACTTGCACAAAAGATTACCCCTATTTGCCGCAAAGTTGACTGCCTTGATGTGCCTGCCGGTGAATCGTCTAAATCACTATCTTGCTTTGGCAATTTGCTTGAAGATATTCTGGCGCTTGAAGTTGACCGCAAGGTGGTTTTGATTGCCTTGGGCGGCGGCGTAATAGGCGATCTTGTTGGCTATGCGGCTGCCAGCTTGTTGCGCGGTGTGGATTTTATTCAAATCCCGACCAGCCTTTTGGCACAGGTTGATAGCTCTGTTGGCGGCAAGACAGGCATAAATGCGCGCCATGGCAAAAATTTAATTGGCGCTTTTTATCAGCCAAAAATCGTTCTGGCCGATAGTGATGTATTGGCGAGCTTGCCATTGCGCGAAAGAAAAGCAGGCTATGCGGAAATCGTCAAATATGGGCTTCTTGGGGATGCCGCGTTTTTTGAATGGCTTGAGGTAAATGGTGACAAGGTTATCTCAGGTGATAAGCAGGCCATCCAATATGCGGTAATGACAAGCTGTCTTGCCAAAGCCGCTATCGTCTCGGCTGATGAGACCGAAGCAGGCAAGCGCGCATTATTAAATCTGGGTCATACATTTGCCCATGCCTTTGAGGCTGAGGCAGGCTATGATGGCCGGCTTTTGCATGGCGAGGCTGTCTCAGTTGGTCTTGGTCTGGCCTTTGATTTTTCCGCCTATTTATCGCGTGCCAATGGGCAAGAAGCAGTAAGGGTGAAACAACATCTGGCAAAAATGGGCCTGCCTCACTCTGTTGCTGACTTGCCTGCCGGACACACCACGCCTGCCAAATTGGTCAGCCATATGATGAAAGATAAAAAGACACAAGATGGCAATTTGACCTTTATCCTTGTCAAAGAGATTGGCGCTGCTGAGATTGCAAGCCATATTGACCGTCAGGATGTGATTCATTTTCTGGAGAGCCAGACCTAAATGCTAGATGTTCTCATTGAGCTTGGCCTTGCCATTGTTTTTTTGATTTTTCTGTCTGCCTTTTTCTCCAGTGCAGAGACAGCTCTGACAGCCGCCTCTGATGCGCGTATGCGCCAGATGGCACGAAAAGGGTCCAAAAATGCAAAGATTGTTGAAACCTTAAGGCAGGATCGCGAAAAACTCATCGGTGCCATTTTGATAGGAAATAACGCTGTCAATGTTCTGGCCTCTGCGGTAGCAACCTCAGCTGCCCTTGCCATTTTTGGCGATAGCGGCCTCGTGCTTGCAACTTTATTTATGACCATTTTGCTTGTCATATTTGCTGAAGTGTTGCCAAAAACATATGCCTTTAATCACGCTGACAGATTCGCGCTTCGTATTGCGCAGCCTATCCGGCTTGTTGTGTGGCTTCTCACACCACTTACGGTGACAATCAGATGGCTTGCCACAACATTGATGGGCAATGCCGCCCCGTCTGATGATGAACGCGATGAAGAATTGCGCGGCATGATAGAGCTTCATGGTGAAGGCGCTGATGCAGAAGGTGAAGAGACAACCGCCATGCTGTCATCTGTGCTTGATTTAGGGGATGTCAAAGTCGATGAGATTATGACTCACCGCGCCTCTGTGTCGATGATCAACGCAGATGATGATCCAGAAGATATTGTGCGTTTTGTGCTGACCTCTCCTCATACACGCCATCCTATCTATCAGGACAGCCCTGAAAATATCATTGGGGTTTTACATGTAAAATCCCTGCTTCTTGCCTTGCAAAAGGCAAGCGAAAATAATGCCCTTTCTGCTTTGCGGATTGTTGATAGCGCACAAGATCCTTACTTCATTCCTGATACCACCGATTTATTCGAACAATTACAGGCATTTCGCGCACGTAAAGAGCATTTTGCCCTTGTGATTGACGAATATGGGGCGTTTCAGGGGATTGTCACACTTGAAGATATTCTCGAAGAAATTGTCGGTGATATTGATGATGAAACAGACATCGCATTGCAGGGCTGCCAACCACAGCCAGATGGCAGCTGGCTTGTAGACGGGACTGTTACCATTCGTGATATAAACCGCATTTTGAACTGGTCTTTGCCAGATGATAAAGCAGCGACCATTGCAGGGCTTGTTTTGATGGAATCACGCACCATCCCGGCCGAAGGTCAGGAATTCAGATTTCATGACAGACGCTTTACCATTATCGCGCGTGAAGGGGTGCAATTAACCAAAATAAAATTAGCGGTTGATAGCGGCAAGACAGAGCGAGACCAGACAAACAGGACAAAGTGATGACAATAAAGACAAAAGCCGGCACAAAGCCGGCGACAAGAACCCATTCTCATCGCCGCACAATCACCCTTGACGGCTTTGCCAGAGAGGATGGTCATTATGATATTGAAGCAGAATTGATCGACACAAAATCCTATAGTTTTCCGTCACGCACACATGGAACGGTAGAAAAAGGAGAGCCTCTTCATCATATGAAAATATGCGTGACCATATCTGAAGAGATGATGATTCTGGATGCCAGTGCAAAAACATTATCAGGCCCCTATCATGATTGCCCTCAAGGGGCGGCGGCCATTGGCAATTTGATTGGAGAGACTATTCGCCCTGGTTGGAAGAAAATTGTTGCAAGAGCCATAGGCGGCAAGCAAGGCTGCACCCATATCACAGAATTAATGGGGCCTGTTGCCACTGTTGCCTTTCAAACGATTTTTGGTGAACGCGCCAAACGAAACCGCGAGGCCTCTCAGACAAATGAGGGGGCTACCTCTGAAAAAACACCTCAGATGACAGGCTTGCTCAATAGCTGTTTTGCCCTCTCAGAAGGACGGCAGGCAGCGATTTGGCATTGGGGCGATACAGATAAAGATATAGATAAGGATAACGACAGCACCAGCTCATAAGATAATAAGCTTAAAGCGATTCTGTTTTGTTGTCTTTTTTCGTTATTTCACGATTTTAATCTGCAATGCGTGAACAGGCCCTGCCAATAATTCAGCTAAGGCAGTATTGATCAGACGATGGCAGGCGATACGGCTTTTGCCCTCAAATGCCTCAGATGAAATCGTCAGATTAAAGTGACTTTCGCCGCCCTCTGGCGCGCCGGCATGACCAGCATGATGATGGCTGACATCTTCTATTTCAAGGTAGCTTGGGGCAAATGCTGCCTCTAACTTGTCATGCATTAACTGTTTCACAAGCATTTTTTGCCATCCTTATGTCTTGCACATCTTGTTTTCGCCTTAAGGGACTTTATACTCTTTGTCATGAGATTTAACAAAGCCAATGATGTAAAATTACCAGAAATGGCCTTTGCAGGGCGCGAGAGCAAAAACGCGCCTGATGTCAGGCTGTGTGAAGTGCCTGATTGTGGTCAGGAAGGGCTTTATCCGGCGCCCAAAAGCCGTGAACATGTGCGCGAATATCGCTTTTTCTGTCTGGCACATGTCAGAGATTATAACAAACAGTGGAATTATTTTTCAGGCATGGAAGGTGAGGCGCTGGAACAAGCTATCAGAGATGCCTCAACATGGGAGCGGCCCTCATGGAAATTTGGCACAAGCGGCAAACAACCGCCACGCCCTGAAGATCTGGATGATATATTTGGCCTGTTTGAAGAGACAGCCACCACCACAGCGCAAGCCGCGCTTCACGCTCTTGATCCAGAAGAAAGGCAGGCATGGGCCTGTTTTGCCATGGACCCGACAAATGATAGCGCTGCGCTTAAAAAACGATATAATAAGCTTGTCAAACAACATCATCCGGACAGAAATCAGGGTGACAAAAAAGCAGAGGAAAAGCTGAAAGAAATCAATCTTGCTTATTCTCTATTGCGTAACAAGCTAGCAACGCAGTAAAACAAGCTCATAATTTTCAAAAAAGACCTCGCAAACGGAGTGTAAAGATGTCAGCAGACACCGTCCATGGCAGGGCCGCCCATCATCTGGCGGCACCAGATACGACCTATAATACAAAAGACCTATTTGGCATTGAGACGGAAATGACAGTTCCGGGGTTTTCACAAGCCTCTGATTACGTGCCGGCCATTGATCCTGACTATCAGTTTGATGAGGCAACAACTTTGGCGATTCTGGCCGGGTTTTCACATAACAGGCGTGTAATGATTCAAGGCTATCACGGCACTGGCAAATCAACGCATATTGAACAAGTCGCCGCCAGATTAAACTGGCCGACCTTGCGCATTAACCTTGATAGCCATATCAGCCGTATTGATCTGATCGGCAAAGATGCGATTGTGCTTCGCGATGGCAAACAGGTCACAGAATTCAAAGAAGGCTTGCTTCCCTGGGCATTGCAGAATTCTGTTGCGCTGATTTTCGATGAATATGACGCAGGCCGCGCTGATGTGATGTTTGTGATTCAGCGTGTCCTTGAAATCGAGGGCAAATTAACATTGCTTGACAGCAATAAGGTCATCACACCTAACCCGCATTTCAGGCTATTTGCCACAGCGAACACAGTCGGTCTTGGCGATACAACAGGCCTTTATCATGGCACACAACAAATCAATCAGGGCCAGATGGACAGATGGTCGATTGTGGCGACATTAAATTATCTGCCTCATGAAGATGAAGTGCGGATCATTCTTGCAAAGCAAAAAGATTATCAAAATGCAGAAGGTGAAAAGCAAATTGACCAGATGGTCAGATTAGCTGATATGACACGCAAAGGCTTTTTGGCAGGTGACCTGTCAACTGTCATGTCACCACGCACAGTGCTGACCTGGGCTGAGAATGCACGTATCTTTAATGATATCACCCTTGCTTTCCGCCTTAGCTTTCTGAACAAATGTGATGAGATTGAACGCCCGACTTTGGCGGAATATTATCAGCGCATTTTCGGCATTGATTTGCCGGAAGGCCAGCCAAAAGCAAATTAGGGTTAGCTTGTTCATTTTAACCGCCAGTCAGGCAATATCCAGATAGGTCTTGTTCGCGTGTCAAACCAGGATAAACAAAGTGAATTCCTGAAAGCAAATGCTGCCTCCATGCGTGCGCTTAGTGGCGGGCGTCAGGTACAGGTACGCTATGCCGGCCATGATACTCATGTTGGCAAAACCGAAGTCAGACTGCCAGCGCTTGCCAGAGAAGGGCTCACACAATCCATGGAAAAGCTGCGCGGGGCCAGTGACGCAGCTGGCCTATGGCTTGCCCATCATAATGAGACCATGCACCAAAAGCTTTGCCCGCAAATGGCAGGAGCCAAAGCCATCTTTGAGGCAGCTGAACAGGCCAGAGTAGAGGCGATTGGCGCAAACCAAATGCTTGGCGTGCGTAAAAATCTGAATGAGAAACTCAATGCGCATTATCAGGGGCGGACCATTGGCTCACCTGATAGCGGTGATGAATCGGCTCTTGCCGAAGCGGTACGCCTGACATTGCGCGAAGTCCTCACAGGAGAGGCGCCGCCGCCATCTACCTCTATGGCGATGGAACTTTGGCGGCCATGGATTGAATCGCGTGCCGGCGCGTTGCTTGAAAAAATGCAAGGCAGTGAAGCAGATCAGGCACAATTTGCCAAAATGGCAAAAGAGCTGATCGGCGCTTTGGAAACAGATATGGGTGATTCGTCTGATTCAAATGATGATGATACCGACAATGAAGATGACGGCGAAGCTGATTCAGAAAGCCAGGATGAAGGGCAAGAAGATGAAGCTGACAGCACGCAAGGCGAAGATAATTCAGAAAGCCAGGACAGCCAGTCATTAGATCAAGATGGCGATTCTGCCATGGGCAGCGATGATGGCGCAGATATGGATGGCGATCTTGATAATGATGCTATGGCAGATGGCGAATCACCTGGTGGCGATCCTCATGGTCATGGTGCAAATCAGGAGGCTGATAAAGATGCCTACCGAGTCTTTACCCGCCTTTATGATGAGGTGATAGATGCTGATGATTTATGTGATAATGACGAATTAGACAGGTTGCGTGCCATGTTGGACAGGCACCTTGAAAATCTGACATCTGTCATTGGCAAGCTTGCAAACAGGCTTCAGCGTAAATTGATGGCGCACCAGAACCGGTCATGGGATTTCGATCTTGAAGAAGGTATTTTGGATGCCGGCAAATTGCACCGTGTGGTCACGCAGCCGCTTTCTGCCTTATCCTATAAACAAGAACAAGACACAAAATTCAGAGATACAATCGTTACCTTATTGCTTGATAATTCCGGCTCAATGCGTGGCAGACCCATTACCATTGCTGCTGTCACGGCTGATATTTTGGCACGCACACTTGAACGCTGCGGGGTAAAAGTGGAAATTCTGGGATTTACCACAAAGGCCTGGAAAGGCGGTAAATCACGTGAAGCATGGCAAATCGCAGGCAAGCCTGAAAAACCGGGGCGTTTGAATGATTTGCGCCATATCATCTATAAAGGCGCTGATACACCATGGCGCAGAGCGCGGCGATCTCTTGGGCTGATGCTTCGTGAAGGTATTTTGAAAGAAAATATCGATGGCGAGGCACTCACCTGGGCCCATGATCGTCTGATGGCACGTCAGGAAGACAGACGAATCTTAATGGTGATCTCAGATGGGGCGCCTGTCGATGATTCAACATTGTCGTCAAATAGCGGCAATTATCTTGAAAAGCATTTGCGTTATGTGATCGATCGCATTGAGAGCAAATCGCCAATTGAATTAATGGCGATCGGTATTGGTCATGATGTTAATCGCTATTACGCAAATGCGCTGACCATCACAGATGTGGATCAGCTGGGCGGCGCTGTGATGTCGCAATTGGCTGATTTGTTTGATGAAGATAAAAAATCAAAATCACCACTGCGCCGCTAAATAGCGCCATCAGGATAAAATTATCAATTCCATCTATAAAAAAACCCCGCAAAAGCGGGGTTTTATAACGATCATTAAAGATAGATTATCTTAGGCAGAGGCAGCCATCATTTCACGCTTTAGCGCTCTTGCGTCATCAGCAAGCTCAGCATTGCGTGCCTGCATCAAAAAGGCGTCAAGGCCGCCATGCTTTTCAATTGTGCGAATAGCGCTTGTTGAAATGCGAAGTGATACCGAGCGGCCCAATAATTCAGACTGCATCGTTGTTTGCTGAAGATTCGGCAGAAAACGGCGACGTGTGCGGTTTTTCGCATGGCTGACATTATTGCCTGTCATAACGCCCTTACCTGTGATTTGACAACGCTTGGCCATGGCCCTGCTCCTTATAAAATCTGTTAGGAATTACCTGTGGAGTGGGTTTTAGACGATCCAACCCACAGGGTCAAGTTGATTCACCCAAATGCACATAGATAGCCTGTGATCATTTTTTTGTAAAGCTTTTGAAAAAGTAGGAATTTGTTAACCTTTTCGGATTATTCTTTAGGATATGAAGAACAGCCTTTTGCAAACAGAAAAACGAAATATCACCATTGGCAGTCGGCGCACAAGCCTTCAGCTTGAGGTGTATGTGTGGGAAAATGCACAAACAGTGGCAAACAGGGCATCTATTCCTTTGGCTGATATGCTTGAGGCAATTTGGGCGCAAAAAGGCGATCTTGGCATGGCACAGGCAGTCCGGCTTGTCATTATGGTTTTTTTCAAAAACTATGCTGACCTGAATGAAGAGGACAAACTGCCCGCCACAAGCCCTCAATCACAGCCAGTTATCATCAACAAAACAGTGCAGGCAGGTGAGGCCATCTTGGATGATCCTCATCTTTTGGATGTAAAGGCCAAGATTTGTTATCAGCGCGCTCTTGCTAACCTTGAAGAGTTGGCAGGCTAAACCAAAGAACGCGCCAGATGACGGGCCTCCTGCAAATCTGTGATGCTACCACAGAGTGATGAGATATGTTGCGGGCTGCCCTGACCGGTTGCCTTTGCAACCATATGGCCAAGATCTGTCAAAATACGCGCAGGCAAATAAGGCCCTTTCAAGGATAATGCGCTATAGAGCTGTGTGGCATCCGCGCCAAGGGCAAGACGCACAAACACATCACATGCATCAAAAATGCCGCCAACTGATATTATCGCTGTGCTGCTGCCATGCGCCTTGCGAAAAGCAAGCGCATCTATCAAAGAGGCTTCGGATAATGAGGCGACAGGACGACCAGATAAGCCTCCTTGTTCAGCGCGGTGCCTGCTTTGTAATGTATCAGGGCGCGTGATGGTGGTATTTGTCAAAATAAAGCCATTTACAGGGAAGGCTGAGGCGGCTTCAAGTGACTGCCATAAGGCGGTTTTGGTTAAATCTGGCGCTAATTTCACGAAAACAGGCTTATCATGCCCTGCCTGATGAAGGCCGTCAAAGGTCGCCTGTAATGTCACCTTTAAGGCCTCAGCATCCTGCAAATCACGAAGACCAGGTGTGTTTGGCGAGGAAATATTGACAGTCACATAATCTGCCAGACCACCCAAACGGGCAGCGCTCTTATAATAATCAGCCGGCTTATCTATGGTCAGCTTATTCGCACCAATATTGACCCCTAAAATAGGCGGAGTCTTTATAGTTTCAGGCACAGATCTGGCACCAAGCCTTTTTGCGGCGGCCTCCATACCTTTGCCGTTAAACCCATAACGATTAATCACGCCCTCATCTTCGCTCAGGCGGAAAACACGCGGGCGGGCATTACCAGGCTGAGGCAGAGGCGTAATTGTGCCAACCTCAACAAAGCCAAAGCCAAGGCGGAAGGCGCCGTCAAAAGCCTCTGCATTTTTATCAAATCCGGCAGCAAGACCAAGCGGATTTGGCAATGTTAATCCAGCAAGCCGGACAGGCATAAACGGCACATCTGCCTTTGGTCCCATCCCCCAGGAAAGTGCCTTTACGGCCACATTATGGGCAATCTCTGCCGGCAATTTTTGTGTTAAGCTTGTTGCTACCTGCCACATTTATCAACACATCCTTTGCCAAGGGCCCTTATTGTGATACCAGCCTGTCATGTAATACATCATCAAACAGAGCCAGTGTCTTATCACGCCCGTAAAGGCGGAAAAATCCACCCATACGAGGCCCCTGAGACTGGCCAAGCATGGTTTCATATAAACAGCTAAACCAGTCACGCAAATTCTCATAACCAGCTTGCTTACCTGCTGCATAGACACAAGATTGCAACTCTTCACCGCTTGCCTCAGATGGCTGCGCGGCAATCACATCACGCAGAGATGCTAATATCTGCTTTTCTGCCTCAGTGGCTGCCCGGTACCGCAAGTGAGGGCGCACCAAATCCTGATAATAATTCACAGCATAAGCAATCATATCATCCAGAACAGGGTGGCTTGTTCTTGTCACATCAGGTGCATAATCACTGACATATCCCCAAATCACCTCTGCTGTCTCAGCCTGACAGACCGCTGCCAGATTCAGCAAAAGAGAAAAGCTGACAGGCATATCCTGAACCGCTATATCGCCTCTTTGAATGTGCCATGCAGGGTTTTCAAGCAATGCCTGAGGCTCACAATCAGGCAATTTACGCAAATGGGCAAAATATTCATCAACCGCTTTGGGGATAGAATCAAAATAAAGACGTTTGGCACGCTTTGGCTGGCCATACATGAACAACGCCAATGATTCAGGTGACCCGTAACGAAGCCATTCTTCAATCGACAAACCATTGCCTTTGGATTTTGAAATCTTCTCACCATTTTGATCAAGAAACAGCTCATAAGAAAAGGCGGTTGGTGGCACTTTGCCAAGAACCCGCACAATTTTGGATGACAGATTGACAGAATCAATCAGATCCTTGCCAGACATCTCATAATCAACACCAAGCGCATACCATCTCATGGCCCAATCGCACTTCCACTGCAATTTGCAGGCCCCGCCTGTTACAGGCACTTCAATAATGGCCCCATTATCAGGATCTTCATATGAAATCGTGCCGGCATCCGGATTTGTGGCGATGACTTTGGCCTGCAATACCCGCCCTGTTGTCGGGCAAATTGGCAGAAAAGGAGAATATGTCTTGCGGCGCTCCTCGCCCAATGTTGGCAAGATGATATCTCGTACAGCCTCATAATGTTTCAAAATATCAAGCAAGGCTGAATCCATGCGCCCGCTTTTATATTCTGTGGTGGCGCTCATAAATTCATAATCAAAGCCGAAACTATCCAAAAAGGCACATAATCTTGCATTATTATGTTCACCAAAGCTTGGATGATCGCCAAAAGGATCAGGCACTTTGGTCAAAGGCTGATCAATATAATCGCTTAGCATTTCACGATTTGGCACATTATCGGGCACCTTGCGCAACCCGTCCATATCATCAGAAAAACAAATAAGACGTGTCTTGCGCCCTGTTAAGACTTCAAACGCCAGACGCACCATTGATGTACGCACAACCTCACCAAAAGTGCCAATATGAGGCAGGCCTGAAGGCCCGTAACCTGTTTCAAACACCACAGGGCGTTGACCATCATCATCTGAGGCAGCAAGGCGCTTTATAACGGCACGCGCTTCGGCAAAAGGCCATGCTTTGGCATCTTGGGCCAGTGTCGCAAATGTGGCATGAAGGGATGTCATATCAGGCATGAGGCAGTCGCTCTTATTCAAATCTTTGCTATGCGAGAACCTATGCCAAAGCACAAGGGATAATCAAGTATTTTTGCCAAATCCCTCTTTTGGGATCTGAAAAATACCTTGCTTGTCCGGCCTATGGTCTGGCGTATGATCTGGCAGATGTTTATAACACTATAAGGTACGTTTTTTGCAAAATAAGGCTCTGCATGGCTGTCACAGATCTATATGCGCTAAGTTGTCTTTATCCTGTCATAAATGACGCAGTGATTGTTACACCAGATGGCACGATTGAGCGCTTTGCCAAACAACGTGCCGCCGCGATAGCACAAAATCAGCCTATGATGATATGCCATTCAAAATGGACAGAAAGCCGCCTTGGCTATGAGATATCACACGCATTTGATGTCATGACCTTATTTGCATTTGTCAGGCCGGCGCGGTTTTGCCTGCCAACCCCTGCAGGGCTTGCCGCAGCGCTTGGTATGGCAAAACCAAATGGTGCCGAAGATGAAGCTGTCATCATTGGCAAGGCCGCTTTTGCCCTGTTGGATGAGTTAGCAGGCCTGTTAGAGCCTCAACAGAAAATCATTACACAATTAGCTGAGATGATGGGAAGAGGCGGATGGCCATGGGCAGCTATTATCCTAACTCATCTGGGACAAGAGGTGGCATTTAACGCGCCGCCCAACCCGCGGGCTGCCTCTTTGTTCAAATGGCTTGCTGATGTTGATGACATGCCGGGGCGCGGCGCCGGTGGCCTGAAACCAGTACTGCCAGAGGCGGCGCGTCAAAAATTAGCTGATATTCTTGGCCCGACAGCTGAAATACGACAAAGCCAGTCAGACTATGCCGCTGCTCTGTCTCAGACATTCACAACACCAGATGAAGAGATGCAACCATTAATGGTGCTGGCAGAAGCAGGCACTGGCACTGGCAAAACACTTGGCTATCTCGCACCGGCAAGCTTGTGGGCCCATCAAAATAACAGCGCTGTCTGGGTCTCTACCTATACAAGGTCACTGCAACAACAAATTGCAGATGAACTGACCCGGATATACCCCTCCTCTCATGCCCAAAAAGTGGTTATCCGCAAAGGGCGCGAGAATTATCTTTGTCTGCTTAATTTCGAAGAAGCGTTATCCGCCATGGCAGGTCAGCCACAAATCGCACCTGCGCTAGGGCTGATGGCACGCTGGATAACCGCAAGCCCCGATGGTGACCTGACAGGCGCCAGCTTTCCTGCCTGGCTTGTGGATTTGATGGGGCCTCGTGCTACCACCTCTTTGTCAGACAGGCGGGGTGAGTGTATACACTCTGCTTGCACCCATTATCATAAATGCTTTGTTGAAAAATCTGTGCGCGGGGCAAAACATGCCGATATCGTCATTGCCAATCATGCGCTTGTGATGATCAACGCTGCGCTTGATAATATGGGCAGGGCCACACCAACGGCGCTCACAGATGCAAATACCCCGCGCCGGCTTATCTTTGATGAGGGCCATCATGTCTTTGATGCCGCTGATTCTGCCTTTTCAGCTGTCTTATCAGCTATGGAAGCCACTGAATTGCGCCGCTGGGTCAGAGGCGCCGAAGATGGTCGCAAAGGACGCGCAAGAGGGATCAGAAGACGACTTGAAGAATTAATCGCTAATGACGAAGATGGTCTGAAAGCCCTTGAAGAGGCAACTGAAGCCGCCAGATGCCTGCCGGCCGAAGGGTGGCGCAACCGATTATCAGAAGGCGCTCCCATGGGCGCAGGAGAAGCATTCTTTTTTCAACTGCGCCGTGACATTTATCAACGTGCCAGTGATACAACAAGCTTATTTGATATACAAATCACCCTCACCCCTTGCAGTGAGGCACTCATAACCACAGGCGCCAATTTTGCAAAAGCGCTTGAGGCGCTTACCTTGCCTTTGAACAGGCTGTCTAAATTATTATTCAAGATCCTTGATGAACAGGCAGAAGAGCTTGACCAGACCATGCGTCAACGTCTTGAAGGCGCTGCAAGAGCTCTTGAAAGGCGCGCGAACGGGCCTTTGGCCTCATGGATTATCATGCTTTATGATCTGGCAGGAGACGGGCGCGATGAATTTGTTGACTGGGCACAGCTAAACCGCCGCGATGGCGCAGATACGGATATCGGGCTTCACCGTCATTTTCTTGATCCAACCCTGCCTTTTGCTTCTCATGTTTTGCGCTCTGCTGATGGTGTGGCCATTACCTCTGCCACTCTGGCTGATACAAAATTGGCAGATGAACAACCAGAACAGGACAGCACGCCAAAACAAATCACAGACTGGCAAAGCGCCAAAACGCTCACCGGGGCTGCCCATTTGCCTCATCCTGCCATGATATCATATCATGCGTCTCCTTTTGATTATGCTGCCTCTACCAGAATATTTGTGGTCAATGATGTCTCACGTGACAGAGCCACCGCGACAGCAGGCGCTATGCATGCGCTATTTACCGCCGCAGGAGGTGGCGGGCTTGGTCTGTTTACGGCGATTCAAAGATTACGCGCCGTCCATCAAAGCTTATTGCCGCAACTGGCACAAGATGGCCTGCCACTTTTCAGTCAACATGTTGATCGTATGAATTTATCCACACTCATTCAGCTATTTCGTGAGGATAGCAAAGCTTGTCTTCTTGGCACAGACGCTGTCAGAGACGGTGTGGATGTGCCGGGTGAGGCCTTGCGGATTATGGTTTATGACCGTGTGCCATGGCCCCGCCCTGATATTTTATATAAAGCGCGGGCGCAATTTCACGGGCGCGAAGCCTGGACAGACAGGCTGACAAGATTAAAGTTACGTCAGGCCTTTGGCCGCCTTATCCGCCGCAACACAGACAGAGGCATATTTGTTATGCTGGATAGCCGCCTGCCCACAAGGCTGACAAATGCCTTTCCTGAAGGTGTTGAAATTGAACGCCTTTCCCTGTCAGAAGCGATTGCAAAGACCAAGGATTTTTTCAAAGACGAAGATGACACAGCCTAGTCAGAACAATGCATAAAAAAAGCGCCTGCGATAAGACGCAGACGCTTTCATTCATAAAATAGGGTAATGGGTATGGCGTCTTAGAAGCCCATACCGCCCATACCACCCATGCCGCCCATATCAGGAGCTGCCGGGGCTGCTGACTTTGGCTCATCTTTTTCAGCAACCATTGCTTCGGTTGTGATAAGAAGACCTGCCACTGATGCTGCATTCTGAATAGATGAGCGAACAACCTTTGTTGGGTCAATCACGCCAGCTTTGATAAGATCTGTGAACTCACCAGATTGTGCGTTAAAGCCAACAGTTGCTTCAGTGCCTTCCATCAATTTGCCAACGATGACGGCGCCATCTGCGCCTGCATTATTTGCAATCTGACGTGCAGGTGCCTGAAGCGCTCTGCGCACAATATTGACGCCCACTTCCTGATCACCATTTGCGGTCTTGACTGAATCAAGAGATGAGATTGACTTCACAAGCGCTACACCGCCACCAGGCACGATACCTTCCTGGACAGCAGCGCGTGTTGCGTGCATTGCATCATCCACGCGATCTTTACGCTCTTTTACTTCAACTTCTGTTGCACCGCCAACGCGGATAACAGCGACACCACCTGCCAATTTGGCAAGACGTTCCTGAAGCTTTTCACGGTCATAATCAGATGCTGTTTCTTCTGCCTGAGCGCGGATTTGATTACAGCGTGCATCAATATCAGCTTTGTCACCAGTACCATCAACAATGGTTGTCTCTTCTTTGGTGATTTCAACGCGCTTTGCTGAGCCAAGCATATCCAAAGTCACAGCATCAAGCTTGATACCAACTTCGTCAGAGATAACTGTGCCATTTGTCAAAATCGCAATATCTTCCAACATGGCTTTGCGGCGGTCACCGAAACCAGGTGCCTTCACAGCAGCGACCTTCAGGCCCGCACGCAGACGGTTCACAACCAATGTTGCCAAAGCTTCACCTTCAATATCTTCTGCGATAATCAAAAGCGGGCGGCCAGACTGCACAACCTTTTCCAGAACAGGAAGCATGTCCTGAAGGTTTGACAGCTTCTTTTCATGCAAAAGAATGTAAGGCTCTTCCAATGTTGCCTTCATTTTCTCGCTATCTGTCACGAAATAAGGTGACAAATAACCACGATCAAACTGCATACCTTCAACCACATCAAGCTCTGTTTCAAGGCTTTTTGCTTCTTCAACAGTGATCACACCTTCGTTACCAACACGTTCCATAGCTTCTGCGATCATCTTGCCGATTTCGCCTTCGCCATTTGCTGAGATTGTGCCAACTTGTGCCACTTCATCAGATGTTGTGATTTTCTTTGATTGTGATTCCAATGAGCCAAC
The DNA here is from genome assembly GCA_049890215.1 of Puniceispirillaceae bacterium (SeqCode). Taxonomy (GTDB): domain Bacteria; phylum Pseudomonadota; class Alphaproteobacteria; order Puniceispirillales; family Puniceispirillaceae; genus UBA685. Next base: position 22,343 of record JBMHBX010000004.1, on the reverse strand, counting down.
AACAGCCTCAACTGCCATATCAATGCCGCGCTTCAAATCCATCGGATTCATGCCAGCAGCAACAGCTTTTGAGCCTTCTTGGGCAATTGCCTGTGCCAGAACGGTCGCTGATGTTGTGCCATCACCGGCAGTATCATTTGCCTTTGATGCCACTTCACGCACCATCTGTGCACCCATATTTTGGAACTTATCCTTAAGCTCAATATCTTTGGCAACTGTCACACCATCTTTGGTGATACGCGGTGCGCCAAATGATTTTTCAAGCACCACATTGCGACCTTTCGGGCCCAAGGTTACTTTAACGGCATTTGCCAGGATATCGACACCTTCCAGCATTCTTGTGCGGGCGTCTGATCCGAATTTTACGTCTTTAGGAGCCATGTTAACTTCCCTCTATCTTCAATGAAATCGTTTGATAAGTGATGTAAGAATTAAGCGCTTATGGCTTAATCAATAATGCCCATGATGTCTGATTCTTTCATGATCAAATAATCAGCGCCATCAAGCTTCACTTCTGTGCCTGACCATTTGCCAAACAGCACATTGTCGCCTTCTTTGACGTCAAGTGCATGGACTTTGCCCTGCTCATCACGTGCGCCAGAGCCAACAGCGATCACTGTCCCCTGCATTGGCTTTTCCTTCGCTGTATCCGGGATGATAATACCGCCAGCTGTTTTTTCTTCCGATTCTGTGCGTTGCACAACAACGCGGTCGTGAAGCGGTCTAAATTTCATGCTTCAATCTCCATTCAAGCTCGACAATTAAACAGGGCTTTCAGCCCCATGGTGAAATTCAAATAACAGCCCTGTGGCACCTGCAAAGGTCCCGCGAGATCTCCCCATCGTGACTGTTCTGAACGATAGGTGGGGATTACGAACAATAGAGTCAAGGACAGAACAAGAAAAAATCAGCAAATTTCTTTTTTTTTCGCTTATCGCCCGAAAAAAAGAGCATACCTGCGACGCATTGCCCGTTTTCTTTTCCCGGGTCATCATGTTATCAGGCATATATCTTGTCACGGGCTTGGTCAGCCTGACAGGCAGAGAACATAAGAATTGATACAGGATAATAAGGCAAACCATTTATGACATCCCATAATCGTTTGATTTCTTACTGGCTTTATATGATGGCGCTACTGGTTGCTCTGATGGTTGTGATTGGCGGAATCACAAGACTGACCGGCTCTGGCTTATCAATGGTGGAATGGCGGCCTTTGATCGGCACATTACCCCCTTTATCGCAGGCAGAATGGATGCGCGTTTTCACGCTTTATCAAGCCTCACCAGAATATCAGGATATCAATTATGGCATGAGTCTTGCTGAATTTAAGCTGATTTTCTTTTGGGAATATTTCCATCGCTTATGGGGGCGCTTGCTTGGCATCGCCTTTGCCCTGCCTCTGGCTTATTTCGCGTATCGCAAGATGATTCCCACAGGGTACAAATTGCCTCTTTTTGCCCTTTTGCTATTGGGCGCAAGCCAGGGTGTGATCGGATGGTGGATGGTGAAATCTGGTCTGGTGTCAGATCCAACCGTCTCACAATACCGGCTTGCGACTCATCTTGGTATGGCGCTGTTTATCTATGGCTTGTTATTATGGACAAGCTTTAACCTGACCTATGGCAAAGCTGACCGCCCCTCTGGTCATTTGATGGGAGTGGTTGGCATTGTGGCTGCCACAATTATTGCCGGCGCCTTTGTCGCAGGCATGGATGCAGGCCTGCTCTATAACGAATATCCCTTAATGGGAGACGGCCTTTTGCCAGTCGAATATGGTGAAGAAGGGCTGTCAGATCCGTTTGATAACCCTGCCTCAGCGCAATTCCATCATCGTTGGATTGCGGTTTTGGCCGTCATTGGTGTGCTAAGCTTGTGGCGGCGCGCCAACCGTATCTCTGCCATCAGACAGCGCGGCGCCTTGGTCGGCATCATTGTTATCTGCCAGTTTTTACTTGGCATTTTCACTTTGCTAAATGGTGTGCCAGTCTGGCTTGGCGCAGCACACCAAATGGGCGCCGTCTTATTACTTGGCGCCTGTCTTTGGTGTGTGCACGGCCTTAGCCAGAAACGCTAACGCTAATCTTGCGATTTCTTTGGCGGCAAGGCGCGTCTGATATGTAATTCATGCAATTGCGCATCAGAGACTTGTGACGGTGCATTCATCATCAAATCTTCTGCCTTACCATTCATAGGGAATAAGATAACCTCACGAATATTTGGCTCATCAGCTATCAACATCACCATGCGGTCAATACCAGGGGCAATGCCACCATGCGGCGGGGCGCCAAACTGGAAAGCAGAGATCATACCGGCAAATTCACTATCCACTGTCTGTTTGTCATAGCCTGCAATATCAAAGGCTTTATACATCACCTCCGGCAGGTGATTTCGGATAGCGCCTGACGATAATTCAATACCATTACAAACAAGATCATATTGCCATGCTTTAATAGATAAAGGGTCTTGCGTCTCAAGCGCTTCAAGACCTCCTTGCGGCATCGAAAACGGATTATGCGAGAATTCTATCTTACCAGTTGTCTCATCTGCTTCATACATTGGGAAATCAACGATCCAGCAGAATTTGAAGATATCTTCCTCCATCAGCCCATGTTCTGTGCCAAGCCTGACACGCGCCTTACCGGCAAGAGAGGCAGCTTCTGATTCTTTGGCACATGCAAAAAAGGCAGCATCACCATCAGACAGGCCAAGGCGTGACTTTATCTCAGCTGTCTTACCGTCACCAAGCGCTTTGGCAATCGGGCCTCGTGCCTCGCCATCTTCGCCATAAATAATATAGCCCATGCCAGGTGCACCTTCGCCCTGTGCCCAGCTATTCATGCGATCAGCGATAGAACGTGATCCACATTTTGGCCCCGGGACAGCACGCACAATGGCGCCTTTTTCAATATTTTTCGCAAAAATAGAAAATCCTGAACCGGCAAAAATATCTGTCACATCCGCAATTTCAATAGGGATACGCAAATCTGGCTTATCAGAGCCGTATTTCAGCATAGAATCAGCATAGGTAATATGCGGGAATTCATCATCAACCTTGCGGTTTGAGAATTCGTCAAACACCCCTCTTATCACAGGCTCCACAGCATCAAACACATCTTGCTGTTCGACAAAGCTCATCTCTAAATCAAGCTGATAAAATTCACCAGGGGATCTGTCAGCGCGGCTATCTTCATCTCTGAAACAGGGGGCAATCTGGAAATATCTGTCAAAGCCGGAGACCATGATTAATTGTTTGAATTGCTGTGGTGCCTGTGGCAAGGCATAGAATTTTCCCGGATGAAGACGCGCAGGAACCAAAAAGTCACGTGCCCCTTCCGGAGATGACGCTGTCAAAATTGGTGTCTGAAATTCAGTGAAATTTTGCGCCACCATGCGGTTACGAATCGATTGGATAATCTGTGATCTCAGCAGAATATTTGCATGAGGGCGCGCCCGGCGCAAATCAAGATACCGATAGCGCAATCTTGTCTCTTCACCTGAATCTTCGTCTGAATTTACCTGCAAGGGCAATGTATCAGCAGCGGATAATAATTCGAAATCTGTGATCATGATTTCAATTTCACCCGTTGCCATTTTCGCATTGATGGTATCAGAGGTGCGCTCTTTGACAGTCCCTGTTACAGAGATGACAGATTCATTTCTGACCGCTTCCACCTCAGCAAAGGCAGGATGATCAGTATCAACCACAAGCTGTGTTAGCCCGAAATGATCACGCAAATCGATAAAAACAAGGCCCCCGTGATCACGTTTGCGGTGCACCCACCCTGCTAATTTAACGCTTTGGCCAACGTGGCTGCGTGTTAATTCACTACAATTATGGGAACGATAGCGTGTCATTATTTTGCCTCTTGATAGGAATAATCAGTACCAGTGCCAAATAGGCGCCTCATTTATCTTGCTCTTTTGTTGCGCAGTATGCACCTAAAATGCCAAAGCGCAAGGGGCCAATTGCCTCAAATGAAGATCACGTCTTTCTTCTGCGGCGTCTTGCCTTTGCTTTATTATCAGTTTGGGGCGGTGTTGGCACATTTGCCCATGGCTGGCCAAGCAATGAGGCTGCTTCTTGCTGTGTGATCTCTTGCCTGCCATGCGGCTGTGCAAGATACGCTTCAAGCGCTTGCCTCATGGCCGCAATATGAGCCGGTGTCGTCCCACAACACCCACCAATGATCGAAGCACCAGCGCGATAGGCTGCAAGCGCATAATCAGCCATCAGTTCTGGCGTGCCATGATAATGAATCTCACCATCTACATAGGCAGGAATCCCACAATTGCCTTTCGCAATAAGCACCACATCTTCATGGTGATTTGATGCTTCTACCATCCCAAATAAGCTATGCAGCAATTCTGCCGGACCTATACCACAATTAGCGCCAAATCCGGCAACACCGGCCACAATTGCCTTATCAGCAAAATCATGAGGCTCAATACCCATCATGCTTCGCCCGGCGGTATCAAAAGTCATCGTCACAAAAACAGGCAGGCCAGTCGTTTTTGCCGCTGAGATGGCTGCCATCACCTCTTCATGAGATGACATTGTCTCAATCCACAAAATATCAGCGCCGCCATCTGCGAGCGCCTCAGCCTGCTCACGAAAGGCCGCCACAGCGCCTGCCTCATCAAGCGCACCCAGAGGTATAAATAATTCACCAGTCGGCCCCATAGATCCAGCAACAAAGACAGGCCTGTCACTCGCATCAGCGGCCTTGCGGGCAATCATAGCAGCAGCTTTGTTGACCTCAGCTACCTTGTCATCTGCATTGTGAAGTTTCAAACGATAAGACGTGCCGCCAAATGAGTTGGTCAGAATAATATCAGAGCCGGCAAGAATGAACTCATTATGCAGCTCTGTTATTTTTTCAGGCGCGGTCAGATTCGATAATTCAGGGGCGTCACCTGTCATTAATCCTTTGGCGAATAGATTCGTGCCTGTTGCGCCATCTGCCAGCAAAAAACCCTGCGATGATAATGGTTGAAAAATCGCGTTCATGGCTTTTGCCCTCTCTTTGGCGCTAGGCACTGCGCCGTCTTGTTTTTCGCCTTGTCACACCTGTTGCATTGGCGCGGCGCACGCCCAATTCGTCAAGAAGGGCCTTTTGCTCTTCTGCGCTCATGATGCGCCAATTGGCAATCTCTGTTCTTGTGCGATAACAACCAGAACAATTGCCACTGACAGGATTGATCTGGCAAATGCTGATACAAGGAGACGCTAATTTTTCTTCACTCATGGCGTTCTCGCAACGATTGCTAAAAACAAGAGGTTACGTGCTAGGCTGCCTGCTCTTCATCAGAATAGCTCAAAGCATCTGCCAATGATGACAAAGCAGCTGACATAGACGCATTTGCAGTCACGCTAACAACATTTTTCACCAGATTAACATCATCATCGCCAAAATCAGAAACAGAAATCTCAGCTTCAACATCTGATAACATTGACACAGCATCATCAATAAATAACACAGGCATATCTTCACGCAAAAACGCACGCAAAATGCGAATGGCATGTGGCTCTGATTTCAGCTTTTCAATATGAGAGGCACCGCCTGGAATGATCAGCCCGTCATAATCAATTGCCAATGTCTCAGATAGCACTGCATCAACCGGATAAGCCATGCCAAGCATGCCATTATTAGATCCATTTACAAGACCAGGTTTATTCGAAATCACTTTAAGCCAGGCATTAGCGGACATCATTGATTTTTGCACATTTATGAATTGTGTTTCATCAAAACCTGCAGAAACCATAATTGCCATTTTCTTAGCTGAAAGCGAACTCTGTGCCATCGAAGACGTCTCCTTAAACCTGTTATTATCAAATCTTGGTCACCATCCCAAAAACGCCGTAAGACGAATGCTATTTTGCCACTTATCAGCCTGTTGAAAAGCAATCGGTGAGTGTTTGCAAAATGCCCTTTAAGATGGGGTAAATGATCACCACTGGCATGTGATAATCATAAAGGAAATGATGGCGGAATATTTACTGCCATCATGCTTATTCTGGCGGCCTTATACACTAAAATCGCCCTGAATAGCAAGTCATTTTTTGCCTATGGCTTAGCGATGTTTATGCGCTTGCATAGATTGATATCTGCCAAAACGAAGTTGCAAAAACAACCGCACAAGCAAAAAACAGATAAAGGGCAGAGCCATTTGCAAAAAGGCCGCTTGTGCTGTGGCGCCTCTGCTTCCGCTTGCCGCTTGTGTCACAGCCTCCATAGTCAGGGTTGTGATCTGGCCTGCACCTGAAAAAACAGATGGCACGTAAAGCGCAAACGAAACAGCAAACCCTAATATAACTGCGCTTCCAAAACTATAAGCCAGCATTGGCAGGCGGATCTTCCAAAACCGTTGCAATCGCCGATACCCCATCATGTGACCAAGCTGCATATAGCGCTCATCATGCGCCTCATAAGCAGGGGCAAGCACCAACCACACATAAGGCAAAATATATAGGCAATGCACAAAGATGACTGTGCCAATCCTGCCATCAAGATAGGACCAGCTAAGCGCGACCTGCAAACCAAATAACAAAGAGATTTGAGGCACAAATAACGGGGTGAATAATATGGCTGTCACCATGGCAACAGCCCTTTTATCTCTTGCTATCCATTCCAACCAAAAAGCAGCCACTGCCACACAGATGAAGCTGGCAAGACAGGCAATGAGAATGGAATCTGTCACAACAGAACCGGACAAAGCCTGACTGTGCCAGTAACGCAACCCAAAATCACCCGGCCATTTATCACCAAATGACCATCGATTGGCAAACGCCCATAAACCAATTGCAAAAAGACCAATACATAACAGCAAAAACACGGCTGATATCAGCAGAAAACAAAGACCGATAAAAGACGCAAAACCTCGCAGGCGCAACCCATGCGACAGCGCAAGGCGCATCAGGAAACGCACAATCTTTTCGCCAATAAACCAGGTACCAACCCCTGCTAAAATGATCAGTATCTGTATAAGCGCACCGGCAGAGGCAGGAAGCCTTATTTGCAGATCAGCATCATGAAATCCCTGCAAAACAAGCACAGATAGAGGCGGCGGCAAAGTTGGCCCCAATATCAAAGCCATATCCACCACAGACAGGCTATAGGCCAAGACGGCCAGAATTGGCAGACGCATCTGCCTGTATATCTGCGGCCAGATCCCGAATGCCCATACCACCACAGGCTGATAGCCAAAACTCATCCCCACTTGCTGATAGCTTGTAATCGCAAGCCTCTGACTTTGCGCCAGAGCGATGAATAATAAAAAAGGAATCTCTTTGACCATTAATCCTATAATCAAAAGCCATCCTGTCTGGTCTGGCACAAAGCCAAAAGCAGGCGGGCGTGTCCATCCTGTCAGCTCAGGTGATATCAATCTGACCAAAAATCCGGAGGGCGCAAGCAAGAATAATAAGGCAATCGCTATGGTCGCATGTGGCAAAGCAATCAAAGGGCCCATCAGGCGCCTGTGCAGGCGCATAAGATGGCTGCCAACCCCGCCTTGCGCGCCAAAAGACATCAGGGCAAACACAAAAAACACTGATAAAAAGCTGGCAATCAGCCCTGTCATCAATGAGGTGATAATGCCGTGATAGGCTGCCGGATTAGTGAAAAACAAAATCAGAGGATCAAAAGACAAATGATAATGACCAAGAGGCGGAAAAAATCCTGCCGCAGGTAATATCACACCTACCACACCAATGATGACCGGCGCGCTGAAAACAACTAAACTAGCTGATAATAAAACCCATATCATAAGGGCAACTCACTCATCTTATGGCGCATGATATGCCATGTGACCCTATGACATCCCTTTATAATAACACAGCCCTTAATCCTATTGACCAGAGGCAAAGCGGGCAAGCCATGCTGCCTCAAGCTTTGGCACCCATGAAGGGTGAGGCTCTGGCAAGGTTTTGGCTAACGCAGCCGGCCCTAATGTTGCCACCCCTTTGGGTAGGGCAGCAAATGCCTTTTGATCAGACTCTGATAATTTGGCAATTGACAGAACAGACGGGTCACCCCAAATATCAGCGTTTGCTTTGCGCAATTGCGCCTCTGGCGAGAGCATAAAATTAGCCACCACTTTGGCCGCTTGCGAGACATCACTATTATAAGTGATCGCCAAAAAATGCACATTTGCCAAAGTGCCAGCCTCATGCACATAAGATCGCACAGTCTGCGGCAATTCACCTCTGGCAATCGCAGATGACGCATCTGCCGGGTTAAAGGCAATGTAAATATCTAACTCACCATCAGCGACCAGCTGGCGCATGGCAGGGTAATTTTGAGGATAAGCGCGACCACCACGCCAAAGCTTGTCATTAATCTGTTCTAAATAGGCCCATAAGGGTTGTGTTATGGCCTCAAAATCCGAATCTTCCACTGGCTGATACAAAGCAGGCGTCTGATTTGTCAATTCAATCAAAAGCTGTTTTAGAAATGAAACCCCAATAAAATCAGGTGGCTGCGGATAGGTAAAGCGACCAGGATTGGCCATAATATAGGTTTTCAGCGCGCCGGCACTAAGCGGCGGTGTCTCAACAAACGCACTATCATAGAAAAAGACAAGCTGCGCTCTGCCCCATGGCACTTCACGCCCTTTGGTAGGAACAGCGAAATCAAGCAAAATAGCCGGCAATTCTTCACTGTCTGTAAAGCGCCAATTTGGCAGGCTTGTAACCCAATCATCTGGTTGCAATAAATCAGCACGCATCATGGAGGCAAAATTCTCACCATTCACCCACAACATATCAACTGATCCGTCTGTATCACGACCAGCTGTCTTCTCAGCCAAAATGCGAGAGACTGCCGCAGCGGTATCTGTCAGTTTGATATGCTCAAGCGTTATACCATAGCGCTCTTGCACCTCATCACCGACCCATCTGATATAGGCGTTGATTTTATCATCACCGCCCCATGCATTCAAAAACACTGTCTGGCCGTCTGCCTGTGCGACAAGCTTATCAAAAGATGTATCTGCCATCGCTGAACTTGCCGCGCTAAAAAGCGCGCCAATCATCACAAAAGATCGAATTATATTAGAGACTTTCATTTTCATAAACCTCTGTTTGGTTGTGACATGGTTTTCATCTGGCATTTGCATCATGCGCCGTCACTGTCCTGTGACAACCTAGATAGACAGGTTTAACACTCTTGGACAAGGCAAAATAACAAAAAGGCCAATCCGCCAGGTGCAATAGACCTTATTGATAGGCCTTGTCACATTATAACATAAGAAGAGAGTGTAGGAATGAAGTGCATCAGATGAGTCCCGGGTTTCCAGCATATGCTTTCCCTCCAAAAGCCATGTTCGGTCTTATGCTTGCTTATAGTCTCTCCCTCGGCGGTTGTGGTGGCGGGAGCAGCGGTGCCACTGGGTTGTCACTTGCCACCACAACAGTTGATATTGAGCGCCCGAATGCGTCATTTTTATTTTCGAAATTCCCGGTATTTGACGGACAGGACCCGCATGCTTTTACCATCAATGTCACAACGGGTGAGGTCACGCATTTTGCCTCTGATGATCAGATCATTGGCTTTTTGAACAAACAGCCAGATCCGCTGATTGCGCCAATTTATCCCCAATCTACAAAAGATACGGCTAAAGATACCTATGTTGGTCTGTCACATTTGTCTCATCAACTTCACGCGATTCAGCCCTCACAAGGCCCGTCAGATCTCTTTGGCATTCATCTTGTGAATCACGCTGATCCGGGCCAGTTCTTTTTATTTGGCAGAGCAGGACCACAGCCATCTGTTGATATGATTTACAAGATGACGACACTTTATTTTTGTTCATTTTGCACAAGTACATTAGGGGAAACAGACTCGCAATTTGCGTTCACGTCCAATAGCGGGTTAGGAATTTTTTCAGCCTCTGCACCTGAATTTAGCCTTTCAATTCCTGTATCTGTTTCTGACCCCTTATCCCTTTCTGACCCTGCACCATCATCACAGAACAGAAGGGATAATCACGCTCTTTCAGGCACGCATCTTCAGATCCACGAGACGGATGAAGATGTATTATCTCACTATGCCCATGTGCGGTTTTTTGGTCCTGAGGCAAATAATATAGGCTTATTATTTGCGGTGACGTCCCAAGCAGGCATTTTATCTGGTGCTAGCGTTGGCGCGCCTTGACATGATATGATATCCAGATAATTCATGACCGTGACCATCTGTGTGCCCGCTGCACAGAAACCATGAGGATAGTTCATGACACTTGAGCTTCACAATCTTTGCCTTAGCTGGCCTGATCGCCTTTTGCTACATGATTTTTCAATGACCATGAAAGCAGGTGAAATTGCCTTAATTCAGGGGCCGAGCGGGTGCGGTAAATCAACATTATTATCAGCCATTGCCGGCACATATGAGCCGCATTTATCGATTAGCGGCACTATCGTGCTTGATAGCACGCCCCTAAATGAGGTGCCGACACATAAAAGACAAATCGCGATTTTATTTCAGGAATCTCTATTGTTCCCTCATTTGAATGTTGCTGAAAATCTGGGCTTTGGTCTGCCGGCTGGCCTGACACGTGCCAAAAGACAGAGCGCCATCACAAATGCCCTGGAAGCCGCTAGCCTGTCAGGCTATGGCGACAAGGACCCGGCCCATCTTTCTGGTGGTCAAAAAGCGCGAATTGCGATGATGAGAGCGATGTTATCTGCGCCGCGCGCCTTGTTGATGGATGAGAGTTTTGGCAGCCTTGATCCCGAATTACGGTCACAATTCGGGCATTTTGTCTCTCAGCAAATTAAGGAAAGACAGATACCTGCCTTGCTGATTTCTCATCATGAAACAGATAAAGCTTTTGCCACAGGACAGCTTATTGACTGGCCGTCTATTTGACTAATAGGCAAAAAACACCCTAATCTGAAGATGCGTTTGGCGCGTAAAAATAGTTGCTTATAGAGGAAATCAGCGTCAGAAAACTGGACCATCACGCTGAATGCTGATAATCGTTTGTCGCAAGTTGTTGTAAATGGTTCACAATAACGGGTTAATAAAAGTACGGACAACACATCATGACACCTTATGATACCGTTGATGAGCTGAAAAAGCAGACGGCGCACAAAAAGCCAACCAGACAAGAAGCAGAAGACGCCGTTGAAGTTTTATTGCGCTGGGCAGGTGATGATCCCTCTCGTGAAGGGCTGATTGATACACCAGCTCGTGTTGTACGCGCTTATGAAGAGTTCTTTCAAGGATATGAAGAAGATCCTGCCGCCATGCTTGCCCGCACTTTTGAAGAAGTCGAAGGCTATCAGGATATGGTGATGCTGCGTGATATTGAGATGCAGTCACATTGTGAACATCATATGGTGCCTATTGGTGGCAAGGCCTACATTGCCTATCTGCCTGACAGGCGTGTTGTTGGCATTTCTAAATTAGCACGCGTCATGGATAGCTTTGCCAAAAGATTGCAAACACAAGAAACCATGACAGCGCAGATCGCCAATTGCATTCAACAGGCTCTTGAGCCCAAAGGCGTTGCGATTTTGATAGATGCCAAACATCAATGCATGACCACAAGAGGGGTGAAAAAGCCATCTGTCTCTATGGTGACAACCCAATTCACCGGCGCTTTTGAAACAGACCATGCATTGCGTGATCGTTTTTATCAACATATGCAATTAGGCAAATAGACTGACACGCTTTACAGTCCTGCTTATTTACAATTATAGTCACAACCATATGATACAGACCGTTTGCGTAACGATGATGCCGGTCTGTGCGTGATGATAAAAAGGCAATTATGCGCTTTACACCTGTCTTAAATATTCTTGGTATCCTGCTTGCGATATTATCGGGGACAATGCTTGTGCCGATGATAGCCGACATTGTTACCGGCTCTTCTAACTGGCAGGCATTTGCTATCTCTGCGCTTGTCACAGGCTTTGTTGGTATTGGTTTATGGCTTGCCCATCACGGGTCAGCTGAATTTGATATCAGCTTACGGCAGGCGTTTTTGCTGACAAACAGCGCCTGGATATCAATAGGTTTATTTGGGGCTCTGCCATTTTTGCTATCTGATTTAGATTTATCTTTATCTGATGCGCTTTTTGAATCTGTCTCAGGCATAACGACCACTGGATCAACCATCTTACCTGTTATCGAACGTGCCTCAGCAGGTGTGTTGCTCTGGCGCGCTTTGCTGCAATGGCTTGGCGGCATTGGTATTGTGGTGATGGCTCTTGCGGTATTGCCGATGTTGTCAGTTGGCGGGATGCAGCTTTTCAAAACCGAGTCTTATGATTCTGCTGAAAAAGTTTTGCCACGCGCCACACAATTAGCAGGCGGTATTTTTATTGCCTATACCACATTAACATTATTATGGGCCGTCATGCTTGGTGTGGCTGGCATGCCTGGCTTTGATGCCATCGCGCATGCCATGACCACCATTGCGACAGGTGGCTATTCGACACGCACCTTATCCATTGGTGCCTTTGATTCCTGGGTGATTGAGGTCATCATTATCTCCGGGATGATTATTGGCTCTCTGCCTTTTGCGCATTATGTGGCACTCACCAGAGGGGGGTGGCATAATTTGCGTCATGACCCGCAAGTGCGTTGGTTTATCGCTCTTCTTCTGATTGTTATCACCTTCATTTCACTCAATCTGACCAATCAGAATTATAGCATTATCGAAGCTGTGCGCCTTGCCAGTTTTAACACTGTATCCATTTTGACAGGCACAGGTTATGGTACAGCTAATTTTGCTGCATGGGGCGGTTTTGCCACCACCATTTTGCTGATATGCATGTTTATTGGTGGCTGCGCCGGTTCAACCACCTGCGGTGTTAAGATCTTCAGATTACAAGTGCTTGCCTCTACGATCAAAGTCCAGATATCACGCCTGCTTCGGCCACATGGCGTTGTGATTGCCTATTATAATAAGCGTCCTGTTTCTGATTCTGTGATGGATGCGGTGATGGGTTTTTTCTATCTTTATATTTTATGTTTTGTGATTCTGGCTGTCTTTCTGGGCATGGCAGGTCTTGATTTTCAAACTGCTTTATCAGGCGCTGCCACTGCCATTTCTAATGTCGGGCCGGGCCTTAGTGAGATCATTGGCCCGAATAATCATTTTGGAGACCTGCCTGTCATGGCCAAATGGGCCATGTGTCTTGGCATGCTTCTTGGCAGGCTTGAATTATTCACTGTTCTTGTGATGCTTCACCCGGGATTTTGGCGCCGTTAAGCCCTTATGGCAGCAAGATAGCGTCAATTTTCATAATTTCTGCACGTGCTTGCTGATCAATCAGCGCAATCGCACGATTTACCAGATTCTGTTTGGCAATCAGATAATCTGCCGGCGTTGCTGATTCAGGCAAAGTCTGAGTGGTTTTTGCCGCTAACTCTGCTGTGCCGGTATAATCACCAACAGGCTGTATCCATAATAATTGTGCTTTTATAGTCACTCTTATTCTGGTTTCCTGATTATCTTTCAGGCTATTCAAAAGCCCTTCGGCAGGTGCCAGCTCTTCTTGCTGAACAGACGCCTCAGAGATATTGAGAATCAATTCACCAGAAGAGCCTTTTGGTACCACTGTTTTTTTGGCCCATTCAATGACACTGGTGGCCGGGGTCGGGTTTAATTCATGCTCAACATAAGGCGCCTCTAGCGGCATAAGCCAATTATTCACAACTTCAAGGCGCCTCGCATTAATGGCAAGCCCTTCTGCCTTATCAACATCAATGGTGGTGACTTTTTCAAGTGACACACCAGACTGACAAGCCATAAGGCCCGTCATGACAAACCCAAGGATGATAAAGCGCCCTATTCGTTTGATGTGATTCATAATGGTTCCCTCCATCCGGCAGAAAGTCATGACATGCTGGCTATAGCGAATCACAATTAATATCTGCGTTCAAGAGATAAGCATATAAAATGATGGTCTTTGTTTATGGCCTTTATAATAGCCCTTATTAGGACTTAACCTTATGAATTGGCAAAGGCGCTGATATCAAAATGACGTTCTGTTTTGCAAAACTCGCATGATACTGCCAACTGGCCTGTTTCATCTGCCAGGCTCTCTCTTTGTTCTGGCGACAACCCGTCTAGCATGACTTCCACTTTTTCTGGTGAACAACGGCATTGATCAGCCACAGGGCGAAGTGGTTGGCTATGCGCGCCGATTGTGTGAAACAAACGATAAATCAGCGCTTCTAATGATAATTCTGGATCAAGCAATTCTTCTGTTTTCACAGATGAGCATAATGTCATGGCTGTGTGCCATAAATCTTGCAGCTCAGCATCCATTTCTTCAGGCTGACGATATAGTTGTTCCTCATCTGATTTGCCGCCGCTTGTCGCGATTTGTTGCAACATCAGCGCAGAAGACATCCACCCCGCTTCTGTTTTTTGCGCAATGGTCATAACCAAGGTAGCCAGCTGTTCAGAATTTTTATACCAGCTTGTTGCCGCATCCCCTAAATGGGGACCATCAAGCTCAACAATACCCTGATAACGGCGATTCGTAACCTGATGATCCACTGTAAATGCCATATAGCCAGACCCTGCCAGACGCGGCAGCAAAGCAGGCCCCTGATAGCGCCCCTGCAATAAATCATCATCGCCATAGGCAGCATAACAACGCAAAGCACCTTCATCAGTCATATCAGCCATCAGCGTTTTAATGGCCCCGTCACCTTTGGCCTGAACAGTGAACACACCTTCAAAAGACATCATACTTGATAACACAGCAGATAACGCCATGGTCTCAGCGCATAAGCCTGACACAATCTCAGGATAATCATGACGGCTTAATATCGTATCAGCGCTTTTATGTAATCTGGCAAGGCGCCCGCGAATACGCGGCACACCCGCATCATCACCTGTAAGATAAAAAGGAAGTATCACATCTGTTGTCTGGACCATCATATACCTGATTTTCTGTTGACCGCATTTATCTTATCACTATGAATTGGCACAAAGCCCCGGCATCAGCCGCAACAATATGCCAGAATCGCCTTTTGGGCATGCAGTCTGTTTTCCGCTTCCTGCCAGACAGCTGATTGGGGGCCATCTATCACCGCAGAGGTGACTTCCATCTCTCTGATAGCAGGCAGGCAATGCATAAAAATAGCATCAGGCGCCGCAGAGGCCATTACCGTCTCATTCACCTGAAAGGGAGTCATATCCTTGACGCGCGTGCCCTCTTCATCACCCATGGAAATCCAGACATCTGTGACAATCACATGCGCATCTTTGGCAGCCTCCTTGATATCGTCAAACAAGGTGACATGCGCGCCGTTATTTCTGGCCCAGGCCACGATATCTGCCGGCGGCTCATAACCAGACGGACAAGCAAGGCGCAATTCAAACCCCATCACAGCAGCGGCTTCTATCCAGGAAACAGCCACATTATTGCCATCTCCTGCCCAGGTCACAATTTGACCTTCTATGAGACCATGAACATCAAGCATCGTCATCATATCCGCCATCACCTGACAGGGGTGCGATCTGTCTGTCAGACCGTTAATCACTGGCATAGTCGCGTCTGCAGCAAGTGCCAATAATGTCTCATGTGACAAACATCTGATCATCACACCATCAAGATAGCCGGACAACACTTTGGCAGTATCCGAAATGGTTTCACCGCGCCCAAGCTGCATATCATTGGCAGATAACACAATTGGCGTAGCGCCTAGCTGGCTGATACCAACTTCAAAAGACACTCTGGTGCGGGTTGATTGTTTTTCAAAAATCATCCCGATATGTTTTCCGGATAAAGGCGTCTCATGGCCTGTCCCTGCCCTCAGGGCCTTGCGCATTTCAAGACCATGATGAAGCATCTGTGTTAACTGGTCTTTGGTAAAATCTTTGAGATCAAGAAAATGGCGCATCATATCACCTAACATCAGGACTTAGCTAAAAAGAAACCGGATTATATCTGTTTTAGCGCGGTCTGTAAAACCCCAAGAAGCGTGTTGATTTCATCTTCAGAAATGGTCAGTGGCGGCAGCAAACGCAGCACATTATCAGCCGCAGGCACGGCCAGTACATGATGATCACGAAGCGCTGCATTCAAATCACCTGCCTGATAAGACGGACAAAGCTGAAGGCCGCGCAAAAAGCCAAGACCGCGCAATTCAGCAATTTTATCCTGATGATCACTGGCAAGCTGAGACAGGCCGGCCTCAAGCTGGGCAATACGCAAATTTAACTCAACGAAAAAGCCGTCTTCTTCTAACACATCCATCACAGCGTTTCCTGCCGCTGCCGCCAGAGGATTGCCGCCAAAAGTGGTACCATGAGACCCGGGGCCCATTGCCGCGCCAATCTGCTCTCTAGCAATGATGGCCCCCATTGGGAAGCCGCCGCCAAGGCCTTTGGCAGTGGCAATGATATCAGGGCGAATATCAGATTGCTGATAGGCAAATAAGGTACCTGTGCGCCCCATACCGCATTGAATTTCATCAGCGATCACAAGAGCGCCAAATTCATCTGCCGCTGCCCTTATGCCGTCAAGATAGCCTTCGGGCGCCGCATTTGCCCCGCCTTCGCCCTGGACAGGCTCAATAAAGATAGCGGCAATTTTATCACTCATCGCATCACGCAATGCGTTCAAATTGCCAAAGGGCACATGCATAAATCCACTTGCAACAGGTCCAAACCCTTCACGATAGGCTGGCCTGTCTGTGGCTGCCAACATGCCAAGTGTGCGCCCGTGAAAGGCCCCGCCTGCGCATAATATCGTCATACGCTCAGTATCACCTTTTGCATGATGATAACGGCGCGCCATTTTCACCGCGCCTTCATTTGCCTCAGCGCCGGAGTTACAAAAAAACACATGATCAAGACCTGTTGCCTGTGCAAGCCTTGCCGCAAGCCGTTCCTGACCTTCGATACGATACAGATTTGAGACATGCCATAATTTATCTATCTGCGATTTCAGGGCCGCAACAAGATGAGGATGATTATGACCTAAATTATTCACCGCGATCCCGCTTGCACAATCAAGATAGGCGACCCCGTCTGTATCATAAAGATAGCTGCCTTCGCCTCTTTCAAACCACAGATCAAGGCGGCCATAAGTGGGCATAACAGCTGAATTATCAGCAGATATTGTCTTTATTTGGCTCATTACCCTTGAGTTCCTATATGAAATATTTGGCAAGTTTCAGCGACTGCGCCTGATAATTAGAGCCAGAACCTGCAGCGCCATATAACCAATCAGGACTTTGTGACATATGCTCATAAACAAGACGACAGACAATTTGATCCTGCTCAATCAAAAATGGCACATCATGAGACCGCACTTCTAAAACAGCTCTTGTATGAACAGGCCCGCTTGCCCCTATGCCAAATCCCGGGTCAAAAAAACCGGCATAATGGGCCCTGAATTCACCAGCTCTGGTATCATAGGCACTCATCTCAGCGGCATAATCTTGGGGAACGCACACATATTCACGGCTTGCCAATATATAGAATTCATCAGGATTAAGGACAAGCCCGCCGGCAACCAAATCATCTGTTGTGACTTTTTCCCAAAATTGTGTCTTTGGCAAAAGACCAGGTTTGTCCATATCGATCAGGCCGGCATGTTTGCGCGCACGCCATCCGATAAGTCCTGTTTCATCTTCAGGCTCAAAATTCACGGACAGGCCAACACCTTGCGAGATATTAGCCTTTCCTGACTGACCGGGGGCAAGCTTCACCAGACTTGTATCATCCTGCAATTTGCCAAGCGCCTCATCATCTAAGATCCCGTTTCCGGCGCGCAGACGTAATTGAGATAACCTTGTCCCCGGGCGCACAATGACAGAAAAAGTGCGCGGTGAAATTTCAGCATATAACGGGCCATGATAGCCGGCAGGCACTGATTCAAATTCGATCCCGCCATCTGTAATCAGCCTTGTAAAAACATCCACCCTGCCGGTTGAGCTTTTGGGATTGGCAATGGCGGTCAGCGTATCTGGCAGCGCCAGATGTTCCTGCAATTCCACCAGATAAACGCAGCCTCTCTCCAACACAGCGCCGTCACTGAGGTCAATTTCATGCAAGGCAAGCGTTTGTAATTTTTCAGCCACCGTGGCATGGGCGCCCGGCAAGAATGACGTCTGAACACGCCATGCCTTTGCAGACAGCCGCAGATCAAGGCTTGCCGGTTGTATTTGACCATCCACCAACTCTGCGTGCGCCTGAATATATCCTGTCGCAAAAGCGTGCCGGATTTGGTCACTGGATAAGATGCCATCTGGTATTGTCACACTATCTGCCTTGTTCATGTCATGACCATTATGCTGTAAAAAATCCCGCTCTCAAAAAGACCCCCTGCCCCTTTTGAGCAACGTGATTTTTTCGTTCTTGTTCTGCCGTCACAATAAATCAAAGCCTTTCAAATTACCATAAACAAAAATTTTAGCAGTCATACGAGCAGTGATGCGCTAAACTGTCTGACATGGAAAGCGACCCGGAACTCTTATCAACCAGTAAATTGCATAAAAGGCTGATGAATAAGGCTGTGCATTATCTTGGCCGTTATCAGGCAAGCCAAAAGCGCCTGCGCCAGATTTTACAGCAATTTGCCCGCCGCAAACTCAATCAGCCTTCCCAGACAAATCATTATAGTGATGATGAGATTTCAGCTGCGATTGAACAGGTTATCTCTTTATGTCTTCGCTATGGCTATATTGATGACAGCGCCCTTGCCTTATCGCGCGCGCGCTCCTCAGTGCAGGCAGGCCAGTCAGCTTATCAGCTAGCCGGAAAATTGCGTCAGATGGGTCTTGCGCAGGATATGAGGGCGAAAGCCCTTCGCGCGCGCTCTGATGATCATCAGCATGCTGAAAAAGCAGCCGCGCTTCGTGCCATGCGCAAAAAGCGTCTTGGCCCTTTTCATCCTGATTATGATAATCTTGCCTTTGAAGATCAGCAAAAGCAGCTTGCCAAACTGGCACGACTTGGCTTTTCAGCAGATCTGATACGCCAGATATTGGCCATCCCAACCCCACAAGAAGCAGAGCTGGCACTTGAACAGGCTGAAGCGCCTGCACAAGACAGTATCCGGGGTCTTTGAATCGTCCCCCTGTTTGTGATAAGACATTGAGGCAATAAATCTTAGCGAATGGGACAAGAGGGGGTACCATGTCAGATAATCATATTTTTGCACCAAGTCAGGACGTCATCATGCGCGCGCATATGGATGATGCGCGCTATCAGGAAGCCTATGAGCGCTCTGTTAAAGACCCGGAAGGTTTCTGGCGCGAACAAGGCCAAAATATTGACTGGATGACACCTTTTCAAACAGTCTCGTCTGTAAGCTATGATAAAAAAGATGTCTCTATTAAATGGTATGAAGATGGCACTTTGAACGCCTCTACCAATTGCCTTGACCGCCATCTTGCGACCAGAGGCGATCAGACAGCGATTATCTGGGAAGGTGATGATCCGGCTGATTCAAAACATATCAGCTATAAAGAGTTGCATCGTGAAGTCTGTCAGTTTTCCAATGTCCTCAAAAACAGAGGCGTGAAAAAAGGTGACCGTGTTACCATTTATATGCCAATGGTGCCTGAGGCGGCGGTTGCCATGCTTGCCTGTGCCAGAATTGGCGCCATTCACTCAGTTGTGTTTGGTGGCTTTTCACCGGACGCTCTGGCAGGCAGGATTCGCGATTGTGAATCAACCATCGTCATCACAGCAGATGAAGGCGTGCGCGGCGGCAAGCCTATTCCCTTAAAAGCAAATACAGATGCGGCCCTTGAATCATGCCCTGATTGCACGACATGTGTTGTGGTCAAACGCACAGGCGGGGCAATCTCAATGCAAGATGGCCGTGATATATGGTATCACGAAGCGATGGCAGATGCCTCAGCTGATTGTCCGGCAGAAGAAATGAGCGCAGAAGATCCGCTCTTCATCCTCTATACCTCTGGCTCAACCGGCAAGCCAAAAGGCGTTCTGCACACCACCGGCGGGTACATGGTCTATGCCTCCATGACTCATAAATATGTCTTTGATTATCATGATGGTGATATCTATTGGTGCACCGCCGATGTGGGCTGGGTTACAGGACATAGCTATATTCTTTACGGCCCTCTTGCCAATGGGGCGGTGACTTTGATGTTTGAAGGTGTGCCAACCTATCCTGATTCATCACGCTTCTGGCAGGTTGTGGAAAAGCACAAGGTAAATATTTTCTACACTGCCCCCACCGCCATTCGTGCGCTTATGCGTGAAGGTGATGATCCTGTGAAAAAATATGACAGAAGCTCTTTACGTCTTTTGGGCTCAGTTGGTGAGCCTATCAATCCGGAAGCATGGATGTGGTATCATAATGTGGTTGGTGAGGGGCGCTGCCCGATTGTTGATACATGGTGGCAGACAGAAACAGGCGGCATTTTGATAACGCCTCTGCCTGGTGCGACTGCCACCAAACCAGGCTCTGCGACCAGACCGTTTTTTGGTGTTCAACCTGTTCTTGTCGATAATGAAAATAACATCATCGAAGGTGCCGCAGAGGGTAATTTATGCATTAATGCCTCATGGCCGGGCCAGATGCGCACTGTCTATGGTGATCATCAGCGCTTTATTGATACCTATTTTTCCACTTTTGAAGGGCGCTATTTCACAGGTGATGGCGCGCGCCGTGATGAAGATGGCTACTACTGGATCACAGGGCGTGTTGATGATGTGATCAATGTATCAGGTCACCGCATGGGCACCGCTGAGGTTGAATCTGCGCTTGTTGCCCATCCAAAAGTGGCAGAAGCCGCTGTCGTAGGATATCCGCATGATATCAAAGGTCAGGGCATTTATGCCTATGTCACCTTAAATGCCGGTGAGCCAACCTCTGATGAGTTGCTCGCAGAATTGCGGTCATGGGTGCGCAAGGAAATTGGCCCTATCGCCACACCTGATTTGTTACAATGGGCGCCCGGTCTGCCAAAAACACGTTCTGGCAAAATCATGCGCCGCATTTTGCGAAAAATCGCCGCAAATGAGCATGGTGAGTTAGGTGACACCTCAACACTGGCTGATCCGTCTGTAGTAGACGATTTGATTGAAAATCGCGCCAATCGCTAACTTGTCATAACATCACCACAACAAATATTAAAAAGGCCCTTTGTTCTTAAGACAAATCAAGGGCCTTTTTTTCATGCCATCGCAATATCGTCTTCGGCAATACCAAGCTCAACAGCACGGCATACCGCATGCGTTCTGTTTCTGGCACCCAATTTTGAACGCAGAGATTTCAGATGATGCTTTATGGTCACCTCTGACAAGCCATGCACTCTGGCGATCTCTTTATTTGACTGACCTGCCAGCAACGCATTTAGCACATCTCTTTCTCTGCCAGTCAGATAATTGCTTGCTTTGTGACGAACAGGCTCATGACGCGACATCATTTCAACAGGCACATATGTCTCACCGGCTGCTAACACACGCAAAGCAGCCAGCATTGACGCTGTGCCAAGGCTATAAGGCAAATAGCCAGACGCTCCTTTTTGGAGCATATTTTGCACCTCTTCTGAGGGGCGAAGTGGCCCAATCAGCGCAATTGGCACACCGGCAGAAACCTGAGGGCGCATCATATCAAGTCCCGCCAGCCCATCCATATCAGAGAGCTCCAAATCAAGACCAATCACATCCAGTTCAGCGGCCTGCGCTGCTAATTGCAATGTCTCTCTGAGCGTGCCGGCTGTTAATAACGTCATATCCGGCTCGCTTTTTGCCATATGGTCTCTGATAAAGTCCCTTACCAGTGAATTTCCATAACCTAATAGAATTTTCATCATCTATTCCTCTCAATAGTAAATGACTGCCATAATAACAGCCTATAAGTGATATTTTACTCATATTTTCTATGAATAGTAAGCAATAAAGGATTAATTCATGGGTGTATGGGTCTTACTGTTGGCTAAGAGAATTGAATAGATCCCTATAGCTGAAAGGATAGTCCGAACAAAATGGCGTCACGTCTGCCATTTTGTCTTGGATTATCAGAATGTCGTATCTGATGATGAAATTTGACAAAAGGGATGATACTTTCGATATGCCCAAATCGCTTCGAAATCCGCAAATGTAGCTGTTTTTCAACGATTCGGTGTGCAGTTGATAAAAATGGCAGGGTTTTTTGATAATGGGTGACAGAGCGCGAGACCTGCACAGAAACAGACACCTCATCATCGCCATCATTGCCTGCCGCCCATACCATCACCATACCGTCTGCCACTGCTTTTTGCCATGCCGGCAATTCAGCACCAAGCGCACCTGCAATGACAGATTTTGACAGATCGCTAATTTCATAATTAGACGCCCAGCTATTATTCAAAACAGAAATATCAGCCGCGATCACCTCATTGACAAGAACAGGC
>JBMHBX010000003.1:0-30085 GCA_049890215.1 Puniceispirillaceae bacterium (SeqCode) | reverse complement strand
AAAAGCGCTTGGCATTGACGTGCCAAAACGTGCCCAATATATCCGCGTTCTTTATTGCGAAATCGGCCGCATTTTGAATCATGTCTTGAATCTGACCACTTTTGCGATTGATGTTGGCGCGATGACCCCGCTTTTATGGGGCTTTGAAGAGCGCGAAACATTGATGGAATTTTATGAGCGCGCTTGCGGTGCGCGCCTTCACGCAGCCTATTTCCGCCCGGGCGGTGTTCATCAGGATCTGCCAGATGGTCTGTGTGATGACATTCTTGAATGGGCTGATAAATTCCCTGATTTTATCAATGACCTTGAAACATTGCTGACAGATAATCGTATTTTCAAGCAGAGAACTGTCAATATTGGTGTGGTCAGCCGTCAGGAAGCGCTTGATTACGGATTAACAGGTCCTTGTTTGCGCGCCACTGGCACAGCATGGGATTTGCGCAAATCACAGCCATATGATGCTTATGATGAGATGGAATTTGATATTCCGATTGGTAAGACTGGCGATTGTTATGCACGCTATCTTGTGCGTATCGAAGAAATGCGCCAATCCTTGCGGATTATTAAGCAGGCAATTGAAAAAATGCCAGATGGTCCTGTCCTTGCTGAGAATAACAAAGTCACACCGCCGCGCCGCGGGGATATGAAAAATTCGATGGAAGCTTTGATCCATCACTTCAAGCTTTATACCGAAGGGTTTCACGTGCCAGAAGGTGAAAGCTATACAGCCGTTGAAGCACCAAAAGGTGAATTTGGCGTCTATCTGGTCGCAGATGGCACCAATAAGCCCTACCGTGCCCGTTTGCGCGCCCCTGGTTATTATTTTATGTCAGCGGTGGATTATCTGTGCCGCGGACATATGCTTGCCGATTCTGTTGCGATTATCGGCTCGTTAGACATTGTATTTGGTGAGATTGACCGATGAGCATTGATAAGCTGATAGCAGAGACACAGCCGGATTCTTTTGCCTTTTCAAAAGAAAATGAAGCTGAAATTAAGAAAATTCTCGCAAAATATCCAAAAGACAGAAAAGCAAGCGCTGTTATGCCATTGCTTGATCTGGCGCAGCGTCAGCATGATAACTGGATCCCGATGAAAGCCATTGAAGAGATTGCACGCCGCCTTGATATGGCAGAGATTCGTGTTCTCGAAGTCGCAAGCTTTTATACCATGTATAACCTCAAGCCAGTTGGGAAATACTTCCTGCAGGCCTGCACCACAACGCCCTGCATGCTTCGCGGGTCTGATGATATGATGCGCTGTATCAAAGACAGATTAAATATCTCATCAGGTGAGACATCTGCTTGCGGCAAATTTAGTCTGTTAGAGGTTGAATGTCTGGGCGCTTGTGTAAATGCCCCGATTTTGCAGGTGAATGACGATTTTTATGAAGATCTTGATTATCAGACAACAGGCCAGTTGCTTGATAGTCTTGAAGCAGATGCCCCATTGCCGGTTGGGTCTGTGAAAGGCCGTCAGGGGTCTGAATCAGAGCAGGGCGCTACGTCACTTACCGCACTAAAATCATCAGCAGGAGAGGTGTAAGATGCTAGCCGATAAAGATCGTATTTTCACCAATATCTACGGATGGCATGATTCTGGTCTGGCAGGGGCAAAGGCTCGTGGTGACTGGGACAAAACAGCCGCTATCTTAAAGCGTGGCCATGATGATGTGATTGAAGAGGTGAAATCCTCTGGTTTGCGCGGGCGTGGTGGTGCCGGCTTCCCGACAGGCCTGAAATGGTCTTTTATGCCAAAAGAAGTCGGCAGTCGCCCTCATTACCTGGTCGTTAATGCAGATGAATCAGAACCTGGCACATGTAAAGACAGAGATATCATCCGTCATGAGCCTCATAAACTATTAGAGGGCTGTCTGATAGCGGGTTTTGCAATGCGTGCCCATGCGGCCTACATCTATATTCGCGGTGAATTTGTCAATGAAGCAAGACGTCTTCAGGCCGCAATTGAAGAAGCGTACGAGGCAGGTTTACTTGGTAAAAATGCAGCCTCTTCGGGGTGGGATTTTGATATTTATCTCCATCGCGGTGCCGGCGCTTATATCTGCGGTGAAGAGACTGCCTTGCTTGAATCTCTGGAAGGGCGCAAAGGCCAGCCAAGGCTAAAACCACCATTTCCGGCAGGTGTTGGTCTTTATGGTTGTCCGACAACCATCAACAATGTTGAATCAATCGCTGTCGTGCCGACCATTATGCGAAGGGGCGGGGCCTGGTTTGCCGGTCTTGGCAAGGAAAATAACACAGGCACAAAATTATTCTGCATTTCAGGGCATGTAAATAACCCTTGTAATGTTGAAGAAGAGATGGGCATTGGTCTCAAAGAACTGATTGAAAAACATGCCGGCGGTGTCAGAGGCGGATGGGATAACCTTCTGGCTATTATTCCGGGCGGCTCATCTACGCCTATGATGCCGCGTGATGTGTGTGATGTGATGACGATGGATTTTGATGCGTTGCGCGCCGCTGGCACAGGTCTTGGTACAGCCGGTATCATTGTCATGGATAAATCCACAGATATCGTCAGAGCAATCAGCCGCATTTCCTATTTTTATAAGCATGAATCTTGCGGGCAATGCACCCCATGTCGTGAAGGCACAGGATGGATGTATCGCATGATGGACCGCCTTGTTCGTGGTGAAGCTGAAGAATATGAAATTGATACATTATTCGAAGTCACAAAACAGGTAGAAGGCCACACAATTTGTGCGCTTGGTGATGCAGCTGCCTGGCCAATTCAGGGGCTTATCAAACATTTCCGTCCAGAAATTGAAAGGCGCATTGCCATGCGCAAATCCGTCATGGATGCAGCTCAATAACGAGAAGCGTAAGGGTTAAAAACATGCCAAAACTCACCGTCAATGGTATCGAAGTAGAAGTTGATAATGGCGCAAGCGTGTTGCAGGCTTGTGAAGAAGCTGGATTTGAAATCCCGCGCTTTTGCTATCATGAAAGATTATCAATCGCCGGTAATTGTCGCATGTGCCTTGTGGACATGGAACGCGCACCAAAGCCGGTTGCATCATGTGCCATGCCGGCAGCAGATGGCATGGTCATTGACACACAGTCAGAGCGGGTCAAGAAAGCGCGTGAAGGCGTTATGGAATTCCTGCTTGTAAATCACCCGCTTGATTGTCCGATTTGTGATCAGGGCGGTGAGTGTGATTTGCAGGATCAGGCGATGGGTTATGGCGAAGATCGTTCACGCTATGTTGAAAATAAGCGCGCTGTTGATGAAAAACATATGGGGCCGCTTATCAAAACAGTGATGACACGCTGTATTCACTGTACCCGTTGTGTTAGGTTCGCAACAGAAGTCGCAGGTGTGCCAGAGCTTGGGGCCATTGGCCGTGGTGAGACTATGGAAATCACCACCTATCTTGAAAAAACACTTGCCTCAGAATTATCAGCGAATGTGATTGATTTATGCCCTGTTGGCGCTTTGACATCGCGTCCTTATGCCTTTGTTGCCCGCCCATGGGAATTAACGAAAGTTGAAAGCATTGACGTCTTTGATGCGCAAGGAGCGAATATCCGTGTTGATGCCAGAGCAGGTCAGGTGATGCGTGTGATGCCGCGCCTGAATGAACAGGTCAATGAAGAATGGATTTCAGATAAGACCCGCTATGCGATTGACGGGTTGCGGCGCCAACGCCTTGACCGTCCTTATCTTCGCGGTAAAGATGGCAGATTGCACCCTGCAAGTTGGGAAGAGGCCCTACAAGAAGTAGGCGCACAGCTTAAGAAGGCAAAATCAAGTCGCACCGCGGCCATTATTGGTGATCAGGTAGATGGTGAAGCTATTTTTGCGTTAAAGACACTGATGGATAAAATGGGCGCGCCTCATATGGATTGTCGCCAGGACGGTGCCAAATTAAACGCGAAAGTACGTGCAAGCTATCTGTTTAATTCAACCATCGAAGGTGTGGATGAAGCAGATGCTATTTTGATTATAGGCTCAAACCCGCGTATCGAAGCACCTGTGATGAATGCGCGTATTCGCCGTAATCATCTTATGAATAAAGTCGCAATTGCGCATATCGGGCCTCAGGCTGATTTAACATATCCTGCTGATTATCTGGGAGACGATATCGCCATTTTAGATCAGATTGCGCAAGGAGATCACCCATTTGCCAAAACCCTGTCAAAGGCGAAAAAGCCGATGATTATCCTTGGTATGGGCGCGCTTCGCAGAAAAGATGGCGCCGCAGTCCTTGGCCGCGCGAAAATGATTGCAGATAATACCAAGATGGTCACTAGCGACTGGAATGGCTTTAATGTGCTTCATACAGCAGCCTCTCGTGTGGCAGCCCTTGATATAGGTTTTGTGCCGGGGAAAGCCGGGCTTGATACAGACGGTATCTTAAAAGGCGCGCAAACAGGTGATATCAAGCTTGTCTGGTTGCTTGGCGCCGATGAAATAGACACATCTGCTCTTGAAAACGCTTTTGTGATTTATCAGGGGCACCATGGCGATAAAGGCGCTGCGGCAGCTGATATTATTTTGCCGGGCGCGGCTTATACAGAAAAAAATGGCACATATGTCAATTTTGAAGGGCGTGTACAACGCGGTGCCAGAGCAGCTTTCCCGCCAGGTGAAGCCAAAGATGACTGGGCAATCATCCGCGCTGTCTCTCAGGTGATAAATAAAACACTTCCCTTTGATACTGCCCAATCCTGCTATGAGGCCATGATAGAGGCTGTTCCACATTTGGGCGATATTGATGAAATTGCGCCTGTAAAATGGGTAAAATTCGGCAGCACATCTAAACTGGCGTCTGAGCCGGTGACAGCCGGACTAGATCAGTTCTATATGACATGTCCTATCAGCCGTGCCTCTGAGACAATGGCAGAGTGCCTGAAGGCGTCACAATCAGAACCAACAAAAGTAGCGGCGGAGTAAGACTATGCCTGAATTTTTGACACAAGGCTGGTTGTTTGAACTTGCCATCATCATTGGTAAGATTTTGCTTCTTGTTGTGCCGCTTTTGATTGCGGTTGCGTATTTAACATTGGCTGAAAGACGCATTATCGGGTTTATGCAATTGCGTAAGGGGCCAAATGTGGTTGGTCCTTTTGGCATGTTCCAGCCTTTTGCTGATGCGCTGAAACTGATGGCCAAAGAGACGATTTTGCCTGCCGGTGCTGATAAAATTGTATTTATGATTGCGCCTATCCTGACCTTTGTATTGGCGATTGTTGCATGGGCTGTGATCCCATTTGATGCCGGTCTTGTGTTGGCTGATATTAATGTCGGCATTTTATATCTGTTTGCCATCTCATCATTGGGTGTCTATGGCGTCATCATGGCAGGGTGGGCCTCAAATTCGAAATATGCATTCCTAGGCGCGCTTCGTTCAGCCGCGCAGATGGTCTCTTATGAAGTTTCAATGGGTTTGGTCATCATCACCGTGTTGCTTTGTGTTGGCTCATTAAATTTATCTGCCATTATCGAAGCACAGCGCGGCATGTGGTTTGCTATTCCTTTGTTTCCTATGTTTATTGTCTTTTTCATCTCGACTTTGGCTGAGACAAACAGAGCGCCTTTTGATTTACCAGAAGGAGAATCTGAACTGGTTGCAGGTTATTTTGTTGAATATTCTTCTATGAGCTTTGCGCTGTTTTTCCTTGGTGAATATGCCAATATGATTTTGATGTCTGCCATGACAGCCCTGCTGTTCCTTGGCGGATGGTTGCCACCTTTTGATTTCGCCCCTTTTACCTGGGTGCCAGGGCCGATATGGTTTATTTTGAAGATTGTGGCGATCTTATTTGTTTTCTTGTGGGTGCGTGCGACAACACCGCGTTATCGTTATGATCAGTTGATGCGCCTTGGCTGGAAAGTCTTTTTGCCATTTTCATTGATTTGGGTTGTTCTGACCGCCGGCTTTTTGCTGGCAACAGACAATCTGCCACCTTTCATGAGCTAAGTGACGGAGTAAGCTGTTATGCAATTGGTTATGAATGCCTTTCGTTCCTTTCTTTTGTTAGAGCTAGCCAAAGGGCTTGGTCTGACCTTGAAATATTTTTTCAAGCCGAAGGTCACTTTGAATTATCCTTATGAAAAGGGGTATTTATCACCTCGTTTTCGTGGTGAACATGCGTTACGCCGCTATGCAAATGGTGAAGAAAGATGCATTGCCTGCAAGCTTTGTGAGGCGGTTTGCCCTGCACAGGCCATTACCATCGAAGCAGAGCCGCGCGAAGATGGCAGTCGGCGCACCACACGTTATGACATTGATATGACAAAATGCATTTATTGCGGGTTTTGTCAGGAAGCCTGTCCGGTTGATGCGATTGTAGAAGGGCCGAATTTCGAATTCGCCACGGAAACAAGAGAAGAGCTTTATTATGATAAAGACAAGCTTTTGGCCAATGGTGACAGATGGGAAACAGAGATTGCACGCAATCTTGCAGCAGATGCCAAGTGGCGCTAGCCATCATAAGTGGGACTAAGGGCGGAATATAATGATTGAAAGTTTGTTCTTCTATCTATTTGCAACTGTGACATGCTTGTCAGGTCTGATGGTGATTTCATCTAAGAATCCTGTACATTCTGTGTTGTTTTTGATTTTGGCATTTTTCAACGCCGCAGGCTTATTTGTCATGCTCGGCGCGGAATTTTTGGCGATGTTGCTTGTTGTTGTCTATGTCGGGGCGGTAGCGGTTTTATTCCTCTTCGTTGTGATGATGCTGGACATTAATTTTGCCGAATTGCGTGAAGGTTTCCAGAAATATATGCCATTGGGGCTCGCTGTTGGCGGCTTGTTACTGGCAGAGCTTTGCCTGACCGTATTTGCGGGAGCCTCTTTGCAGACATCTATCCCTGTAACAGATGGCCCGCATAATACAGCGGCAATTGGTCTGGTTTTATATACTGACTATATCTACCTGTTCCAGCTGGCAGGGATGATTTTGCTTGTCGCTATGATTGGCGCTATCACGCTGACCTTGCGCAAAAGAGAAGGCGTCAAGCGTCAAGTTATTCAGGACCAAAATAAGAGAACAAGAGCAGAATCAGTAGAAGTGGTCTCAGTGGAAACAGGCCAGGGTGTGGGGAAATAACATGCTTGAAATATCACTCGCGCATTATCTGACAGTCGCTGCCATTTTGTTCACCTTTGGTGTGTTTGGCATTTTCATCAATCGTAAAAATGTCATCACGATTTTGATGTCAATTGAGCTGATTTTATTATCTGTGAATATCAATCTGGTTGCTTTTTCAGCCTATGCAGGTGATTTAACAGGTCAGATTTTCTCATTATTTATTTTAACAGTTGCAGCAGCAGAAGCTGCGATTGGTCTCGCAATTCTTGTTATCTTCTTCCGGAACCGCGGGTCAATTGCGGTGGAAGATGTTAATGTGATGAAAGGCTAGGGGACGGCTATGTATCACGCCATTGTCTTTTTACCACTGCTAGGTGCATTACTGGCAGGTTATTTTTCACTAAGCCACAACCATAAAGCGTCAGCCACAATGGCAATAAGCGGCGTTGTTGGCTCGTTTTTCCTCTCCTTAATTGCCTTTTATGAAGTTGCCTTAGGCGGAGAGGGGCGCACTGTCCATCTTGCCAGATGGATTGTGTCTGGTGATTTTGATGCCTCATGGGCACTGCGTTTCGATACGCTGACTGCTGTTATGCTGATTGTGGTTACCTCAGTGTCTTCATGTGTTCATATCTACTCAGTTGGCTATATGCACCATGACCCTGCCAGAGGCCGTTTCATGGCTTATTTAAGCCTGTTCACATTTGCCATGTTGATGTTGGTGACAGCTGATAACCTTGTGCAGTTATTCTTCGGATGGGAAGGGGTCGGTGTTGCCTCTTATCTTTTGATTGGTTTTTGGTATCATAAAGAATCAGCCCATACCGCTGCTATGAAAGCTTTTGTGGTAAACCGTGTAGGTGATTTTGGCTTTGCGCTTGGTATTTTGGCCGTATTTGCTTTGTTCGGCTCTGTGCAATTTGATGATATTTTTGCCAATGCTTCTGTGATTGCAAAGACAGATATCGTCTTCTTTGGCATCTCAATGCCGGCGCTTGAGCTTGCGTCCATATTGTTATTCATAGGCGCAATGGGCAAATCTGCTCAGCTTGGTCTTCATACATGGTTGCCAGATGCGAGGGAAGGGCCGACTCCAGTCTCAGCCCTTATCCATGCCGCAACCATGGTTACCGCAGGCGTCTTTATGGTCTGCAGGTTATCACCTGTCATAGAATATGCGCCGGTGGCTTTGGATATCATTACCATCGTTGGTGCGCTAACAGCGATTTTTGCGGCGACTGTTGGCATGACACAATTTGATATCAAGCGTGTGATTGCCTATTCCACATGCTCACAGCTTGGGTATATGTTTTTTGCCGCAGGTGTCTCTGCCTATCCGGCAGCGATGTTTCATCTGACAACACATGCCTTTTTCAAAGCGCTTTTATTCCTTGGCGCAGGGTCTGTGATTCACGCGCTATCTGATGAGCAGGATTTGCGCAATATGGGCGGCATTCGCAAACAGGTGCCGGTGACCTATGCGATGATGTGGATTGGCTCTCTGGCGCTTGCAGGATTTCCTTTCTTTGCCGGTTTTTATTCAAAAGATATGATTTTAGAAGCCGCCTTTGCCGCTCATACAACAGTGGGGCAATTCGCATTCTGGCTTGGGTGTCTGGCAGCATTGCTTACCGCCTTTTACAGCTGGCGCCTTCTGATTTTGGCATTTCACGGTACACCGCGCGCAAGCGCAGAGGTTATGTCTCATGTTCATGAATCGCCTAATGTGATGTTATTACCTCTTGTGCCATTGGCAATTGGTGCCATTTTTGCAGGCTATGCAGGATATGATATCTTTGTTGGCTATGACTGGCAGCAATTCTGGGGTGAGTCACTTTTCATTTTGCCAACGCATCAGGCCATGGAACATGCGCATCATGTACCAACTTGGGTTAAATTATTACCTATTTTCCTGGCGGCCTCTGGTGTGGCATTTGCCTATATTGCCTATAGCTTTGTGCCTTCTATTCCGGGGGCAGTGGCAAAGCGTTTTGCACCTGTTCACCAGTTCTTTTTCAGGAAATGGTATTTTGATGAGCTATATGATGCGATTTTCGTCAAACCATCTGTCAAAATTGGCGGCTTGTTATGGCAGCGCGGTGACAAAGACACAATTGACGGATTGGGGCCTGACGGTATTACAGCGCTTGTGCTTCGTGTATCACAGGCAGCAGCGCGTCTTCAGTCCGGATATGTCTATCATTATGCCTTTGCGATGATGATTGGCATAGTCGTTCTTCTTTCATGGTACTTTAGCGGATTCGGGGGATAATAGGCATGTTACATGATTGGCCTATTTTAACGCTTGTGACTTTCATGCCATTAATTGGCGTGGCGTTTTTGATGATGATCCGCTCAACAGGGGCGGTGGCTGATAATAATGCACGCTATGTGGCATTATGGACGTCAAGTTTCACCTTTGTGATTTCTTTGATATTGCTCTTTGGCTTTGATAATGCGGCGACCGGCTATCAGTTCGAAGAATTTGCCAATTGGATTGATGGCACTGGCATTCATTATCATATGGGTGTGGATGGCATTTCAATGCCGTTTATTTTGCTGTCGACTTTCCTGACGCCTTTTGCGATTTTGGCGAGTTGGAAATCAGTCACACACCGCGTCAAAGATTATATGATCGCCTTTTTGGTGCTTGAGACCATGATGATCGGCATGTTTGCGTCTCTGGACATGTTGATGTTCTATTTATTCTTCGAAGGCGTGCTAATCCCGATGTTCTTAATCATTGGTGTATGGGGCGGGCCACGGCGGGTTTATGCGGCGTTTAAGTTTTTCTTATATACGCTTTTAGGCTCTGTTTTGATGCTTGTCTGTATGCTTGCGATGTATAATTTGGCAGGGACGACTGATATTCCGAAGCTGACAGAATTTGATTTTGCGCCTGCGCTTCAAACATGGTTGTTCTTAGGCTTTTTTGCGTCATTCGCTGTCAAAGTGCCTATGTGGCCTGTTCATACATGGCTGCCAGATGCGCATGTCGAAGCGCCAACGGCAGGCTCAATGATATTGGCAGGTGTGTTGCTGAAAATGGGCGGCTATGGATTCTTGCGCTTTTCTTTGCCAATGTTTCCTGAGGCCTCTGCTTATTTTGCGCCCTTTATCTTTGCCTTGTCTGTTATCGCGGTTATTTACACCTCGCTTGTGGCTTTGGCACAGTCTGATATGAAAAAGCTGATTGCTTATTCATCTGTTGCGCATATGGGATTTGTGACCATTGGTATTTTTTCATTGAATGAACAGGGTGTGGCAGGCGCTATGTTCCAGATGATAAGCCACGGCCTTGTATCAGCTGCTTTGTTCTTTTGTGTTGGCGTTGTCTATGACAGGCTTCATACAAGGGACATTGACGCCTATGGCGGGGTCGCTGACAGCATGCCGCGCTATGCCGCGTGGTTTATGTTTATGATGCTTGCCTCAGTTGGTCTGCCTGGCACCTCTGGTTTTGTGGGTGAGATGCTTGTCCTGGTTGGTGCCTGGAATGCGGCGCCATGGGTTGCCTTTTTTGCTGCAACAGGCCTGATTTTGGGTGCATGTTATATGCTTTGGCTGTATCGCCGCGTGGTCTTTGGCAGAGCGGTCAAGCGCTCTGTGCTTAGCATGCCGCGCCTTGAAGGCCGTGAGACCTTTATCTTTGTGCCTTTGACGATTTTGGTGATTTGGTTTGGTGTATATCCGTCATCTTTAATTGATGTCATGGATGTCTCTATTACAAATTTGCTTGATAATGTTACCGCAGGCCTGACGCTTGCTTCGGCCAGTCAATAGGGGAGTGACGCAGATGGTTTTTTCTTTGAACAACCTCTATTTTGCCTTACCAGAAATCGTGCTGGCGCTTGCCAGCTTGTTGGTGGTTTTGATTGTTGCCTATGGTGGTGAAGGACAGGCAAACAGGCTTCGTGTGAAACGCTTTACACTTGCCTCTTATGCTTTTGCACTTGTGTTTGTCTGGTTTATCGGCCCGCAAAACGCTGTTATTTTGAATGATTTGTTTGCGGTGAATTCGGTCACACATTTCATGAAAATCCTGATCCTGCTTGGCGCAATGGCCGCCACATGGATGGTTGATGACAGATGGGGCGAAGGTCTTGAGCGCCCTGAATATAATCTGCTTGTGATGCTTGCCACTCTTGGCATGCTGTTGATGGTATCTGCAAATGATTTGATGTCTTTATATATGGGACTTGAAATGCAGTCGCTTCCTCTTTATGTGATCGCGGCCATGCGCACAAAATCAATCCGCTCATCTGAGGCAGGGTTGAAATATTTTCTGCTTGGTGCCTTATCATCAGGCATGTTGCTATATGGTGCCTCATTCATTTATGGCTATACAGGGTCAACCAATTTTGGCGAAATCGCCACAGCGGTAACAGGCGGTGCCTCAGCTGGTCTAGTTGTTGGTATGGTGTTCTTGCTGGCAGGTCTTGCTTTCAAAATCTCAGCAGCGCCCTTTCATATGTGGACTCCTGATGTGTATGAAGGCGCACCAACACCTGTAACAGCGTTATTTGCCATTGCGCCCAAAGTGGCTGCCATGACACTGATCTTGAATGTCACCTATGGCGCTTTTGGCAGCATTTCCTTTCAATGGGCACAAGTCATCATGGCTTTGGCCGTTGTCTCTATGCTTGTCGGGGCTCTTGGCGCTATCATGCAAAAAAATATCAAGCGTATGATGGCTTATTCTTCTATTGCCCATATGGGATATGCTTTATGCGGTCTGGCAGCAGGCTCAGCAGAAGGCGCAACTGGCGTGATGGTCTATATGACGACCTATATCATCATGGGGGCTGCGACCTTTGCGATTATTCTTCTTATGCGCCGTGATGGTGAGCCGGTGGAAAATCTGTCTGATTTGGCAGGTCTATCATCGACCCACCCTTTATTGGCGGCAGGTTTGATGATCATCATGTTCTCTATGGCAGGTATCCCGCCATTGGCAGGGTTCTTTGGTAAATGGTATGTCTTTTTGGCGGCGGTGAATGCCGGCCTGATACCTCTTGCAGTGATAGGGGTGCTGACATCTGTGATTGGGGCATTTTATTATCTGCGCATTATCAGATTAATGTATTTTCAGGAACCAGATCAGCCTCTTGATACAGGCCTTGCGTTCCAGAACAAAGCCGTGCTTGGCGTTTGTCTTGCCTTAATCTTGTTGTTTGTTTTCTTAATCGGCCCTGTGCGTGAACAGGCTGATATGGCCGTGATGGCGGTCTATTCACAAGGTTTCTAATCGGGTCAAAGGCGATTGTGGCATCACAAATCATAACGCTTGAAACAGGATGGCAGCTAGCTGTTTATCAGTCAGTTACCTCCACCTCTGATGTTCTGTTTTCAGATCCTGATTTAACAGAAGGCCGTGCCGTTCTGGCACGTCAGCAAACAAAGGGCAGGGGCCGTCAGGGCCGTATCTGGTCATCTCAGCTTGATGATGGCATGTATCTGTCTTTGGCGCTCAGACCACAAAGACAAATGCAGGAATGGCCCACTTTGTCATTTGTGGCGGCTTTGGCCCTGATACGCGCTCTTGGAACAAAATTTCCACAATTGCCTTGCGGGCTGAAATGGCCAAATGATGTGCTTGTAAATGGCCAAAAAATCAGCGGGCTTTTGCTTGAAGCAAAACAGCCTTTTGTGGTCATTGGTTGCGGCGTTAATCTGAAAAACGCGCCCAAAATAGAAGATGCGTCTTTTGCGCCAACAGATTTGCTTGCACTGACAGGCACAGCCCCAAAGCCAGAGCAGATGGCCACCTCCTTTTTGAATGCTTTTTACAGCCTTTATCAACAATGGCAGATATCTGGCTTTTCAGCGATTTATGACCTATATAAATCACATCTGTTATTTTTATCAGAGCAAGTTGGTGTCAGGCAAGGCAACCAAATCATCTCTGGCATGATGCAGGGCATATCTGAAGAGGGCAGTCTTCTGCTTGAAAAAGAGGATGGGCAGACCATCTCTTTATCAACAGGAGATGTTAATCTTATAAGGTTTTTCGATGCTACTAGCGATTGATTGCGGAAATACAAATATCGTCTTTGCCTTATATGAGGGCGGGATAAGCGTTGGCGAATGGCGCATAGAAACAAAGCAGGGCAGAACAGCAGATGAATATACCGCATGGCTTAGCCATCTGTTATCCCTGCAATCACTGACTTTGACTACGATTACCGATGTGATTATTGCCTCAGTTGTGCCTGTTATCACAGATCATCTTGCCAGATTCTCTCAGCATAATTTATCATTATCGCCCATGATTGTCGGGGAGCCATCTGTGAAATTGGGGGTAAGTGTGGATATTGATATGCCCTCTCAGGTGGGAGCAGACAGGCTTGTGAATGCGCACGCTGCCGCACAAATCGGCAAATTGCCTGCGATTATTCTAGATTTTGGCACCGCCACGACCTTTGATCTTATCAAAAAAGGCAATAGCTATGCAGGCGGCGTAATAGCCCCTGGTATTCATCTATCAGCCAACGCCCTCTCACAGGCAGCCGCCCGCCTGCCAGAGATTGATATTGTGCCTTTTGGTGCTGATATGCCTATTATTGGCCGCGATACCAAGGCAGCGATGCGCTCAGGTATTTTTTGGGGTTATGTTGCGATGATAGACGGGGTGATTGCACGCATATCAGCGCAAGAAGGTGATGATTTAACAGTTATCGCAACAGGCGGCCTTGCCCATTTATTCGCCCCACATATAAAGGCCATTTCCGCGGTTGACAGTCACTTGACCATGCGCGGCCTTGTCCAAATTCATAGCTATAATAAGGGGTAATCTATGACGATTTCTTCGAATGACTTGGTGTTTGTCCCTCTTGGCGGGTCTGGCGAAATTGGTATGAACGCCAATCTGTACCATCATCATGGCAGATGGCTCATGGTTGATCTTGGCATAAGCTTTGCTGATGAATCTATGCCGGGTGTTGATGTTGTTCTGCCTGATTTAAGCTTTATAGAAGCACGTAAAGACAAGCTTGAAGGTCTTATCCTGACCCATGCGCATGAAGATCATTATGGCGCGATTCCCTATTTGTGGGAACGCCTGCAAGTGCCAGTCTATGGGACAGCTTTCACATTGGCGTTACTGCGCCGCAAATTAGCCGAGGCGCGTGTTGATTTTGATATTGAGATGCATGAGCTCTCTTATAATAACCCTTATGAATTCGGTCCGTTTTCGGTTGAATTGTTGGCGTTAAATCACTCTATTCCTGATCCTGCGGCGCTTATTTTGCGCACGTCTGAGGGTGTTATTTTGCACACAGGGGATTGGAAGTTTGATTCAGATCCGCAAATTGGACAAAATACAGATGCTGAAAAACTGGCACAGATAGGTCGTGAAGGTGTATTGGCACTTATCGGGGATTCCACAAATGCGATGGTGGACGGGCGCACACCGTCTGAGCAAACAGCATTTGAAGGGTTAAAGCAACAGATAGCCAAAGCACAAGGGCGTGTCGCCATTACCTGTTTTGCCAGTAATGTTGCCAGAATTGATTCCATTATTCGCGCAGCACACGCCAATAATCGTTCAGTGGCCATTGTCGGGCGGGCTTTGCAACGAACCTTGGACGCTGCAAGAGAAGTTGGGTATCTTAACGATGCGCCTGATTTTGTTAAAGAAAGTGAAGTGGGCCTTATCCCGCCTCAGAACATTGTGATTATTTGTACAGGATCGCAAGGCGAGCCTAGAGCCGCTCTTGCACGCATTGCAAGCGGCTCTCATGAAACCATCGGGCTGGATCCAGGGGACAGTGTGATTTATTCATCACGTCAGATTCCGGGTAATGAGCCTGCGATCTCAAAGATTCAGGATATGTTATTACGCCGCGGCATTCATGTGATCACAGATGATGATGCACCTGTGCACGTATCAGGCCATCCGGCACGTGATGAGATGATTGAAATGTATAATCTGGTAAAGCCAAAAATTGCGATACCTGTTCATGGCACGGCACGTCATCTTCTGGCGCATGCTGAATTGGCAAGCTCATGTCAGGTCGGACAAACGCTGATACCTGATAATGGCGTGGTGATACAGTTTGACAAAGGGGCCGCAAGCAAGATTGATCATGTCAAAACAGGTGCTTTGACCCATGAAGGGGGCGAGATTGTTGATATTCAGTCAGAACAATTGCGCGCGCGCCGGCGTATGTTATGGAATGGCAGCGTGTCTGTATCTGTGGTCATCTCTTCTGATGGCCAGTTGCTTATCGCACCATCCATTGTCCAGTCAGGTGTGATAGATGATGACCGTATAGATGATTTTATCGCAACAGCCGCTATTCGTATCGAAGATAAAATGGCTGACATGTCAAAAAAAGCCGCCTCTGATGATCATATCCGCCAGCTTGTCACTTCTCAGGTAAGATCAGTGGCAAAAACCATGGTAAAAAGGCGACCTAATGTGGAGGTGCATATTATGCGCGCCTCTGTGGGAGAATTAATGGCATGATGCTTGGCACGATTAATCATATCGCAATCGCTGTGCCTGATTTGCAAAAGGCCTCTGGTGAGTGGGCGGCCAGAACCGGTGCCAGCGTATCAGCGCCGCAAAGCCTGCCAGAACATGGCGTAAGCGTTGTCTTTGTTGATGTGCCTGGTAACCGTATCGAATTACTGGAGCCGCTTGGCGATAACTCACCGATTGCGAAATTTCTGGAGCGCAATCCTGATGGCGGTATGCATCATATCTGTTTTGATGTTGAAGATTTGCTGAAAATGCGCGATCAGATGATAGCGCAAGGTGCGCGTGTTCTGGGCGATGGCGAGCCAAAAATAGGCGCTCATGGCAAACCGGTCCTGTTTTTTCATCCTAAAGATTTTAACGGCACTCTGATAGAGCTTGAACAGATGGATGGGTGCGCATAATGGATATTGTATCTGGGATAGTTGTTTATATTTTATTATGGTGGTGGGTCTTATTTATGGTGTTGCCATTTGGTGCCAAAGCCCCTGAGGTCATTGAAAAAGGGCATGCGACTTCGGCGCCTGAGCGGCCACGCCTGATCAAAAAAATGCTGATTACCTCTGTGATCGCCGCTTGTTTATGGTTTGGTGCGGATGCGCTGATATCAAGCGGGATATTCACATTTCGTGAAAGCTAGAGAGCAAAAAAAAACAAGGCCCGCAGACCTTGTCTTTTCTGAGAACTTAAGGCAACACAAGAAGATTGGTCGCTATAAATTCCCCCTCCCATTCCTCAGTCATGACACCTTGGAGATAAGACGGTAGAAAGAAATTGCTCATTTGTCACCTATCTTTTTACATTTATGCTCTTTTTTTTGGTAATTTGACAAATTTTTGCATCAGGGCTTTGGCATTATGCTACTTTGTAACGACTATAGGAGCGCTTTAGTATGAATTTCTCAAAGATATATCTGGCCTCAGATCATGGTGGTCTGGATTTGAAAAAACATATCTTAGATCATTTGGCAGAGCGCGATGTGATGGCAGAAGATCTGGGGCCTTTCGGGCCGGATTCTGTGGATTATCCGGATTATGCCGCAAAATGTGCATTGGCGCTTGAACAGGACAGCTCTGCTGGCGCCATCATTATCTGCGGGTCAGGGATTGGCATTTCCATCGCGGCAAACAGGCATCACTGGATCCGCGCTGCTCTTGTTCATGATATGACGAGCGCGCGTCTTTGCCGAGAGCATAATAATGCAAATGTACTCGCCTTAGGAGAGCGCCTGATGGGGGTGAGTACAGCGCTTGATTGTGTGGATTTATTCTTGCAGACGCCCTTTGAAGGCGGAAGACACGAAGGACGTGTCGAAAAATTAACAAACTTACCAAAAAAATAAACTATCATTATGGTTAAGACAGGCTGATTATTAGCCAACATAAGGAGAAAAACGTGCTTCAAAATCCATCATTTTTTCAGTTAGGCTTATCTGAAACAGATCCAGAGGTCGCTGCCGCCATTCAGCATGAGCTTGTTCGCCAGCAAGATCAGATTGAAATGATCGCCTCAGAAAATATTGTCTCTAACGCGGTATTAGAAGCGCAAGGCTCAGTGCTGACAAATAAATATGCTGAAGGCTATTCAGGCAGGCGTTATTATGGCGGCTGTGAATATGTTGATGTTGTTGAAACATTGGCGATTGAGCGTGCCAAAAAATTATTTGACTGCGCTTTTGTGAATGTTCAGCCTCATTCTGGTGCACAGGCTAATCAGGCAGTATTTTTGGCACTTCTGAAGCCTGGTGATACGATTTTGGGTATGTCTCTTGCTTCTGGCGGGCATTTGACGCATGGCTCAGCGCCGAACCAGTCGGGTAAATATTTCAACGCTGTTCAATATGGCGTTAGCCGCCAGACAGGTCATCTTGATTATGATGAGATTGCCTCACTGGCAAGAGAGCATCAGCCAAAATTGATTGTGGCAGGCGCCTCAGCCTATCCACGGACCATTGATTTTGCAAAATTCCGCGAAATCGCAGATGAGGTAGGGGCCTATCTTATGGTTGATATGGCGCATATCTCTGGTTTGGTGGCAACAGGCATGCACCCAAGCCCTCTGCCTTATGCTGATATTGTAACCTCCACCACTCATAAAACATTGCGTGCCGGTCGTGGTGGCATCATTTTGTCTAATGATGAAGCTTTGGGCAAAAAGATTAACTCTGCTGTCTTCCCGGGCCTGCAAGGCGGGCCATTAATGCATGCAATCGCTGCCAAAGCGGTGGCATTTGGCGAAGCCTTAAAGCCAGATTTCAAAGATTATATCTCATCTGTTGTTGCCAATGCCCGCACATTAGCAGAGGTGCTAAAAGAGCGCGGTGTGGATATTGTCGGCGGCGGCACAGATATTCATATGGTTCTGGTTGACTTGCGCCCCAAGGGTCTGACAGGTGACATCACAGAATTATCATTGGAAAATGCAGGTATTACCTGTAACAAAAACGGCGTACCATTTGACCCTGAAAAGCCAACTGTTACCTCAGGTGTTCGCCTTGGCACACCTGCCGGCACAACAAGAGGCTTTGGTGAGGAAGAATTCCGTGTCATCGGTCATCTGATTGGTGATGTTCTGGATGGTCTGGTTCAAAATCGTGAAGATAACGGGGCTGTTGAACGCGAAGTCAGAGCGCAGGTCAGCGCACTTTGTGCCAAATTCCCGATTTATCAATAAGCTGATTTACAAAAAGCAAAACCATGCCCCATAATAGGGCATGGTTTTTTATGATTCCTGAACAGGCAGATGCGCGTTTAGTCAAAAGGAGCTCGCCATGTTGTGTCCATTTTGTAAGTCTGAAGAAACGCAAGTCAAAGATTCGCGCCCGTCTGAAGATGGCGCTGCTATAAGGCGCCGGCGCCAATGCGGAGCCTGTTCTGCGCGTTTTACCACTTTTGAGCGTGTGCATTTACGCGATATTTCGGTCATTAAGGCTGATGGCCGCCGCACCCCTTTTGACAGAGAAAAGCTAGAGAGGTCTTTTTCGGTTGCGTTGCGCAAACGCTCTGTTGAAGAAGATGCAATCCATCTTGCTATCACTGAAATTGTGCGCAAACTGGAATCAACCGGTGAGGCAGATGTTGCCTCTGATTATATTGGCTCACTTGTCATGAAAGCGCTTTTGAAATTGGATAAGGTTGCCTATATCAGATATGCCTCTGTCTATCGAAATTTTGAAGATCCGACTGATTTTGAAGATTTCGTGACTGAGTTACAAAAGTGACCAATCTGACCCCGTCTGCGCAAAGATGGCTTCATCTGGCGCTTGCACAGGCCGATAAGATTGTTGGCCATACCGCAGATAACCCTGCGGTCGGATGTGTTATCATTGATAAAGACGGACTGCTTGCAGGCGTTGGTCATACAAGCCTTAACGGGCGCCCTCATGCCGAAATCAATGCCCTTTTGATGGCAGGTGACAGGGCCAGAGGCGGCACCGTTTTTGTTACACTTGAGCCTTGTTCACACCAGGGGCAAACCGGGCCCTGCTCAGAGGCATTAATCAGGGCAGGGGTCAAAGAAGTGGTGATCGCAGCAAAAGATCCAGATCCAAGGGTCGATGGTCAGGGAATAAAATCTCTGCGCGATAAGGGGATTATCGTCACTTATGCGCCTCAGCCGCGCGCAATGATACAAATGGCAGGCTTTTTATCAAAGGTTAGTCGCAACCGCCCTTATGTGACGGTGAAAATGGCAACAAGCCGCAATGGCTTTATTGCCGCAAAGCAAGGGGCGCAGACATGGCTGACAGGGCCGGTAAGCAGGCAATATGTGCATGATCTGCGCTCACGCCATCAGGTGATGTTGACAAGCTTTGCGACAATCAAAGCTGATAACCCGTTGTTAAATGTCCGCAAAAATAATTACCCTTTCCCACAGCCTGCCCTTGCGGTGATTGACAGCCATGCAGGCTTAGCCTCTGATATGGCCTGTTTAACGCCGTCACGCGATGTGATTTTATATCATCGAAATGATGTCATACCCCAAAGCCTGCCGCCTCATGTGCAAACCGTGCCTATATCCTATGATGAAACAGGCCCTTATGGTGAGACAAGATTATCATTACCTGCCATTATGACTGATCTGAGTAACAGAGGCTTTGGATCTGTTATGGTTGAGGCAGGTGCGTCATTATTTGCAGGCCTGCGTTCACATGATTTGATAGACAGGCTTATCTGGTTGTCTGCCCCTCATGAGCTTCCCTCAGGGCTTTTGGCATGGCCTGGTGCTGAAGGAGTGGATTTTTCAGAGCCAAATGATTATATCAAGGCTGATGAGTTTTTCTTAGGACAAGATACCGCGCGTATCTTTTATCCGTCTTCAAGGTAGCAGGGCTATGTTTACAGGCATCATCACCGCAATCGGAACAGTGAGCAGCATTGAAACAGATGGTGACTGGCAATTTGTTATAAAAACGCCATGGGATTGTGATGGGATTGACCTTGGGGCCTCTATCGCTTGTTCAGGTGTGTGTCTGACAGTGACAGAAACAGGCGCAGATTGGTTCAAAGTCGCAGCCTCTAAAGAAACATTAGATCTGACAACTTTATCTGACTGGCAGGTAGGGACTTCTATTAATCTGGAGCGCGCTTTGGCCATGGGGGATGAATTAGGGGGGCATATTGTATCAGGCCATGTTGATGGCCTTGCCCAATTGCTGTCTGTGACTCCTGAAAATGACAGCCATCGCCTTATCCTTCGCGCACCAGAGGCGCTTGCCGGTTTTATCGCAGCAAAAGGGTCGGTCACTTTGGATGGTGTGTCACTGACGGTGAACGCCGTAGAAGGCACATCATTTCATATAAATCTGATTTCCCATAGTTGGGAGAATACAACCCTGTCTTTGCGCAAACCGCATGATAAGATTAATCTGGAAATTGACATGTTGGCGCGTTATGTTGCACGCCTGCTAGATCATCAAAAGGCGAAGTAACAGATGAGTGATATGAACAGCAAATTACACCCTATCGAAGATGTTATCGCTGATGCCAAGGCAGGCAAAGTTTTCATTCTGGTCGATGATGAAGACAGAGAGAATGAGGGTGATTTATGTGTTATGGCAGAACATTGCACCGCCGAAGCAATCAATTTTATGGCAAAATATGGCCGTGGTCTGATTTGTCTGGCCCTGACAGCAGAGCGTTCTGAAAAATTAGGCTTATCATTAATGGAACGGCGTAATGAATCACGCCATCAAACAGCCTTTACCGTATCAATCGAAGCACGCGAAGGGGTGAGTACAGGCATATCAGCTCATGACCGCTCACATACTGTTCTGACAGCCATAAACCCTGAATGCGATGCCAGAGATATCACAACACCAGGTCACATATTTCCTTTGATTGCACGCGATGGCGGCACGTTGGTGCGTGCCGGTCATACAGAAGCGGTGGTCGATATTGCGCGGGCCGCAGGCGGCGATCCCTCAGGTGTGATTTGTGAGATTATGAAAGATGACGGGACCATGGCCCGTTTGCCAGACCTGTTAACATTTGCCAAAGAGCATGATTTGAAAATCGGCTCCATTGCTGATTTGATTGCCTGGCGCAGGCAAAATGAAAATTTGGTCAGCCGCATGAATGAGACAGTTCTCAATTCTCATATTGGTGGTGACTGGCGCATGATTGCCTATCAAAACCTGATTACAGGCATAGAACATCTTGTGTTGGTCAAGGGCAATATTGACCCTGATGAGGCGGTTTTGGTGCGCATGCATTCTTTTGATCTCATGCGTGATTTGCTTGGTGAGGCAAGCGGTGCTGAAAATGATTTACATAAATCAATGCAGGCAATCGCAGAACAAGGAAACGGCCTGATTGTGGTGTTGCGTGAAATGGCAAGCAATAATTTATCTGATATGATTGCAAGGCGCCTGAAACCAGCAGAGGCGGTGAGTGATTTGCGTGACTATGGGGTTGGGGCACAAATCTTAAAAGATCTTGATGTGGTCAAGATGATTTTGCTATCGAACTCTCAGCCAAATATTGTTGGTCTTGAAGGGCATGGTTTGCATGTTGAAGGATGGCGCACCCTCTCATAGGGTTAGATGCCTAAGGTGATTATATCGTGGTGATTATATCAATGCGCCAAAAAACTGTGGCGTCAGGGGAATAAAGGTAATGGCAGGACATTTTCTGATAGTAGAGGCGCGGTTTTATGAAGCGCTAGGCGATGCGCTTGCAGAGGGCGCAATATCAGCTCTGGAAGCCGCAGGGGCAAGCTATGAGCGCCTTGACGT
Organism: Puniceispirillaceae bacterium (SeqCode); assembly: GCA_049890215.1. GTDB lineage: Bacteria > Pseudomonadota > Alphaproteobacteria > Puniceispirillales > Puniceispirillaceae > UBA685. The sequence goes on along the minus strand of JBMHBX010000003.1, from coordinate 8,307 downwards.
GCCAGGAGCGCTTGAAATACCGGGGGCGATTGCCATAGCGGCCGCCTCTGATACATCATATGACGGCTATGTGGCCCTTGGCTGTGTTATCAGAGGTGAGACAAGCCATTATGATACAGTCTGCAATGAATCTGCCAGAGGCATTATGGAGCTGACAATCAATCTTCATCTTGCGATTGGCAATGGTATCATTACGGTTGAAAATGGTGATCAGGCATGGGCCAGAGCGCAGCAGTCAGATAAAGATAAGGGCGGTGATGCAGCGCGTGCTGCCTTGCGGATGGCCGGGATAAAGTCACAATTTAGGGCAGGTGCGTAACGCATGAGTGATGTTCAAGAACTGAAACCTGTCCCTGTTCGCAAACGCACAGCAGCGCGTCTTGGCGCGATTCAGGTGAATTATGAAGTCGGTATGACAGATAAATCTCTGGTCGAAGCCATGGCCCAGTTTTTGGCCCATTATGCAGCTGATCTGGCAGTTGAAATGCAGGTCAAGAAAATAGATGAAGGCCATTTTACCGAATTATCCGCGCTGATGCGTGAAAAGCAGGCAGAGGTTGATTCCTTAATTGAGGGGCGGCTTGAACAGGGATGGAGCCTTGACAGGCTGGCAAGGCATGAACACTCAGCACTGCGTGCTGCGATTTGCGAATTGAAATATATGCCGCATATTCCTGCAAAAGCGGTCATATCAGAATATGCAAGTCTGGCTGACGCTTATCAGGGTGATGTCAAATTTGTGAATGCAATTGTTGATAAGCTGGCGCGCCAATTACGCCCCACAGAGATGTCATCATAATCTGATAACCCATATGAAATCATAGATTCTGGTTGTCCTGTCCTAAATCTTATTGCCATAATTGAGATCCCCGTAACCTGTGCGCGGCACATAGGAGGATAAGATGGCAAGAGAACATGATGACAGTATGATGAATAATTTATATTGGTGGGGCGTGCCAACCTTATTCAGATGTCCTCATATTGGCATTCTGGATGAACGCATGGCTGATGCTGATATCGCGCTGGTTGGCGTGCCTCATTCTACCGGAAATGGCACAACTGAGAGAGACCAGCATCTTGGCCCGCGTTCTGTGCGCCATTTATCAGCGGTTCAAAGGCGCGTTCACGGCGAATTCGGATTTGACCCCTGGTCAGCAAAATCCATCATAGATGTCGGCGATGTGCCTTTCCCAAAAGCCAATGACAATGAAGATTGTATTGCGCAAATCACCGCCTTTTATGAACGCCTTGATAAGGCGCATGTGCGGCCTGTTTCAATTGGCGGTGATCACTCCATTACAGGCGGAATTGTTCAGGCGCTTGGCGGCGGCGAGCTTACAAATGGTGAGCCTGTTTGTTTCTTGCATTTAGATGCGCATACAGATGTGTTTACCAAAGTTGATCATTTTCTGGGTGCCAAGAAATCAGCTGCTCACTGGGGCGCTTATCTGGCTGATCAGGGAAAAGTAAATCCGCATTCTTCTATGCAAATTGGTCTGCGCGGTCATCCACGCACGCAAGACTGGCTGCAGCCATCATATGATTATGGCTATAATGTTGTCACCATGGCAGAGTATCGCCAAAGAGGAGCGCTAGATGTGATCGCGCAAATTAAACAGGTGCTTGATGGCAAGCCAGTTTATATCACTTTTGACCTTGATTGCCTTGATCCCACCATTGCACCGGCTGTGGCAAATATTGAGGCAGGCTATGGCGGGTTTTCAATGGATGAGGCGCGCGAACTGCTCCATGCAGTGCGGGGCATGAATATCATTGGTGGTGATGTGGTATGTTTAATGCCTACCAAGGATAACCCAAACCAGATCACCTCTATGGTTGCAGGGGCTGTTATGTTTGAAATGCTCTCTATGATGGCAGAATAGGATAATATCCTCTTCTGATAATTTGTGAGACAAAGGCAGAACAGGCCCGTACAGAGTCTTGAAAAGGAGATAATAGCAAGGAGATATAACATGACCCCTTTCCTCCAACAATTGGTGTCGCGTGGTTGTATTACCGCCGCCCCAGATACATCTGTGAAGACAATTAGCCAGACTATGAAAGCCAAATCCATTGGCACAATTGTGATTTTGGAACATGACGATATAGTCGGCATTGTCTCAGAAAGAGATATAATAGGCGCTATCGCTTTGCATGGTGATATTTTGTCATTATGCGCGAAAGATATCATGACAAAAGATGTCTTTTTTATCGCGCCATCTGTGAATTCCACCACCATCATGGACATTATGAGTGAGCGCAAAATCCGTCATATACCCATTGTTGAAAAAGGGAGTTTGAAGGGAATTGTCTCTATCACTGATGTTGTGCGCAGATTATCAGAAAAAACCAAGCAAGAAGCAGAGTTTTTACGCGAATTCATAAATTCTTAACGATTATGTAATGTGTTTTTGGCTGAAAAGCGCGCTTTTATTCTCTGGTATTACGCCGGCGAATATTTGAAAAAATCTGCTCAATCACACCAAATTCAGCGCCCGGTGTTGGTGTTTTTGCCTTTAATGTTGCGATCTCAAGGCCAGTTGTCTCGTCTGTAACAGTGATTTCAGTCAGGATGTCATTTTCGTCAAACAAAAAGGCAAATATTTCTCTTTTTGTTGTTTCCTGGCGCCCGCCCGCAGGTTGCACCATATTTTGAGAGACATAGTAAATCTTACCAGAGTCAAATGCGCCCTCAAAGCTAGGCTTGCCAAGAGCGAATAATATATCTGTTTTGGTTGACTCACCGATAACCACATCTCTTAGGTCATATTCATCAATCAGATGACCATGAGATGATAATCTTTCGCCACAAGCACTCAGACCAAATAGCACAAGCAACAGGCCAAAAGAAAGACGATATAAAAATGGTTTCACAGATAAGATCATTTTTTTACAGCATCACAGGTAAGTTGACGTTATAATTGCCGGCAAAAGTGTTTAGCGTCAATCTTAAACGCAATTTGCTCTTATTATTTAGGAAACATACATGTCAGAAGTTGGTATTTTTGCAAGCCTAAAAAAGATGTTCGGTGGCAAACAGATAGCGCCTTTGCCAACCACCAAAGCAGAGGATCTGTATCATCAGGTGCTGCAAGCATCACGTTCTGTCACTTTGTTTCAAGATTATCATGTTCAAGATGATATTGATGGCAGGTTTGACGCGCTATGTTTGGTGCAATCATTGGTCATGCGCCGCCTGACAGGGCATTCTGAGGCGTTGGCAGACCTAAGTCAGGGGCTTTTTGATGCGATGTTTGCTGATATGGATTTAACATTGCGTGAAATGGGTGTCGGCGATATGGGCGTTGGCAAACGCGTGAAATTTATGTCCGAAGCCTATATGGGGCGGCTGAAGGCCTATGATGAGGCATTGAAACAAAAAGATAGTGAAGCTCTTGAAGACGCTTTATCGCGCAATTTATATAGGCAGAAAGGGTCGCCTTCGATCATAAAGGCCCTTGCAAATGAAGTTGTGGCTATGGTTGGTCGTCTTGAAGAGATTGACGATTCTGTTCTGGAGCAGGCGAGCCTGCCGACTGGCTGTCTTCAATTTGGCCCCTCTCAGTAATCTTGGCAGGGTCAAAAGATGAATGATATGCTACCTGCTTCCCTAGATCCTGCCACTATTGCCTCCGGACGTGGTCTGTTCTTTAAGGGGCGTCTTGAAAGAAGCTATCTTGATGAGGTGGCGCAGCGGTTTGATTTTATAAAGGTGTCTTGGGTCACATATGATTTGAATATCGCGCTTATTTCAAAAGATTGCTGGGAGTTGCGCGGTCATATTCAGGCAGAAATCATTCAAAGCTGTGTTGCCACATCTGATCCAGTCAAAGAGCTTATAGACGGCCAAATTAAAGAGCGGTTTGTCTCAGATTTTTCATTTAATGAAGAGATTGATGTGCAGGATTCTTCTGTGGAACCTTTGGTAGATGGGGCGATTGCCTTAACAGAAGCGGTCATGCAATTTGTTGGTGTTGAGGCAAATCCCTATCCACGAAGAGACGGGGCGCCGGAAATACATGAATTTGGCCCCCGAATAGAAAAACAGAACCCTTTTTCTAAGTTAAGCCAATTGAAAAAAGAATAAAGTCACTATATGGTTGGCGCGAGATTATTGTAGGAGAGTAGCAGTGAGCACAACGCGCTTGGCTCTTGATGCAATGGGGGGCGATAACGCACCTGAAATTGTCATCAAGGGGGCGGATGTTGCAAGAGCCAAGAACCCTGAACTTGAGTTTGTATTTGTTGGGGATAGCGAACGTATCAAACCGTTTCTTAGCCGGTCCATTCATCTAAAAGATGCTAAGGTGATCCATGCTGAGGAGAAGGTAGAAGGTGATGAGAATGTATCTCAGGCCGTTCGCAAAGGTAAGCAGACATCTATGTGGAAAGCCATTGCCGAAGTCAAAGACGGGCGATGTGATGCGGTCGTATCTGCAGGTAATACCGGCGCATTAATGGCAATCTCTAAATTGCAGCTTCGCTCTATGGAAGGGGTAAAGCGTCCGGCCATTGCGACTTTCCTGCCAACGGCAAAAAGGCAGGTCTGCATGTTGGATCTTGGGGCCAATATTGATTGTGATGCCGAAAATTTGGTGCAATTTGCGATTATGGGCGCTGCATTTAGCCGGTCTATATTGGGGGTGGCAGATCCGTCAATCGGATTGTTAAATGTAGGCGAAGAAGATCAAAAAGGTCATGATTATCTTCGTGAGGCGGCTGATATCTTGGCAAATCGTGAATTTGGGATGAATTATCACGGTTTCGTTGAAGGAACTGATATCACCAAAGGGGCCACGGATGTGGTTGTGACAGATGGGTTTACAGGCAATGTGGCCCTGAAAACTGCTGAAGGCACAGCCATGTTAATCACAGATTTGCTGAAAAAGGCATTTCAGGAATCATTCTTTACAAAGATGGCCTATATGCTTGCCAGAGCTGCTATGCTGCGTATGCGCAAGCGTCTTGATCCGCGCGTTCATAATGGTGCAGTCTTTTTAGGGTTAAATGGAATCGCTGTGAAATCTCATGGTGGCACGGATGAGATTGGATATGCAAATGCTATCAAGGTAGCTGCTGATTTGGTTGAACATGGCTTTATGCCTGACGTGCAGTCAGCGATACAGCGATTTTCATCTATCCAGACATCTCAGTCAGACGCAAAAGAGGGGCAATAATGGAATCTCGTATCCTGATGACTGGCGTAGGGTCCTATTTGCCAAAGCGTGTGATTACCAATGAAGAATTATCAACATTTGTTGACACCTCTGATGAGTGGATAAAACAGCGCACAGGCATTGAGCAACGCCATATGGTCGCTGACGGTGAGATGACCTCTGATTTGGCATATGAAGCCGCTTTGCAAGCGATAGAGAATGCCAACATATCTGCCTCAGATATTGATTTGATTGTTATCGCAACCACCACCCCGGATGATACCTTTCCCTCTACGGCGACCAAGGTACAACATAAATTAGGCGCTAAAAACGCCTTTGCGTTTGATGTGCAAGCGGTATGTGCTGGCTTTGTCTATGCGCTGACAGTCGCAGAATCACTTATGGTGGCACAAAAAGCAAAGAAGGCACTGGTCATAGGGGCAGAATCCTTTACAAAATTGCTTGATTGGCAAGATAGGGGCACATGCGTTCTATTTGGTGACGGGGCAGGGGCTGTTATATTGGAATCTGAAAAAGCGCCGGATGAGTTTGGCATTTTGGCAAGCGCGCTTCATTCAGATGGCAGCTATCGTGATATTTTATATGTTGATGGCGGGCCGTCTGCGACTGGTGATGTCGGCCATGTTCGTATGGAAGGCCAGGATGTATTTCGTCACGCGGTTGAAAAATTATCATCTGTGATGGATGAAGTGCTTGTTCTGGCAGATGTGAGCGCAGAGGCTGTAGACTGGCTTGTCCCGCATCAGGCCAATATTCGTATCATAAACGGTATGCAGCGAAAATTAGGCTTGCCGTCTGAGCGTGTGGTGCGCACAGTTCACAAACATGCCAATACCTCTGCGGCCTCTATCCCGCTTGCCTTATCAGAAGCGGTACATGATGGCCGCATTCAGGCAGGCGATTTGTTAGCGCTTGAGGCAATTGGCGGTGGTCTTGCCTGGGGCGCAAGTCTGGTGCGCTATGGCCGGCCATAGCCTAAGGCATTGACATCTTTGACTGTCTTGATATGTTTTAATCATGAGTAATACACTAACGCGCCAAGAAATTGCCAATGCGGTTCATAATCAACTGGGTTTGTCTCGAAATGAGTCAGCTGAATTAGTCGAATCCGTGTTGGAAGAGTTAGCGATTTGTTTTGAAAAAGGCGAGCAGGTAAAGATCTCATCATTTGGCACCTTTTCTGTCTCTGAAAAAACGGCGCGCATGGGGCGTAATCCAAAAAGCGGAGAAGAGGCTGTCATTACGCCGCGCCGCGTTCTGACATTTCGGCCGTCAAGCCAAATGAAAGAGCGTGTCAATAACCAGTCATAAGGCAAATTGCGATGTCTGAAAAAGCAGAATGGGCCTATCGCACAATCTCTGAAGTGTCTGAGCAGCTTGATGTGCCTGCCCATGTATTGCGCTTTTGGGAGACTAAATTTACACAATTAAAACCGATGAAACGCTCTGGCGGGCGCCGCTATTATAAGAGCAGCGATCTTGAATTGCTGACACGAATTCGCGACCTTCTCTATCGGGATGGCTTTACCATCAAAGGCGCACAAAAAGCCCTTCGTGAGAAAAAATCTGTGCCCCTCACAGATGAAGCACCGCAATCCGTCCCCGCATCACAAGAGCATGGCAGCCAGGCTGTTCAGCAAGCGTTAACAACGCTGGAGCAGCTTGATAAGCGTCTTGATGCGCTTTTGGCAACACGTCATTAGTTATTTTGAGATTTTTTCCATTTCCCTGATTTGCCAGATTGGCATTTGCTTTTTGGCGTTCTATATTGCGGGTAAGTCGGAGCGTAGCGCAGCCTGGTAGCGCACTACACTGGGGGTGTAGGGGCCGTGGGTTCAAATCCCGCCGCTCCGACCAATATCTTATGAAAAAGTGAGTAAATACATAGGGTTGATAGGGCTCTGTGGGTCCGGCTTGTTGTCATTCATTTCATCAAATGTCATAATCATATCAGCTTCTTGAGCGCAGCTAGTGCAAGCCCAGAGGTCGCGCCCAACGCATAACAGCGCTTCTGAGATTTTAACAGAGGCGTTGTAAGAGGTGGCAATCTGTCTCAGATAGCAGTCTCTATGACAATATTTGATTAAAGACCAATACGTGAGCTTAGAAGCAATGATGTTTCGGTTTCCGTAATACCTTTTATCTGCCTCAATCTTGATATGGCAGCGTCAAACTCCTCTAGCGTGTTTGTTTGGATTTCAGCTGCCAAATCCCACTTGCCGTTCGTTGTGTGGAGTCTGGTGAATTCCGGCATGTCTTTTATCACGGCAATCGCGGCTTCTTCCTTATTCGCCTCTGCATTAATCAGAACCCATCCGGAAATGCGGTGTTTGAAGTCCTCAGAGCCAAGCATCACCGTATATCCGCGAATGACGTCCTCTTCTTCTAATTTTTTCATATGATTGTCTATCGTTACACGGCTTAGTCCCAATTCATGGGACATTTGTGTCACGGACATCCGCGCGTTCCGCTTCAATAAAGAGATAATTTTTATGTCATTTTGGCTAAGCATTGTTCATTTTGTATAATTTACTGTCGTTTTTTAGCAATTTTTGCACTGGAGAGAATCAGGTTTTTACTCCTACCATATAGTATAGATTACGAATTTAAGAATGATCTAATCTAAAAGTGCAAAATTTTGTCTTAATTTTTTACAATATGTAAATAAGGATTGTTAAATTGAAAAAATTTGTTCTGCTTTTGTTTGCTATGACAGGCTTTTTATCTATAAGCCAAGCTTACGCAACGTTAGCCTCATCTTGTTCATTGAACGCTGATGGCGAAATCACAGATGCTGCTCCGACCGGGAATAATACTTATTGTTTTCCAGACTTTCAGGAAGCGCGTGTTACTTTCACAAAAATATTAGTGTGTCCGTCTGAGCCAACACGTGAAGATTATTTAACAAAATGTTCGCCCTTATTTGAAAATGACGCTGGCGCAAAAGTAACATTAAATGCAGCGGTTGATTTCCCTATGCCTTCGAACGGCCCAATGTCAGTGTCCACCGGTACTTATACTCACATTGCGATGGTCATCAATGGCTTTATTGAAAGCAAATATTCTGTCACCTTTGATTCAGCACGAAAAGGATCAGGCAGTACAAATGGCACAACTTGTTATACGGTCG
>JBMHBX010000002.1:0-22757 GCA_049890215.1 Puniceispirillaceae bacterium (SeqCode) | reverse complement strand
GTCTCACTATATGGTAAAGAGGGCCTCTCACCTCACTTTGTTTATTATGATGTGAGGCTTAAAATAACGGATGAAATTGATGTTAACAGAACAGCCACGAGTTCGAACTTTCTGATTACACCGGGGATTGTTGAGCAGTTGGAGCCAAGCTCTGAGTTATCAGAAGCAGCCTTTTTCAAAGGGGGCAACGGTGATGATGTCGTGACTGCCTATTCTCATCCGACTAACATTAATTTCAAAAATGTTATTTATTCTGGGGCGGGCAATGACTGGCTTCGTGGTGGTGACAGCCGTGATGTATTAAATGGTGGTAGCGGTGATGATATAATAGAAGGTGGCAAAGGCAATGATGAAATTAACCCAGGCGGAGGCGCTGATACCATTGATGGGGGGGAAGGCGCTGATATTGTCGACTATTCATTTTCTGCTGAAGCGGTTGTGATTGATCTTTCATCTGCCAAAGATGCAGATGGTTATGTGCTGTTGTCAGGTGGTGATGCAGAGGGTGACAGGGTTAAGAATGTCGAAGAATTTGCGGGGTCAAGACATGCCGACACCATGATAGGCGATAACACTGATAACACATTTAATGGCGGCGCAGGTGATGACACTCTTATTGGGGGCGATGGCAATGATACCCTTATTGGCGGCAGTGGTAATGATATTTTTGCCTTTGGTGCCGGCTTCACGCTCACCTCTGGCAAAGATGTGATTAATGATTTCACAACTGGTGACAAAATACAGTTCGATCTATCTGTTGATTTTACAGGCACAAGCATTGCCAGTGTTCTTGCAGAACTAACACTTAATGGCCGCACCTTACAAGTCGAAGAAGCACAAGCCTCTGAGGCTTCTGTCAATAATGACACAAGCAAAAATGATACGATTTTCTATTTTGCAGCTGATGCCACAAATGACAGATATGAAGTGATTGTCATTGAAGATTTTACAGGCTTTACCTTTACAGATCTTGATATCATCTAAGGCTTACCCCTTTGTTTGAAATATTTGCGATATCGCCCCTCCGGTGACTAGATAGGTGGTGTGATTTGCTGTAATACTCAAGACATGACAACGCTGTTTCAATCAAATGCCATCCCGCTTGCTGAGAGGTTGCGCCCCAAAACGCTCAAGGATTTCGTTGGTCAATCGTCTTTATCATCTCTTGATGAGGCAAGTTTGAAGACTGGCTCTCTTATTTTGTGGGGGCCGCCTGGCACCGGAAAGACCACTTTTGCGCATATTATCGGCGAGATGGCAGGTGATCATTTTGATGTGCTATCTGCCGTTCTTGATGGTGTGAGTGATGTACGGCGCCTGTTCAAAGCAGCTGAAGACAGGTTTGCTCATAATCAGCGGACACTTGTGTTTATTGATGAAATTCATCGTTTTAATAAGGCGCAGCAGGATGCTTTATTGCCGGCGATTGAAAAAGGTGTTGTCCGACTAATTGGGGCAACCACAGAAAATCCTTCTTTTGCGCTGAACGCGGCCTTATTATCGCGTGTTCAGGTCCTCACACTGACGTTATTGGATGAGGGCGCTTTATCTTCGATATTATCGCGTGCAGAGGCATATCTTGGCGCGCCTTTGCCGCTTGATGATGGGGCAAGGCAGGCACTGATCACCATGGCAGATGGTGACGGGCGCTATTTGCTGAATATGGTTGAAAAAATTGCGTCTTATGATGTAGCAGGCGCGTTGCTTGACAGTGACGCTCTTGCCACCTTTCTGACGAAAAAAGCATTAAATTATGACAAGGCAGGTGATGAGCATTTTAATCTTATCTCAGCTTTGCATAAATCTTTGCGTGCCTCTGATTGTGATGCGGCCCTTTACTGGTTTGCTCGCATGCTTGCCGCAGGCGAAGATCCGCGTTATGTCGCACGCCGCCTTTTGCGTTTTGCCTCAGAGGATATTGGGTTAGCTGATCCGCAAGCGATGGGGCATACGCTTGCGGCATGGCAGTCTTATGAACGCCTTGGCTCTCCTGAAGGGGATCTTTCATTGGTGCAGGCAGTGATTTATCTTGCAACAGCGCCAAAATCAAACGCTGCCTATGTGGCAAGCAAGGCAGCTATGCAAAGCGCCAAAGCCACAGGTGCTGTGCCACCGCCTAAGCATTTGTTAAATGCCCACACTAAAATGATGAAAGAGATGGGATATGGCGATGGCTATTCATATGATCATGATGCTGCAGACGGGTTTTCAGGCCAAAATTGTTTTCCGGACCAAATGGCGCGCACGCAGTTTTATGAGCCAAAGGAAATTGGGTTTGAGCGCGAAATCACAAAGCGTCTTTCCTATTGGCAAAAATTGCGGGACAGCAAATGAATTATGACCTTTTTGTGGGTATTGACTGGTCTGGCGCCAAAGGACACAGGCACAGGGGCATTTCTGTCTTTGTGTGTGAAAAAGGTGATGCTACGCCTCATAAAATAAGTCCGCCAGACGGGAAAAGCGCTTTCAGCAGAGCTGATGTGGTTCGTTATCTTGAGGATTTGTCAAACGCCGCTAAAGTGTTAGCTGGCATTGATTTTGCCTTTGCCTATCCTGTCGATAAAGAGTCTAATTATTTTCCCGACTTACCATCATCACAGCCGAAAACTGCGCAGGAATTGTGGTATTTAATTGAACATCTCAATAGCGAAGCTGAGGATTTTTATGGCGGCGTCATATGGGACCACCCTTTATATGGTCCTTATTACAACGCACCGTCAGGTCGCCGCGGCCTGAAATTTCAGTCTCGCCGGCGTGAGACTGAAAAAGCTGCCTCCGCCGTTAAGTCGCCAAGCCCCACATTTAACTGCGTTGGCCCGGCAGGTGTTGGCACGGGGTCTTTGGCAGGGATGCGGCTTTGTCATTATTTTGCTAAGAGCGCGACTATCTGGCCATTCCATACAAAGCAAGGGTCAAACCTGACTTTGGTCGAGATATTTCCATCATATTATTTCAAAATGGCCGGCATCACACCTGTCAATGGCCAACAGGCACAAATAGACACACTAAATATGGCTTTGCGTTATTTCCATTCGCGGCCCGTCTCAAAAGAATTTGTTGTCGCCGGACCAGATGCAGATGACGCAGATGCCCTGATTTCAGCTGCGGCATTGCGGTCAATGTCATGTGATCCTGCCTCATGGCTTGTGCCAGATATCGCACAGCGTGAGGGGTGGATTTTCGGCGTGAAATCAGATACAAACCAGACATGTTAATGCATTTAATTTCAGTCGCCACCGGAGGCGCGCTTGGTGCACTGACCCGCTATGGTATCGGGTTAGTGATAAGCTCACCATCCATCGGCCTGCCTGCCTATATTGCAACCATCTCAGTGAATATTGTCGGCTGTGGTATTATGGGTATTATGGCAGCTTTATTGCAGCATAACCCGGCCATCGCAGCAAATATACGCCCCTTTGTTATGATAGGGTTCCTGGGAGCATTAACGACTTTTTCTAGCTTTGCGCTTGATAGTTTTCATCTGCTTGAAAAACAGCAATATGTGACTATGGCAGCTTATATGTCACTGTCATTTATTCTGTCTTTATCAGCTTTTTTGATTATGTATCATGCCGTCAAATGGGGTCTTGCATAAGCTATGGCAGATTATAAAATACCAGAATCTGAGCAAGATAGCCGCCTTGACAGGGCGCTTAAACGCCGTTTCGGCCATATGAAACAAGTTCAGATTGAAAAATCTTTGCGCTCTGGCCTGATGCGTGTTGACGGCATAAAAGTCAAAGCCGGACACAGGTGCCAGGCAGGTCAAATTGTCACTCTACCAGATTGGCTTGTACGCCCTGCACAAGATGAACAGACCGATGAGGTAAGAGCGATTTCGCCTCACCGCAAAAAATCAGATAGTGCCTACCTTGATAGTCTTATCATCGCACAAACCAAAAATTGGATGGCGTTAAATAAGCCGGCAGGCCTTGCAGTGCAAGGCGGCACATCGACAAGCCGCCACATTGACGGCTTATTACAATCTGCCTATTCGCATATGCAGCGCCCCAAGCTTGTGCACCGTCTTGATAAAGATACCTCTGGCGTTTTGATGATTGCAAAAAATGACCAGACAGCGAGACGCCTATCAGCAGCCTTTCAATCCCATGAAATTGAAAAATCCTATTTGGCACTTGTGCTGGGGCAATTGCCACCTCTTGGCGACATTAAGGTGCCTTTGTCAAAATCAGGAGCTATGGGAAAAGAAAAAATGTCGCCAGATTTTGAAGACGGCCAATATGCGCACACAAAATTTAAGAATCTCAGCAGATCAGGCGGTAAAATGTCATTAGTAGCGTTGCAGCCATTGACTGGCAGAACACATCAATTGCGTGTGCATATGCTAGCTGCTAAAGCGCCAATTTTAGGAGATGGAAAATATGCCGGTGCACAAGCGCATCCGGGGGCAAATTTTGCGCGCCAACTTCATCTTCATGCACAATTTCTAAAACTACCTGATGGCCAGATAATTGAGGCGCCTTTGCCTGCGCATATGAAAATGGCAATTTCTTACCTTGAGATGACATCACATATCCCTGAAAAATTGCCTGATTTTGACGAGGTGGCCGAATGACTGATCTAAAAATTGCGTTATTTGATTTTGACGGCACATTATGTGACAGCGCTAGCTCTATCATACGGTTAACACGTCACGCTTGCGCTATCGCTGATGTTGCCATTCCAGATGAGACGCAAATCAGAGGCAATATTGGCGAAGGTCTGTTTGCAGCAGCGCTTGATTATACAAATGGAAATGAGGAAAAAGCTGCGATTATTTTTGACAGTTATCGGGCGCAAGCGCGTCTTGAGTTGGCGCAGCCTGATAAAGAAATTGACCCCTTATTTGACGGCGCAAAAGAGGCATTGCAATCACTATCACAGGCAGGTTGGCTGTTGGGGATTGTCACAAATAAGGGGCGTCACGGGTTAAATGCCATGCTAGCGCGCCATGAGATTTCTCAGTTGTTTGATGTTACCTATACAGCAGATGAGGCCGCGGTCAAGCCGGCTCCTGACATGGCGATTGCGGCGATTTCTGATTTTGATATACCGCCTGAAAGATCTGCCCTGATTGGTGATACAATCAATGATGCATTATGTGCAAAGGGTGCCAATATTGCCTTTTGTGGTGTTGACTGGGGGTATCATGATAACCAGAGTCTGCTAGATAACGGCGCTTTTCACATTGCGACTGATTTTGCTGACTTGGTGACCTGTCTTGATGATTATATATCGTAACTTGTAGGATAAGAATTGTGGAAAAAAAAGCAGCCAAGCGGTTTTACAAACAAGTTTCAGTCGCAGAAGAGAATACTGGCTTTACAGTTATGCTTGACAACCGACAGCTGAAAACACCAGCAGTGGCGCCTCTTATTTTACCTAATGAGTCGCTGGCAAAGGCTATATGCGCTGAATTTGATGCGCAACAAGAAGAGATAGAGCCGCAAACAATGCCTATCTTTTCTCTTTCTGCGACTGCCATTGATCGCGTCATGACGCAAAGAAAAGTTCTTGACGATGAATTGGTGCGTTTCGGTCATAATGATTTGATCAGCTATCGGTGTAGCACTGATGAAGATGTTGATCTGGCAAGCCGTCAGGAGAAAATGTGGGGTGCCATTCAGAATTGGTTAGCAGATAATTATGAAATCAGCTTGATGGCTTTTGAGGGTATTATGCCAAAATCGCAACCAGAGGCTGTAACTACTCCCATGCAAAAAGCGGTGCAAAGCTGTGATCATTGGCGTTATGTGGCGCTTTATCGTGCGACCACCCTGACAGGCTCATTGGCGCTTGGCCTTGCCTTTACGTCTGGCCACCTGACGGTTGCCGATTTGATGTCACATGCCTTTCTTGATGAAATATATCAGGAAGAAAAATGGGGTGTAGATGAATGGGCACTGGAAAGACGGGATGCTATTATGGCTGAATTAACAGATGCGTTTTCTTATATGGCATTATTGGATGAACGCCATATTGTGACATAAATTGATAATATGTGGGTAAGATACCATCTGTGGTGTCTTTGACTTTGGGGGCTATACATGACTGATATCATCGCACAACTAGACAAAAGACGGGTAGCCGCGCGCCTTGGCGGCGGTCAGAGACGGCTTGATGCGCAACATGCAAAAGGAAAATTAACCGCCCGCGAACGTATTCATGCCTTACTGGATGATGAGTCCTTTGAAGAATGGGATATGTTTGTAGAGCATCGTTGCCATGATTTTGGCATGGAAGATACAAAGATTCCAGGTGATGGTGTTGTTATTGGTTATGGCACTATTTTTGGCAGGCCTGTCTTTGTGTATTCGCAAGATTTTACGGTCTTAGGCGGCTCGTTATCTGAAACGCACGCTGCCAAGATTTGTAAGGTTATGGACCAGGCTATTAAAGCAGGAATACCGATTATCGGGCTAAATGATTCCGGCGGTGCGCGTATTCAAGAAGGGGTCGCGTCACTTGGCGGCTATGCAGAGGTTTTTCAACGTAACGTGCTTGCTTCAGGTGTTGTTCCACAAATATCTTTGATTATGGGCCCCTGCGCCGGTGGGGCAGTTTATTCACCTGCTATTACAGACTTTATTTTCATGGTAGAGGGCTCAAGCTATATGTTTGTAACTGGCCCGGATGTTGTCAAAACCGTTACGCATGAAGACTTAACAGCTGATGAGTTAGGCGGCGCTAAGATGCATAGCCGTACATCTGGTGTTGCACATGGTGCCTTTGCAAATGATATAGAGATGCTGATGCGTACACGTGAATTGATGAGCTATCTGCCTCTGTCAAATCGTGAAAGCGCACCAGAATACGCAGTGCAAGATCCTCTTGACAGATCATCATCTGTACTTGAACAGATTATACCAGACAATCCTAATGCGCCCTACGATATGAAGCTTATCATTCGTGAAATTGTGGATGATGGTGAGATGTTTGAAATTCACCGTGATTTTGCCAGTAATGTCATCTGCGCATTTGCACGTATCGAAGGTCGGACTGTGGGCGTTGTAGCAAACCAACCTCTTGTTCTCGCAGGGTGCCTTGACATAAATGCGTCTCGAAAAGCAGCGCGATTTGTGCGTTTTTGTGATGCTTTCAATATCCCGCTTGTCACGCTTGTCGATGTGCCGGGATTTATGCCTGGGCTTTCTCAGGAAGTAGGCGGCATTATTTCGCAAGGGGCAAAGCTTCTCTATGCTTATGCTGAAGCAACGGTGCCAAAGGTGACCTTAATTACACGCAAAGCTTATGGTGGCGCTTATGATGTTATGGCCTCAAAACATTTGCGCGGAGATGTAAATTATGCATGGCCAACCGCAGAGATCGCAGTGATGGGGCCAGAAGGTGCGGCTCGTATTATTTTCCGTGATGATGCCAAAGATCCTGAGGCGCTTAAAGTACGCACAGATGAATATCGTGAAAAATTTGCAAACCCATTTGTGGCAGCAGGTCGCGGTTATATTGATGATATCATCATGCCACGCAACTCACGCCGGCGTCTCGGAAGAGCCCTGTCAATGCTTCGTGACAAAGAGTTAAGTAACCCACCTAAGAAGCATGATAATTTACCACTTTAGGCAGCGCGGTTAGGGGGATAAGAGAATGTTTAATAAGATTTTAATTGCAAATCGTGGCGAAATTGCTTGTCGCATTATTCGCACTGCCAAGAAAATGAATATTGCGACTGTGGCTGTTTATTCAGACGCTGATGCTGGCACACCTCACGTCAAAATGGCTGATGAGGCCTATCACATTGGGGGCGCTGCCTCAGCCGATAGTTACCTTAAAGCAGATGTGATTATTGAAGTAGCGCTAAAATCAGGTGCGCAAGCCATTCATCCCGGATTTGGCTTTTTGTCTGAAAATGCGAAATTTGTCGCGGCTGTCGAAGCAGCAGGCCTTGTCTTCATTGGCCCCGGCTCACACGCTATCGAAGTGATGGGCGATAAGATTGAGTCCAAGAAATGGGCTGTGAAAGCAGGTGTTTCTACAGTGCCGGGCACCGCTGATGCTGTGCGTGACATAAAAGAAGCAAAACAAGCTGCTTCAGAAATTGGGTATCCTGTGATGGTCAAGGCGTCTGCTGGTGGCGGGGGTAAAGGCATGCGGGTTGTAGAGGATGAAGCCGCTCTTGAAGATGGTATGACCGCCGCAATGAATGAAGCACGAAATGCCTTTGGTGATGACCGTGTTTTTATTGAAAAATTTGTTGTAAAGCCGCGTCATATTGAAATTCAGGTGCTGGCAGATGGCAAAGGTGGCGCTGTATTTCTGGGTGAGCGTGAATGCTCGATTCAAAGGCGTCATCAAAAAGTATTAGAAGAAGCCCCTAGTCCTTTTATCTCAGAAGAAACAAGAGCAGCTATGGGACAACAGGCAGTGGCTTTGGCAAAGGCGGTATCTTATCGCTCCGCCGGTACTGTTGAATTCATCGTTGGCGCAGAGCAGGATTTTTATTTTCTTGAAATGAATACGCGCCTTCAGGTGGAGCATCCTGTCACTGAACTGGTTTATGATCTTGATTTGGTGGAATGGATGATACGCATAGCAGCAGGGGAGGTTTTAACACTAAGGCAAGCTGATATTGTGCCCTCAGGGTGGGCAATGGAAGCACGTCTTTATGCCGAAGATCCAGAAAAAGACTTCCTTCCATCTATTGGTCAATTAACACGCTATCGTGAACCGAAAGGTGAGGGGGTACGGGTTGATTCTGGCGTAGAAGAAGGTGGCGCAATTTCTATGTTTTATGATCCCATGATTTCTAAATTAATTGCTTATGGTAAAGATAGAACGCAAGCAATTAACAGATTATCGCAAGCGCTAGATCATTATGAGATAAGGGGTATCCAGTCAAACCGTCAGTTTTTGGCCTCTGTTCTTGCAAATGATTTATATAAAAAAGGCGATATCACAACTGGCTTTATCGCGTCTGAATATGAACAAGGTTTTACAGCAAACGTGCCGGCAGGCGAAAATTTCACGAAAATGACAGCTTTGGCAACCTTGGCAGTTGCCAATTCTTTAGCGCGATTTGAACATGGGCATAGTGACACAAAATTTGTTGTGATGCTTGCAGGGCAAGCTGATGCTGACCTTCACAAAGCAGAGATTGTTTATGAGCAAGAAAGTGTTTTGGTCTCCATTGGCAAGGCTGAACACCGACTTGAAGGTCTGGTTCGAGAGGGTATTTATCAAGGGCTGTGTGATGGACATGCTTATCCGGCCCAACTGACAATTGATAATCATCATGTAACCGTAACGAAGGGTGCTATGCGCCTGACAGTGCAAATTCTTCCGGCAAGGATGGCAGATTATCTTGTTTATATGCCTGTAATTGATGATAGCGTTGGCGCAGATAAGGTCATAGCGCCTATGCCTGGGCTGTTAACAAAATTGCTTGTCGCAGAAGGAGATAAGGTTCAAAAGGGGCAAAATGTGGCTGTGATAGAAGCGATGAAAATGGAAAATCTATTGGTCGCCGAAGCTAGTGGTGTCATCACGTCAGTGAAAGTGCAAGAAGGTGATAATCTAAACGTAGAAGATGAAATCCTTACCTTGTCTTTGGAAGATAGCGATAGTTAATGTCATCGGCGGCAGATAAATTTTCATCCCTATTGCCTGAGACGCTTGGTTATGGGCCTCACAGCACCAGGCTTATGAAAGAATTGCAACTGGCTATCCGTCATAAGTTATGGGCCTCTGTGATCATATTGTCTGCGACCATCGTTGATGTCATTCGCTATGAAGAGCAAATTTTTGATTTGTCGCCGCAGGATGAAGATAGTGATGATGATTATGGTGGCGGCTATTTTGAAGCAGGTGGTTATGACTACCTTACGATGGCAGAAAGACGAAAATTGGAGTGGCTGCGTGAAGTGAGAAATCAAATCATTCACTATGACGGTCCTATTGAAGGCATGCTTGGTCGTGCGCAGGATGACGGCGTTTTGCGCTCCTATGCGGATAAAGCCATTTCAGCTATCTTGCCAATCATCAGCCAGAATTAATCCGACCGTCCCATTTTTGTGCCTTTTCCAAAATGTCGTGAAAAGCAATCTTTGATAGCCATATCAAGTTCTGGTTGTGATATCTCTTGCCCAAGCGCAGCAAAGCTTGTTGTTCCTGAATCTGATACACCACAAGGCACGATAGCCTCAAAAGCAGATAAATCAGGGTCAATATTTATAGAAAAGCCGTGATAGGTTACCCATTTTGAAATGCGAACACCCAGTGCAGCGATTTTATCATAATTTACCTGCGGCCCGGGCCGGCGTACCCAAACGCCGGGTAATCCTTCTCTGCGTTCTCCTTTGATGGAAAAACAGGCAAGAACATCTATGATCCATGCTTCAAGCGTGTGGACATAAAGGCGTAAATCAGTACCCCGTTTCTGCAAATCTAGCATGGGATAAATAATACGCATTCCTTCATCATGATAAGTCCATTGCCCGCCGCGTCCTGTTGGCACAAAGGGGATATCAGAGCTACCAATGATATCGGCATCTGTTGCAGAGCTGCCGCCGGTATAGACGGGCTCATGTGAAAGTATCCAGATAGCTTCATCCATTTTGCCGGACTGCATTTGTTTGACATGGATTTCCATATCTTCAATGGTCGGCTTATAGAGACGCGGTGTATCAAATATCTGCCACTGTGGCATGGGCCAAACACTCTTACTTTCAAGGATTGGGGACATCTTTACAGTATCATGCGCTACGGGTAAATAAAATGCGTTTTCTGCTATTGGCATGATGTGAAATTGCGTGGCCTTTTCCTGCGTAATATCTTGTTTTTAGCTCCTTAATAGGTACACTGATCACATCCATATGGCACATGACAGGAGCATTCGCTATGGCACGCCTCAGCTTGCAAAATATTAAAAAATCTTATGGTAAAATTGATGTCATACACGGCATTGACCTGGAGATTGAGGCAGGTGAGTTTATTGTATTTGTAGGCCCGTCTGGCTGTGGTAAATCGACATTATTGCGGATGATTGCAGGGCTAGAAGATATCACAGATGGCACATTGTCTATTGGCGATGATATTGTTAATGATGTTGTGCCGGCAGAGCGCGGTGTGGCTATGGTATTTCAATCCTATGCGCTTTATCCGCATATGACAGTGTTTGACAATATGGCATTTGGTCTGCGTCAATCCAAAGTTGCAGCTGATGAGATAAAACGCAGAGTGGCAGCTGCAGCACAATCACTGCAAATTACGGATTATCTGGACAGATTGCCAAAACATTTATCAGGTGGTCAGCGACAACGCGTTGCCATCGGAAGAGCAATCGTGCGTGATCCCCTTGTATTTTTATTTGATGAGCCATTATCGAACTTAGATGCAGCGTTGCGTGTGCAAACAAGAATCGAAATAGCTAACCTTCACGCTGAGTTAGATGCAACGATGGTATATGTAACGCATGACCAAGTTGAAGCTATGACTTTAGCTGATAAAATTGTGGTGCTGAATGCAGGCAGAATTGAACAGGTTGGCAGCCCGTTAACCTTATATAATCAGCCAGATAATTTATTTGTTGCTGAATTTATAGGTAGCCCAAAAATGAATATACTTGATGTATCCTCAAAGGATGGAAAGCTCATCTTGGATGGTAGCCCTATCATTGCGGCGCCAAAAAAAGCGGAGGCACACAAAATAGGTATCCGGCCAGAGCATTTAATCAGCACAAAAAAGGCAAATGCGCAGTTATCAGGTTCAATCCGACATACAGAACATCTTGGCGAATATGCGATTGGCTATGTTGATTTATCCAATGGCGATAGTGTCACAGCCAAGCTTGAAGATAGTGAGATACTAAAACCAGGCGATATGATATATTTGACATTTGACAAAGCGCGTCTGCATTTGTTCGATAAAGATGGCAATGTTATTCGTTAGGCACCAGATCATATGAGTGGAACAATCTCTGAAACAGGTGTTTGTTATTATCCTGAACATTGGCCGCGCGAATTATGGGACAGCGATGCAAAGGCCATGGTTGAGGCTGGGATCAGCTGGGTTCGTATTGCTGAATTTTCCTGGATAAAAATGGAGCCAGAAGAGGGTATTTATGATTTCTCATGGTTGGATGATGCTGTTGAGATCTTAGGTAGTGCTGGTCTCAAAATTATTATGTGTACGCCGACTGCAACGCCGCCAAAATGGCTCGTTGACAAAATGCCGGACATGCTCGCTGTTGACAGTGATGGTAGGTCCCGGGGCTACGGCTCACGCCGCCATTATTCATTTTCCCACCAGGGTTACATTGAAGAATGCAAACGCATAACAACCAAATTAGCTCAAAGATACGGTCAAAATCCCTATATACAGGCATGGCAAACAGATAATGAATATGGTTGTCACGATACGGCGATTTCATGGTGTGAGAACGCCAAATTACGTTTTCGTGCTTGGCTTTCAGAGCGCTACGGCACGATTGAAGCGCTAAACGAAGCATGGGGCACTATTTTCTGGTCAATGGCCTATCGGTCTTTTGATGAAATTGAATTGCCAAATCTGACAGTCACAGAGGCAAATCCCAGTCATAATATGGATTTCAGGAGATTCTCAACAGATGAAATCGTCCATTTTGACAGGGCTCAGACACAAATAATTCGAGAGCATAGCGGTGATAAGCCAATAAGCCATAATTTTATGGGAGATTTTAACCAATTTAATGCCCGCCCCGTTGCGGCAAATTTGGACATTGCTACCTGGGACTCTTATCCTCTAGGGTTTTTGCAGAATATGCAAAAAAAGGCCCGGCGTGATAGTGAACTGGAAATAGCCTGCTTGCGCGTTGGTGATCCAGATTTTCAGGCTTTTCATCACGATCTTTATCGCGGAATGGCGCGCTTATGGATTATGGAACAACAGCCAGGGCCGGTGAATTGGGCTGCTTATAATCCCATCCCTGCTAAAGGGGCTGTCAGGTTGTGGTCTTGGGAGGCATTTGCCCATGATGCTGAGGTTGTCAGTTATTTCAGGTGGCGTCAGGCACCCTTTGCGCAAGAACAAATGCATGCAGGTTTAATGCTTCGCAACAATCAACCGGCGCCAGCTTTGGCGGAAGTTCGTCAGCTAAATGATGAACTTACAGATATCAATCTTGGCAAAACAGAGCAGGCACCTGTCGCGCTTATACATGATTATGAAGCAGATTGGATGACAGAGTTTGATGGCCAAACAGAGGATTTTTATTATCTGCGGCTTGTCCTTGATATCTATCGGGCGGTCCGACAAAATGGCGGATCAATTGATGTCATTGGACCTGAAGATAGCATTGATGGCTATAAGTTGCTAATCGTACCAAGCCTTTTATGCCTGTCAGACGAACTGGCAAATAGAGTGAAACAATCTGGCTGTCGTGTTCTGGCAGGGCCAAGAACGGGATTGAAGACCACTGATTTTCAATTGCCGTCAAATCTCATGCAAGATGTGATTAGCCAGATGACAGGGTTTCAGACAGAGCGCATTGATGCGTTGCCGTCTCATATGCCGATAACAGCGCATTATCACGGTATAGAGGGCAATATATCCATCTGGCGCGAAGAGGGCAAGGTGACAGGTGCTGTTATGGGTGAGTGCGCTGATGGGTTGCCATTCGCCACAAGTGGCAATCAAGGTAGCTATTTATGTGCATGGCCAGATGAAGTGTTGCTAAAAGCTGTGATAGGGGACACGATGCGCGCAGCTGATATAGCTTGTCATGATATGCCTGATTATTTGCGCGTGCGCCAACGTGGCTCGCACCTCATTTTCACACATTATGGACCTGATACTGTGCAGATTCCTGATAGTTTTGAAGGTGATTTGCTCCTTGGTAAAAGACAAATGAATCAAGCTGATGTGACGATCATGAAAGTCTCAAAATAAATTAGCTAGAACCTAATTTGGGCAAAGCGGTAACTGTAACAATGGCAAAAAGCTGGGTTGAAAAGCGAGATAATGGCAAAGTGCCCCGAGTGGTCATTTTAGAAAAGACCTTTGCGGGCATTCCGGAAGGCAGCAAGTTATTAATATCATCTCCACAAGAAATTGACGCTTTTATCCGTAAAATTCCAAAAGGAGAAGTGCGAACGCCTGCAGATATGCGAAATGCCTTGGCAGAAAACCACAACGCCGATGCAACTTGCCCGGTTTCCTCTGGTATTTTCTTGCGTATTGTTGTGCAAGCGGCGCTTGAAGAACGTGCCAAAGGTCAGAAAAGCGCAGAGATAACGCCTTTTTGGCGAATTATGTTAGAAGGCACAGCGGCAGCGAAAAAGCTGACAATCGATTTAGAGGAAGTGCAATTACTTCGCGATATGGAGCGTGTGAGCTAACACTATAAGCGATGTCTAAAGGCTATCGACCAACCATGCTTCTGGGGATTGCTCTAAAATTGCCGCGATAATGTCATCTGCCGCCTCTTCAGCCATAAGGGCAACAATACATCCGCCAAAGCCTGCGCCCGTAAGGCGTGCACCCAACGCACCTTGTGAAATGGCTGTTTGAACTAGTGAGTCTAGCGCGTCACTTGAGACTTCATAATCATCCCGCAAAGACAAATGGCTTTGTGTCATTAATTCTCCTAATGACAACATATCACCGGCCTCTAGCGCTTCTTTTGCGGCTAGTACACGTTCATTTTCACAAATTACATGCCGTGCGCGTCTTAGCAAAATATCATCTGTAAGTTGCGATAAATCCTCTATATTGGCGTCTGATAGCTGGCTATACCCCATCTGCTTTGCCGCTTCTATGGTCTCTGAGAGTCTTGTATTGTAAAGTGAGGCTGATAATTTGCGGGTACTGCCTGTGTGAATGATGGCAATCGAAATGTCTTCTGCCATTGTCATTATTTGCGTTTCAAGAGACTGACAATCCAAAGCCAACGCCTGACCTATTTCTGCCATGGCAACTGCCATTTGATCCATAATACCGCATTTTGTGCCAATGAACTCATGTTCAATGCGTTGTCCCATAAGAGCCATATCTTTTGCGGTGATAGGAATATTGGTTAATTCAGATAATGCCCGCAATAATGCGATCTCAAAAGCAGCCGAAGAGGACACACCGGCGCCGGCAGGGATATCTGAAATGGTTAGAACATTCAAACCTGACAGTTCTGCGCCCCTCTCATTCATCAGCACAAGGGCGCCCTTTATAAATAAGAGCCAGCTATCAGCCGGTACTTCATCAATTTTCTTTGTCTCAGCACCGAATTCAGATGACAAACCATTTATCGTGTTATCAGCTCTTCTGCTTATATATACGGTTAATCTTTGGCTTATCAAAGTGGGCAGAACATAGCCGCCACAATAATCAGTATGATCACCAATTAAATTTACACGTCCATGAGCTGCCGCCGCCGCCTGCGGCGCATGCCCGAAATGGCTTTCAAAATCAGGATTACTCATCGCCTATCTCTTCACCACGCAAGATTGCTGCTGCTCGTTCTGGTGGTAAATCAACAAGAAATAGCCCCGAGACCTGCTCAACAGAAGCCAGATATTTTTGTTTTTGTTTACCGCGCTTTAACGGCTGAAAGGTAAGGTGGAAATGAAATTTCCCCTCATAACCTTTCGGCGCTATCTGCCATGCTAAGGTATAGGGCATTGGCGCGTCAAAAACGCCGTCAAGGCGACTAGCTGCAGCTTTAATCATAGTTGCAAGATCAGTGATTTCTGTGTCCGTTAAATCTTGTGGCCCATCCACAGAGCGATTTGGCATGACCCATGTTTCAAAAGGATAACGTGCCCATCTTGGCACATAGCAAATAGCGCTATTGGTCTGGTCAAGGATAAGGCTTTTATCGATGGTGTCTGCCAGATTTGCAAGAGGGTTATCCTCAGCCATCGCATCTGCCTGCGTTTTAATAGCATTTGGCAAGACAGATAGGCTGTAAATTTGCCCGTGAGGATGATCGAGCGTGACGCCAATTTCACGCCCTCTATTTTCAAAAGGCAGTGACCAGATGATATCCTTATGTGCATAAATGTGAGTCAGCTGATCAGCAATGGCCTCTATGAGAAGCGCTATTCTGTCGACAGGCAGAGTGGCAAGGCTAGCATTATGGTCAGAGCTATAAGAGATCACCTCACATGAACCAATGCCTTGTTTTGTTGGCACCTCCAATTCAGGTGGAAGGTCAGTATTAAGAGAAAGGGCTGAAAACCGATTTGTAAAAATAGCAATTTCATAATCATCGACCGGAATATCACTGGGATTATCGTTGCTTTGCATGGGGCAAAGCGGACAGTCAGCTTGGTTCGGCAAAAAGGTACGGCCCTGGCGTGCAGAGGCATGGCCAATCCACTCGCGCCGTAAAGGGTGCCATCTCATATGTGCATCACTGCTTGAAACTGGCGGTAGCCCGTCAAATTCCTGGTAGGTTTTTTCTGAAGTGGCATAGAGTGATAACACCCGGCCACCACCTCTATTGATGGTATGTTTTTTCATTATTTTAGGTGAATTTAGGAACCCACCCCTCATGCGCTTCCAAAAGGTCATCGACCATATGCCAAATTTGGTCAAGGCTCAATTCAGCGGCCGTGTGCGGATCAAGCATTGCCGCATGATAAATCGGGTCTTTTTTGCCTGTTAATAAGGCTTCGACCGTCAGCTGTTGGACTGAAATATTGGTCTGGATAAGGCGGTTCAGATGTAATGGCAAGGCAGGCACAGATTGCGGGGTTAATTTGCCAAGAGAGGTAACACAAGGCACCTCTACGCATGAGTTAGCTGGCAAATCCGGAATAAGCCCATTATTGGCAACATTGCCATAAATGACATCTTCTTCTCCTGTTACCATGGAGGTAATAATACGTGCGGCATATTCCACAGATTTCTCACAAACCAGATCTTCATTGGCTAACAAATCTCGCTCTTGCTCATCCCAATCAGCAATTTGGCTTTCACAACGGCGAATATACTCATTTATGGGAATGTTAAATTCTTTTAATAATTCAGGGTTGTGTGACTTGATAAACCAGGGTGTGTATTCTGCAAAATGTTCAGAAGATTCTGTTACAAAATAGCCAAGGCGTTTAAGAATTTCATAGCGCACATGGTTGGTGCAGCCATCCCAATTTGGACCAAAGCTCTGATCTTCGCCAATTTTCATTAAGCGAGGATATAAATCTTCTTTTGTCCCATCTTCAAGACGCTTTTCAAAACGTGTATAAAAGGCCATGTGATTTATGCCAGAACAATCATATTCGATGTCTGCGATATCTTCGCCTAAATCACGTGCTAAATCAGCCGCTGTTCCCTGGACAGAGTGACAAAGCCCAACATAGTTTAGCTCAGGTGCCATCTGCGATAGGGCTAAGCAGTTAATGGCCATTGGGTTGACATATTGTAGCATGAGGGCATCGGGACATAACCGTTCCATGTCTTTTGCAATGTCAAGAAGTACAGGGACTGTGCGAAGGCCTCTCATAATTCCGCCAATACCCAGAGTATCAGCAATGGTTTGTTGCAATCCATATTTAGCAGGTATTTCAAAGTCGATAACAGTGGATGGCTTATAGCCTCCGACTTGAATCATTAAAATGACAAAATCTGAGCCACGCAATGCCTCTTCACGAGATAAAGTGGCTGTAACCTGCGGCGATACAGCGAGTTTTGAGGTGATTTTCTGTACAACCATCTCAGAGGTCGCAAGACGTTTTTCATCAATATCCTGAAGCGCAATCTGGCAATCTTTGAAGGCTGGTTCCAGAAGAATATCTGTTACAATATTGCGCATAAAAACGGTGCTGCCAGCACCGATGATTGAAATCTTTGTCATAATTAAGTTACCCCTTGCTAGCCCCTAAAGTCAGGCCAGCAATAAAATGACGTTGCATAATAAAAAACATAAGAACAGGGGGGATGGCCGCAACTATGGCCCCGGCAGAGATCAGATGATAGGCAGCAATCCACTGACCATTCAATGACTTTAACCCGGCAGTCACAGGCATAGCATGCTGCCCTTGTATTAATACGGTTGCCCAGAAATAATCGTTCCAGATAAAGGTGAAAATCAACACGCATAGAGCTGCTATCGCAGGGCGGATGAGGGGCAAAACAATTTTGAAGAAAATCTTAAACTCACTTGCGCCGTCAATGCGAGCCGCCTCAATTAACTCAAAAGGCAGAGCACGGATAAAGTTACGCATGAATAAGGTACAAAAGCCGGTTTGGAAAGCCACATGAAACAGAACAAGGCCAGTAACTGTATCATATAGACCTATCTGAAATGTGAGGTCGCGAACAGGGATCATTAATATCTGAAAAGGGATAAAATTGCCTGCCACAAAGGTAAAAAATAACAGCAAATTGCCTTTGAAATTATAAGAAGCAAGTGCAAATCCGGTCATGCAGCTCAAAGCCACAGCGCCAAGCATTGTTGGAATGGTAATTTTGAAACTGTTCAAAATAAATTGCAGCATAGGCGTGTTGGTAAAAACATCTCCCATATTTTCTGCAAATAGCCATTCAGATGGCATGCCCCATAAATTGCCTGAAGTGATATCACCTGCCCCGCGCATAGCGGTCATCATGACACCCAAAAGAGGCACCAACCAAATGATGAGGGCAACAGGCACAGCGATCTTATAGCTTATACGAGAGGCAAAAGTGGCTTTTTCAATTGGCGTGGGAAACATTTGATCTACAGCCCTCTTTTTTCATCGCGGTACATCCGCCAGATAAAAAATGTGATGTAAATCAGCATGATGCCAAATAGTATAGTGGCGATGGCAGAACCATAGCCCATACGATAACCATATTCACTAAGCGCTTGTTCAAACATAAAATAGGCAAGCACATTAGTTGAACCCCACGGGCCGCCCTGTGTCATGATGGCAATCATATCAAAAGAGCGAAGAGCGCCAATAATGGTGACAACCACCGCGATGAAGGTTGCAGGACGCAATTGCGGCAAAATGATATTCCAAAATAATGACCATCCCTTAGCGCCATCCATGCGGCCGGCTTCTATCTGATCTGATGAGATGTTATTCAGCCCTGTTAAATACAAGATCATGCAATAGGCAATTTGCGGATAAAGACCGGCAAAGATGATGCCGTAGGTTGCATAGTCCTCATCTGCTAAAATGGCCCAGCCTTCCAATCCAACCAGATTAAGCAAAGGCGCGATAATTCCATAATTTGGCTCATAAAACCAAGTGAAGATAAGGCCAATAACCGCTTGTGAAATGACAAACGGAAAAAAGAAAAGAGATTTGATAAGCCTGATGCCAAAAATCGTCTGGTTCAAAAATAAAGCAAGGCCAAGGCCTATAGGTACAGCAAGCATGAAGCATATTAGCCATCTGACATTATTCCACAAACTTGTGTAAAACTCTTCATCATCAACCAACTCAACATAATTTGCAAAGCCAATGTAGGTAGCAGGCGATAAGCCGTCCCACTCATAGAGCGAAATCAATAATGACTGCCCGATAGGAAATAAAACATATATCGAAAAAAATATAAGGCCAGGCGCCAAAAATAGCCAAGGTGTGATTTGTTGTTGATTGCGTTTCCACCAACTTGATCGGCGGATATGAGCCGTTGTGTTTGAAGTTGATACTGAATGCATGAGACAGGAAACCGCAGAAAAGTGATAAAAGGGAAATGAGAAATTTATAAAATTAATGAGGTGGCAGAAACATCTGTTCCTGCCACCAAGCTTTTGATATCAGCGATTACTTATAAACGCGCTGACGTGCTTTTTCTAAACGCTTCAAAATAGCATCACGGCGCTCAGGCTTAACCATATATTCCTGGAAGCCTTTCATGCCTGCTGAAGCCATTTCAGCTGGTGCGTCACGGTCATAGAACTGTGCCATTGCATAAGCATTGTTCAGCATCGCGTTACCTGCTTTCAAGAACTTGTCATCAGCGACTGTTGATGAGCTATTGATTGGCAACTGACCAAGGATTTTGTTCATTTCAGTCTGAACATCTGCACGAGCCATGAAGATCAAGAAACGCTTTGCGTCTTTTTTGTTCTTCGCATTTGACGGGATATGAATGGTATCTGTTGGTGCTTCTTCAGCCATCGGGATACCAGGAGTGATCTCAGGGAACTGGAAGAACCCTAGCTGATCATCAGTCAAACCAGCTTCACGAAGTGGTGCGACTGCGAAGTTACCCATCACATACATTGCAGCTTCGCCATTGACCATTGGTGTCAAAGCTTCCTGCCATGAATATGCAGCATGGTTTTCGATGAAGTAACCTGGCTTTACCAAACGGTCCCAGTTATCAAATGTTGCCTGGACGCGTGGGTCTGTGTAAGGCACGTTACCCAATGCGAGGTCCATGTGGAATTCATAACCATTTGTACGCAAGTTCAAATAGTCAAATACCCCGGCTGTTGTCCAAAGGTACTTTGAGCCAATGGTGATAGGTGTCACGCCACCTGCTTTTAGCTTGGCGCAAGCTTCTACGAATTCATCAAATGTCTTTGGTACGGCAATGCCCATCTTCTCAAAGATGTCTTTGCGGTAATAAACACCCCACTGGTAGTAAGTGTAAGGCACACCCCATTGACGACCTGCGATTGTCATTGACTTTTTCGCATGGGCCATTGAGTTGTTGATTTCACCATCTTGCCAACCAGTATCTGCCCAGATGTCTGACACATCTTCAAACAGACCAGCTTTTACAAATGGACGCATGCGGTTGCCGGCGTACCAGTTTGCAACGTCAGGCGCATTTGTGTTCAAGAAGTTACGGATAGACTGCTTATAACCTTCATGGTCAAACAGGTTCCATTCTACTGTCACATCAGGGTTTTCAGCTTGGAATTTATCGATTGCATATTGAAACGCAGCTTTTGGTGCCGGGTCAGATGTATCTGTATTGATCACAAGTGTACCAGCACTTGCCACAGATGTCAGACCAATTGAAGCAACCGTCGCTAGCGCGGCGAATGTCTTTTTCATAGGATCCTCCCAAAAAACATGCCTTTATTTTAAGGCAAAATTTCATCAGGCCGGAAAGGACACGCCCCCCCGAACCAAATGTCTAGAAAAATTAGTATGATTTGATTCGCACCGGCTCTGCCTCCGTATTTCTTTGCAATTATTCCTGTATTCTCATATTTTTATTGTACATGTTCCGAAAAACATGACATTTTCATATGATGAACGAGCAAAATATACCATCAGAGTTTATTGCCTCAGCGAGTTTATTCCCTGATGGCTTTTTTATGCAAAAACATATGCCGATTGTTATGAATCGGACGCATAATCATAATCACGTTGAGGTTATGTTGCCTGTCCGTTGTGCTATTTATTTTGACACACATGCAGGGCCTGCAGTTGCAAATGATACTGAGCTTTGCCTTTTGTGGGGACAGTTACCTCACCGTGTGACAGGGGTTGAAGGTGAAGGGCTTATTTATATTGCGAATTTACCATTGCAGGAAATTCTGTCTCTTGGCATGTCAGATGAAGTGTTGGAGTCATTGATTTCAGGCCAGCTTGTGACAGCGCAGTCTCAGAGCTCAACAGACCCATTCTTATTTGAAGGCTGGGTTCATGATTATGAGTCGCGTCACAGTTTGAAAGTCGCCCTGGCAAGAACTGAATTACATTGTCGTCTCAAGCGTCAGAATCTGGCGGGTTGGCGCCTGATGGATGATACGGATGCAATGACAAACAAGAAAAAAATGGCAGCCTCAGAGCGCCAAATGCACCACATCCAAAAAATGGTTCGCTTCATGGCAGAACATTACACGCAGCCAATTTCAGTGGCAGATATCGCCGCGGCAGGCGGCGTCTCGCAAGGCTATAGTATGGGTCTGTTTCAAAAAGTTATCGGTATGTCTATGACGTCTTATTTAACCAAGTTGCGCCTTTATCATGCCAAATCTGCGCTTGTCGGCAGTTCTGATAAAATTTTGACGATCGCTATGGATAGCGGGTTTGGTTCATTGTCACGGTTTTATGAAGTTTTCGTAAAAGATACTGGGCAGACTCCACAAAACTTCCGTCAATCTCATAATTTATGATATTATTATCTGGTTGCATTTTGGCTGCGGCTTTTGAAAGCGCTGAAATGTCTTTTGCGTTTGCCACTGCATTTCTCACGGTCAATAAGGTCGTATCAAGTAGGCCATTATATGGTCGGCCTTTATATGGAAAGATAAGTCATGACTGATACAATGCGTGCGATTACCTTGATGGTGTTTGCGATGTTTTTGTTCACAGTAGCTGACTTATTTGTGAAATTAGCCTCTCAGTCATTATCGCCCTGGCTTGTTGTTTTTTTGATGGGATTTGGCACAGCGAGTGTCTTTTTGATTGCCTTATGGGTTAGCGGCCAGAAGATTTATAAAAGCTCATACCTTCATTGGACTGTGTTTCTGCGCCTTGTCGGAGAAGTCATAGCTGCCTTGGCCATCATCGCCGCTTTGAGTGTGGTGCCGCTTGCAACGGTCACGGCTGTCTTGCAATCACAACCATTATTACTGACCGCAGCAGGTGCCTTATTTTTAGGTGAGAAAGTTGGCCCCAGACGCACTTTTGCAGTGTTGTTGGGATTTATAGGTGTCATGGTGATTATGCGCCCCACTCAAGATGGATTTACCATATTCAGCATGTTGGTTTTATTGTCTGTTGTTGGCATGACCATACGCGATGTTGGTTCACGCATCGTGCCGGCGCATATCCCAACTTTGGTGATTGCTTTTTATGGTGCCAGTGCAGTTGCTGTGGTTGGCGGTATCATGATGGTGGTCTCAAATCAGCTCTATCTGCCGCAGGGCG
>JBMHBX010000001.1:0-120854 GCA_049890215.1 Puniceispirillaceae bacterium (SeqCode) | reverse complement strand
TAATGCCTTCGATGATCATGATGGCGACCATAAAGCCAATGCCTATCCACCCCTGACCAGAGGTGGCAACCCACCATCCAACAAAGGCAAGCGCGACCCAGAAAAATCCAAATAATACCGAAATCATACCTGTCATAATGACAAATCACCACAGCCCATCATCAGATAACGCACACCTGTATCACGATAGTCACAGACAGGTAAAATTTCAATGACAATGATAGCTCATAACCAGATTGGTAGTGAAGGACGGCGGCTCGGGTGGGGAGGTAGGGGGAGTATTGCTTAAATATTATATGCAATTAAAAAGAGAAAAAATATATAAAAAATAACATAAAGATGGTAATATGCGTTGCGTTTTTGGGTGAATCAATGGAGCGGTCATATGACAATCAAAAATAGCATCATTATCTTAGGGGCAGGATCTTCAAAAGAATATGGGTTGCCACTTTGGAATGAGTTGGCTGATAAAATGATATCGGATGTTAAATTACGTGACGCTAAAACAATTTTAATCAAATATCCGGGATTTGACCTGATGACAGATGAATATTTGGAATATTCAATAGCATTTATCGAAAAGGTGAAAAAGGGCGTTCAAGGAGGCGAATACAGCACCATTGATGAAGCCATTTCTGATTTGCTAGCAAAGAAAAGCGACCATCCATTGGAGCGCATATATACTTCCAGATTTATGCAGACACCATCTGAAGCTTTATTTTGGTTTCTTATGAATTTGATATTTCATCAATCTATAATTGGTGGGAACTTGGGTGGATGTAGTGTAGATACTTTTCTGTGGTTGGGTAATCATCAGACCCTGGGTTGGCTTCGCTTTTTAATAGGAGAGCCAAAAACGCTTGATATGCAGGGCACCAACAACATTGTGATAGATTTTAATTACGATGATTTATTTTATTCTTGCTATTCTTACCTCACCCATTTTCCAGAATATTATTCAGAAAATTATATAGCCTCTAAGAGCCGCCGTGAGCGTGAAATTGAAAATAGAATGGAAAAAATACGATCTCTTGAGGAAGAGGTTGACCGGCTGAGGGTACAATATGCAGAAAAACGCGATCTCAGACAGAGTTTAATTCGCGGGGAGGTAGCTAACCAACACTTAATTGAAAAGAGAGAGGCTCTAGAGGCGTTAAAAAATAATAATGCGCCAGAGACGGATAGTTTGCCTGAAATTGAAGGTGAATGGCGCAAGATAGTTGCGTCTAAAAATGACTTAAATATCTTTCAGCCACATGGCTATTTCAGTGCGCTGCACAAGAACCAAAAACTATGGAAAAAGGATGGTTTGAAAATTATTGACCCCAACAAGGGCACACATTCTTATCGGGGATCAGAACCTATTTCATGTTATGATACAGTGCCGCAAAATTTTTCAAAAATTACCGAAGCCCTGGAACAAAACAATTTTGATAAATTAATCGTCATGGGCGTAGGGCCGGAATCATTGCCGGTGAATTTTGAAAAGATAACATTTGAGGCAAT
Source organism: Puniceispirillaceae bacterium (SeqCode) (assembly GCA_049890215.1). GTDB lineage: Bacteria > Pseudomonadota > Alphaproteobacteria > Puniceispirillales > Puniceispirillaceae > UBA685. The sequence continues at coordinate 119,348 of JBMHBX010000001.1, read as the reverse complement.
GCCGTCAGCTCTTAACGAGATCTGGTTTACTTGTTATGAGGACGAAAAAAAGCAAATCTATGTCGATTACTTTAGAAACCGTTTCGGCAACCACATTTCACTAAAGATGCATAAAACCTGCACTGACCTAGCAAAGGCACTATCTGCGCAACATAAGGAAAATTGATATCTCAGCCAAGTAACTGTGAAATCATTATCTCACTTAGCGCAGAAGCGATTTATTAGGATTTTAGGAAAATCATGGTGCTGCCGGGGAGATTTGAACTCCCGACCTCTCCCTTACCAAGGGAGTGCTCTACCCCTGAGCTACGGCAGCGAAATGATGTGCGGCTTTCCTATCAGACCATGACAGCTTTATCAAGCAGGGATTGGTCACCACCGCACAAGTCTTTTGACAATGGCTCTTGTTCTGGCAGAAAATAATTTGTCTGTATAAAAACTGCCTGCCACTCTTTTTGAGGCTTCGCCATAGGTCGGATAAGGCGCGATAAAACCTGCCATGGCGCCTATTTTCAGACCTGATGAAATGGCAAGAGACCAGGCGGCTATCATCTCGCCTGCGGCGGGGGCCAAAATAGAGGCGCCGACAATATGACCTTTTTTTGTTGTCACAACTTTGATAAGGCCTTCGGTGCGCCTCTCGGCTCTGGCTCTGTCATTTTCTGCTAAGGACCATTCAAGCACAGTGATATTATGCTTGCCAAACTGGTCAATCGCCTCTTCTTCGCCAAGGCCGACATGAGCCAGTTCAGGATCTGTATAGGTCACCCATGGCACAGCCTTATCACTGATTCTGGCAGGTAGTTTGAACAGCATATTACGGATGATAATCCCGGCATGATAGCCTGCCATATGGGTGAATTGATGACGGCCTGCCACATCGCCAATCGCGAAAATATGCTTTTTCGAAGATCGCAGGCGTGTATCTGTGATAATGCCCCTTTTGTTTGTGGCAATCCCGGCTGAGTCCAGCTTGAGGCCTGATACATTTGGCTTTCTGCCTGTTGCCACCAAAAGATGAGAGGCGGTGATTTTCTGCCCGTCTGCCAGTTTCAGTGTGATCTTGCCTGATTTTTCAGACACAGATGAGACAGTGCAATGTTCAATGATGGTAATGCCTTCTGAGGTAAGCTTGTCACGCAATTTGGTGGTCAGGCTGATATCATCACGGTTCATGATACGATCACCCTGCAGAACTGTGACCTTGCTGCCAAGGCGCTGATGGGCCTGTGCCATCTCCATGCCAATGGGGCCGCCGCCAATGATCGCCAGATGTGTTGGCTGATCTGTAGCGGTGAAAATTGTCTCATTTGTCCAAAAAGGAACATCTGATAAGCCGTCAATCGGTGGCACAAAGGCTGAGGAGCCTGTGGCAATGACAAAATAGCGTGCCCTGACACGATAAGAGGCGCTGACAACCTCTTTATCAGAGGCAAAAGACGCTTCTTCTGAGATGACAGTGACGCCAAGAGAGGTAAAACGCTCAACTGAATCATGAGGGGCAATGCCGGCAATGACATCCTGAACATGTGCTTTGACTTTGGCAAAATCGACAGATGTCTTGCCTGATATGCCCATCTCATCATGGCCTTTGCCATAATGGGCCAGCTTGCCGGCAGCCAAAAGCGCTTTGGAAGGCACGCATCCTGTATTCAGACAATCACCGCCCATCGCTCCTTTTTCAAATAACACTGTTTTGGCGCCCATCTGGGCAGCCCCTGCAGCAACAGATAAGCCGCCAGATCCGGCGCCAATGATACAGATATCAGCGCTGATGACAGGGCCTTTGTCAGACATGTCTGTATGCATTATTTGCCCTCCTTCTTCTGGCGTTTCTGGGTGATGGATTTCAAAAAAATCGGCACCAATGCCAACAGACCAAGCGCGGCCAAGGGGCCAATCACCTGAATATCAGATAAGGTGCTAAGATCAGGTGTTTTGCCCTGTGATAAAACAATATCAAAACTGCGGGCCACAAGAACATAAATGACAGTGCCTGGCATGATGCCAATAAAAGTGGCGGTAATAAAAGGCAACAAGCGCATGCCAAGCAAGGCAGGCACTATATTAACCACCCAAAAGGGGGCAACAGGCACAAGGCGCAGGGCCAGAAGATAGGAGAAATCATTTTCAGCAAAGCCTGATTCCAATTTTTTCAAAAATGGTCCTGCTTTGGCAGATAGTAAATCATGCAAAACAGAGCGCGCGGCAACAAATACAATGCCGGCGCCTGCGGTGGCGGCCACCAGAATAAGGGCTGCTGCCGGTAAGCCAAATATCGCCCCGCCTGCCAATGTTAACAGGCTTGCGACTGGCAATGAGAAAGCGACTGCCAGAAGATAGACAGCAAAAAACAGACTATAGGCCTTTATCTGATTATCAGTGATAAAGGTCTTTATCTCCCCATAATGGGTGGCTAGCGTCTCAAATGAGAGAAAGTGATGCAAGCCTGAGGCAAAGAATGACACAAGACCCACCACCAATATGAAAGGCAGAAGCCATTTTTTCAAAAGCCTGTGTGGCGGTTGTGACATTGTCTGTTCCCCTTATGAAATCAGCTTTCGGTCCGGCGGATGATGATTTGTCATCTATTACGCTAGATTTGTCCTGATTTCCCTTTTATATCTGTGTTAATATTTTAACACAAAACTTGTTTTTCATATGGTGCGCCTCAAAGGTCAGCCATATCAGCCTGTGGTGGTGGAGCCAAACGCTTATTATGTCAGAGAAAAAAGCTGTAACAGATGCCAAACAACAAAAAGCTGACAGGCTCAGCCAGGCGCTTCGTGACAATTTGCACAAGCGAAAGGCACAAGCGCGTAAAAGAGCGGCCCAAGGCGATGGTGAAAAGACTGGTCTTTCAGGGGCAGATGATGGCGGGCTTCAGCAGCCAACAGGTCAAAAGGCATGAGTAAGATGGAACAGCTTGTTATTACGGGCGGACAAAAATTATCAGGTGAAATCACAGTGCAAGGTGCGAAAAACGCAGCCCTGCCCCTATTATGTTGCGGCCTGATGACAGATGAGGTTGTGCGTTTGAGCAATATGCCTGATTTGTCTGATACAAGGCTGATGGCACGCCTGCTTGAAAATCACGGCCTTGATATCACATTTGAGAAGGGGGAAATCAGTCTTGGCGGCGGTGCCACCCAGTTTGATGCCCCTTACGATCTGGTGTCTGCTATGCGGGCCTCTGTTCTGGTATTGGGGCCGTTACTGGCTTGTTACGGGCAGGCGCGTGTATCTTTGCCGGGCGGCTGCGCTATAGGCTCACGTCCTGTTGATCTTCATATCAAGGCTATGCAGTCTTTGGGCGCGGTGGTGGAATTGGCAGATGGCTATATTCAGGCACGTGCCCCGCAAGGCCTTAAAGGAGCGGATATTGTGTTTGCTCATGTATCAGTCGGCGCCACAGAAAATGCTATGATGGCCGCCAGCCTTGCCAAAGGAACCACCAGATTAATCAATGCCGCAAGAGAGCCTGAGATTAGTGATTTGGGAGACTGCCTCAACAAAATGGGTGCCAGAATATCTGGCCATGGCACAGATACCATCATCATTGAAGGGGTTGATAAGCTGCATGGTGCCAATCATAGCGTTATCCCTGACAGAATTGAGGCAGGCAGCTTTATTATTGCGGCGGCCATGACTGGCGGGGTGTTGCGTCTGCAAAAGGTGCGGCCAGATCATTTATCAGCCGTGATAGCGGTTCTCAAAGAAGTTGGGGTGCAAATCACAACAGGCGATGATTGGATACAAATTGACCATAGCCCGTCTTTGCGGCCTGTGGATGTGGAAACAGCGCCTTATCCCGGCTTTCCGACTGATTTGCAAGCTCAATATATGGCTTTGATGTGTGTCAGTGATGGCTATGCGCGGATTTCAGAGACCATTTTTGAAAATCGTTTCATGCATGTCCCTGAATTAACGCGTATGGGTGCAAATGTGGCAGTAGAGGGTAGCTTTGCGATTGTGAATGGCCAAGCAGGGTCTTTGAAAGGCGCGCCGGTGAGAGCAACTGATCTGCGCGCTTCGATGTCATTGGTTCTGGCAGCGCTTTGCGCCACAGGCAAGACCACTATCTCAGAGATTTATCATTTGGACCGTGGCTATGCTGAACTGGAAACACGCCTGAAAGCGTGCGGCGCTATTATGATGCGGCAATGATATGCCAGTGATATGATTTCAAAAGCGCAAAAAAACAGGCAGTAAGGGGCAGACAGATATGACATCATCGTCACATGACACAGACGCAAAGGCGATAAGGCTGGTTGTCAGAAGCGCTGATGATGTCACGATGTTGTCCGCTTTTTTGCAAGATGGCCTGATTGCCGGTCAGGATATTCACTATGATAAAGTGAAAAAAGAAGTCATCATGGTGATAGACAGATATCGCTGGGAGGCAGATGCTGAACGCCGTGAAAGAGTGCTGATGGGCTTGCGTATTGGTCAGGTATCCGGCATGCAACATAAAAAGTTAGAACCTGGCAAAACAGGGCCAGGATTTTACAATTTACTCAATCTTGCTTATGTAAAGGAAGATGATGGCCGCCATATGTTGCAATTTACCTTTTCCGCAGGTGGCGCTTTGCGTCTGACAATAGAAGATTTGGTGATGAGTGCAGGTGATATTGCGCCGCCGCGCCCTGCCATTGCCACGCCGCATCATGATGATGTCACTGATGATAATAGTGGTGATGTTAGTAGCAAATAAACCTCGTGAAGAGATGATGAAAAATGACTGAAAAATATGTCTTAGCATTGCCAAAGGGCCGCATATTAGAGCAGATTTTGCCCATTTTATCTGAAGCTGGCCTGTCGATTGAAGAGGCGTTTTTTGACGGCAAAGATCGCAGATTGCGCTTTGAGACTAATGATCCAAAGCTTGATGTCATCAGGGTGCGTAGTTTTGATGTTGCGACTTTCCTTGCTTATGGCGCAGCGCAAATGGCGGTGGCTGGTCTTGATGTATTGATGGAATTTGACCATCCTGAAATCTATGCGCCGATTGATCTTCAGGTTGGTAAATGCCGGCTGGCTGTGGCCTGCCCGTCTGAGATGGCTGAAGATAGCGATCCAAAGCAATGGAGCCATCTGCGTGTGGCCACAAAATACCCTCATGTGACAGCAAAGCATTTTGCTGACAGGGGTGTGCAGGCAGAATGTATCAAGCTAAATGGCGCAATGGAATTAGCGCCTGGTATGGGGCTATGCCGGCGGATTGTGGATTTGGTTGAGACAGGCTCAACGCTTGTGGCGAATGGGTTGGTGGAAGTGGAGCATATCGCTGATATCTCGTCTCGTTTTGCGGTGAATCGGGCAGCGTTCAAAACAAGCCCCAGCTATATTGGGGGCTGGGTTGAGCGCATCAGAGACGCAAGCGCTATCTATCATCAGCAGATACAAGACAATGGCACCAAAAGATCCTGAACAGGCGACAAGCAGACGCATCGTTAAATTGGAACTAGAAATAGATCCAACACAACGTATCAGCTCAGCACAAGAACATGAACGTGCTGTGGCGGTGTTTGATTTGCTTGATGATAATCATTTTCACCTTGTCAAATTTGACGGGCCTTATCATTTATATCTGCGATCTGATCAGCGCCATATTCATTTTGATATACGGTCTGTTGAGGAAGATGTTCTGGTCAATTTTTTTATGGCGCTTGGGCCTATGCGCCGGATTATTCGCGATTATTTTCAAGTATGTGACAGCTATTATGAGGCAATCCGTACCAAATCCCCGTCTCAGATTCAGGCGATTGATATGGGGCGGCGTGCGCTTCATGATGAAGGGTCTGATATCTTGCAAGAACGGCTATCTAACCATGCGGTGATAGACCATGATACAGCGCGGCGCCTATTCACGCTGATTTGCGTTCTTATCACAAAACCAAAAAGCCCATAGGCAAGGATAATTTTGATGGCAAAGATGATTTTATATGTCTGCAACCTGAATGCTGTTCGATCAGTATTGGCAGAATATATGACCAATCACTGGTATGACAGCCAGATAAAAGCCCAATCATGCGGTGTGATCGCAGGATCGCCAGATGGCTATGCCGCCTCTGTGGCATTAGAGCATCAGATTGATATCACAGAACATGAGTCACGTTATTTAAGTGATATGGATTTAGCAGGCTTTGATGAAATTATCTCTTTATCTGAAGAGGCGGCACAAGAAGTCGCAAGGCTGTCTTTGCCTGAACAGGTTCGCACGGCTTTTTGGCCAGTGCGTGATTTTGTCGGTGTCGGACAGACACGTGATGAGCGCCTTGTTGTCTACCGTTCTGTCTTTGAAGAGATTGAAACACATATTTTGGGGCATTTTGGTAGCAAAAAAGGCTAAAATACTTGACCTTTGTGGCTAAAATCCTCAAGAGTTAGGCAACAAACTTTACACCACTAATAAAACGGATGGAAATGAATGGCCAAAGAAGGCGTCATAGAATTCTCAGGCACAGTTGCTGAATTGTTGCCAAATGCCATGTTCAGAGTGAAATTAGACAATGATCATGAGGTGCTGGCCCATACAAGCGGCAAAATGCGCAAAAACCGCATCAGGGTGCTTGCGGGCGACAGAGTCAATGTGGAAATGACTCCTTATGATCTGACAAAGGGTCGCATTACATTCCGCTTTAAGTAAGCCTGCATCCATGCCAGGGGGCCATTGCCGGCAAAAGGCATTTTGATAATTTCATGACAAAGATGATCGCCCCTGATAAACAAATTGTGATTTTAGCCTCAGCATCGCCGCGCCGAACTGTGTTGCTTGAACAGCTTGGCCTTGTGCCAGATAAGATAATCCCTGCCGATATTGATGAGGCGCCCCATAAAGGGGAATTGCCTGCCCCTTATGCAAAACGTATGGCGTTTGAAAAAACAGCGGCTATTGCAGAGCGCTATCCAGAGGCCTTTGTGATAGGCGCTGATACGGTTGTTGCTTGTGGTCGGCGTATCCTGCCAAAGGCAGAGAGTGAGGCACAAGCCCGCTCATGCTTATCATTGTTAATGGGCAGGTCTCATCGTGTTTATGGCGGTATTGCCCTTGCCATTCCCAAAAGCGGTTCAGTATTGGCGCATATAAAGGTAAAGACGAATCATAGTAAAGTGTCATTTCGCCGGCTAGATGAGGTGGAAATGCAAGATTATATAAATCAGGGTGACTGGGATGGTAAGGCAGGTGGCTATGCCATTCAGGGGGCGGCTGCCCGTTATATTACCTCTATTTCAGGATCTTATTCACAAATTATGGGTCTTGATATTTATGAGATGTATCATTTGTTAAAAGGGGCAGGATTTCGCCCTGAGACAGCCTGCCCATGATAAAAGCGCATACCACTGAGGTACAGCTTGTCTATGATGAGGGGCGTGCTGCGCTTATCGAAGATGGCAAAGTGGCAGATTATGTGCCTCTGGCAGGGCTTAAAGCAGGTGATTATCGTATTGGCGCGATTTTGAAAGCGCGGATCACACAAGTCTTTGCCAAACAAAATCGTGCGCAATGCCAATTGCCAGACGGGCAAATAGCGAGCTTTCGTCTGGCGGGTAAGTCAAATGGTCAATCTGGCAAGCTGGTCTCTGGTGCTTATTGTTGGATCACGTTATCAGCAATGCCGCGTCAGCATAAACCATGGCAGGCTGAATTTGGTATCAGCCGGGCAGGTCATATGATTGTGCTTCATTATGGGACACGGGGGGTGCGCTTGTCTCATAAAGCAAAAGGGGTTGTGGATGATGGTGTCATAAACGCGTTATCATCTGTTCTGCCAGAGGGGTGGGGCGCTGTTATAAAGCGTGCCGGAATTGGCGCATCAGCTGCTTATATCTGTGAGGAGGCGTTGTATTTGTTGCAAGATATCACTACGCCCCTGCCAGATCATGAACACAAGATGGCAGTGGCATATGATGGTGATATGCCTTATGGGCTGCTACGTTATGGGGTGCCTGAGGGTGGCATACAAAGGCAGGAGACAGACGCAGATTTTTGGGCAGAGCTGGAAGATGAGGCGCTTGATTGTTGTGAGCGCGTCATAAATCTTGCGTCCGGGGCTGTGATTACCATTGAACACACACAAGCTCTGATTGCGATAGATGTTGATTCTGGCACGGCCAAGCTGTCACCATTTGCGTTGGCAAAACAAGTCATGCCAGAGATAATGAGAGTGATAAGACTGGCAAGCTATTCTGGTGTGATTGTGATTGACTTGCCGCGCCTTGGGATTGCGCATAAACAGGAGATTGTGGATGAGGTGCGTGAATGTGCAATCAAAGACAGCCGCCATCCTGATATATTAGGATTCTCGCGCGCTGGCTTGTTAGAGGTAGTTGTGCGCCACCGCCTGTCTTTGCTGAAAGACAGAGTGATATCATAGGAGGGTATCATGGCTGAAAAAATCATCACCCTATCAGAGGTGAAGCAAAAAAAACAACAAGGCTCTGGTACGAAATGCCCGCAATGTGGCAGTTTGGCTGTGATGCCTCATAAGCCATTTTGTTCGCGCCGATGTGCGCAAATTGATTTGGGAAAATGGCTGAATGAAGATTATCGTGTGCCTGCAGATGAGGTCATGGATGATAGCGATATTGAGGCTCTTATCGCGACAATTGAAAAAGATGGTGATCACTAAGCTTTCATCGTTTTTAACGCTAGACAGCTGAGAAGCCTTTCGCTATATCATGGGAACCAACAAGATTGGCACTGCCAATCATATCAAAGGCGCCCAGGTAGCTCAGTTGGTAGAGCAGCGGACTGAAAATCCGCGTGTCGGTGGTTCGAATCCGCCCCTGGGCACCACTTTTTCCTTAATAAATAGCCAGTATGAGCCGCCAAATCGCAACTTGCGGTGGGATTCATGATGGCAAAATCGTATCAAAATAACGCAGATCCTTATTGTTTTAGTGGGTTTTTGCAAAGTAAGCTGTTGATATGTTTTAGGTGAGGGTTCAGATAATGACGACAGATAGGCAATAAGATGGCGGGTGGATACCACAGAGATTGTCATCTCTGAGGGGAAAAACATATCTGATAACTGGGGCAACTTCAGGAACAGGGTTTCAGACGGCTCGTATCCTTTTATCAAAAGGGGCGCAGGTTGTTATGCTCAATCGCAATAACGCAAAGTCTGAAGCCACCAAGGCTGCTTTGCTTGAGGAATTTGGTGACAAGGCTCTGATTAGCTTTGTTCAGATGGACTTATCCGATTTATCATCAGTCAGACAAGCCGCCAAAAAGCTGCTTGATACTGTGCCAAAGATTGAGGCGCTTATCTGTAATGCGGCCATTGCCCAAGTGCCAAAGCGAAAACGGACAAAAGAGGGGTTTGAAAGCCAGCTTGGGACAAACCATTATGGCCATTTTTTATTATCTGGTCTGCTGTTTGAGCGTATCGCCAAATCAAAAGGTCGAATTGTGGTTGTGGCAAGTCTTGGATATAATCTGGGATTGAAAACAATCCAGTTTGATGATTTGAACTGGGACAAAAAATACAATCCGAACTCAGCCTATAGCCAGAGTAAGCTGGCGCAAATGATGTTTGCTTATGAGTTGCAAGATCGCCTTACCTCTTCTGATAAAAAGGTAGAGGTGTATGTGTGTCATCCGGGGTCATCTGCGACCTCGCTTATCACAACAAGTGGTAATCTTATGACTCGCTTTATTTTTTGGCTGATGACCAAAACGCCAATTGTGCAAAGCGCGCATAAAGGCGCTTATCCTGCGGTGATGTGTGCAACTGAGACAGGGCTTGCGCAACGCGCGCTTTATGGCCCCACCGGAACGCTTGGATTTGTCGGGCCAGTTGGTACATGCAATTTGAATGCGCATGCCTATCAAAAAGATACAATGGCAAAATTATGGGATGTATCTGAAGAGGCGACCGGATTTCACTGGTCTTTGTAATCAAGCATTTTCATAACGCAATCACCAAATTTTTCGGTTTTGGCTGCAAAGCCTAATTCCTGGCAAGTTGATTTGGCTTTTGATAATTTGTCGTCAGCCTTCACTGTCGTGCTCTTGGCCGTCTGTTTTGGTTTTGGCGCTGTTTTTGTGGCACTGGCTGAAGATAATCTGCGCAATTCATCCGGCGTTAAATCGCAGCGATATCTGGCCATGCCAGGGGCTTGATAACCGCTTCTTTGTTGCAGAGATGATATCAGGTTGCCATCTGGCAGGAGGCGCAACAAAACAGTCACGGCTGTGCCATTCGACATGGATGTCTTGAGGCGAAATACCATTTTTTCAGACCCGTCAGTGGCATCTTCAAATTTGTCATTTGCGATAGAGATATCCTTGGGATACCAGCTTTCGGCAGTTCTTTTTGATCCAAATCCGCGATGGTCAAGGCTTGTTCTGGTGCATTCCAAAGCATGTGCTGTTGTAAAAGATAATGTCATCAGGATTGAGGAGAGTAAGGCGGCTCGTTTCATATCAATGGTACCATAAGTCTAATGAGTGCTTGAGGCTTATCAGGTTAATAATAAATTTCTGTTTAGGCAATATGAGGCCATGACAGATGGCTGTGGGCAAATGACGGCTTTATGTTTATTTGAGATGATAATTAGCCCAAGGGTTGCTTTTTATGGTTATAGTGATGGGGTGCTTTGAGGACAGCCAAAGATATAAAAGGTGATAATATGACAAAATTAGCTGGTAAAATTGCCATTGTCACAGGTGGTGCAAAGGGTATTGGGGCAGCCATTGTGCGCCGCTATATTCGTGAAGGTGCCAAAGTTGTGATAGCAGATATTGATGAGGCCGCAGCAAGCGCGCTTTCAGATGAGCTGGGGTCAAATGCTTTTGCTATTTATCTGGATATCACAAAGCAAGACTCAATCGATGAGATGGTATCAGCCTGCAATCAGCATTTCGGGCCGCCATCTGTTCTTGTTAATAATGCGGCTTTATTCACTCTGGCACCAATCACGCACATCACGCGCGAAGACTATCACAAAGTCTTTTCTGTCAATGTTGAAGGGTTGCTTTTCACCATGCAGGCTGTGGCCAATCATATGATCATGCATGGCACAAAGGGGGCTATCATCAATATGGCCAGTCAGGCAGGGCGCAGGGGTGAGGCTCTGGTGGGTGCCTATTGCGCTACCAAAGCGGCGGTGATCAGCCTGACTCAATCAGCAGGGCTTGGTCTGATTTCTGAGGGGGTGCGTGTGAATGCTATCTCACCTGGTGTGGTTGATACTGATATGTGGGAAGAGGTAGATGCTCTTTTTGCGCATTATGAACAAAGGCCGATCGGAGAGAAAAAACAGCTTGTCGGTGAGGCTGTGCCCTATGGGCGAATGGGGCGGCCTGAAGATTTGACAGGGGCGTCGGTGTTTCTGGCCTCTGATGATGCTGATTATATTGTTGCACAGACCCTGAATGTAGATGGCGGCAATTGGATGAGCTGAGGGTGTTATGGCAAAATAATATTAGTTTTTGCGCCGATTCGCTATCAGCTTCTTCACTGATACCATTTTGAAATGATAAAAATTCATCATTCTTGCCAGAGCGTCTTCATAAAACCGCAAAATATTGAAATAAAATTACTCAAAATCGAAAATTATAGTGGTTATATTGCCAGATCAAAGATTTGGGCCTATTATCCTGATAGAATACTGCCATCATAAAAATGCTGCTAATTTTGCTTCATTTTGGATGAGATCGTCAAATAAGTATAAATCAATAGCAAAATCGTATTGGCAACTTGCTGCGAATCTCCTCACTGTAAAGTGACTTGAAAGTTTTGGAACTCTTGGGAGGATAATATGAAAACTTTACGTAACGTAGCACTGGGTATGACGCTAGCCGTCGCCGGTGCTTCAGCCGCATCAGCGACTGAGTTGACGATTGCGATCGTGAATAACGGTCACATGATCAACATGCAAAAAGTGGCAGAAGCCTACACAGCAGACACAGGTGTGAAGCTGAACTGGGTTTCTTTGGAAGAAGGTGTGCTTCGTGAGCAGGTCACATCTGATACAGCCACAGGTGGTGGTCAGTACGACATCATCAACATTGGTATGCAAGAAGCACCAATCTGGGGCGCAGCTGGCTGGATTGAGCCACTAAACTTCGGTGCAGCATACGACATCAACGACATGCTACCTGCAATGCGCAATGGTTTGTCACATAATGGCACATTATATGCAGCACCATTTTATGGTGAATCTTCAATGGTCATGTACCGTAAAGATCTGACAGACGCCGCTGGTGTAACTGTTCGCAATAATGATTCATGGTCAAACATCAAGGCAGCTGCCGCTGCTATCCATAACCCAGATGCTGGTGTTTATGGTGCATGTTTGCGTGGTAAGCCAGGTTGGGGTGACAACATGGCGTTCATCACAACTGTTGTGAATTCATTCGGTGGTGCATGGTTCGACAAAGACATGCGTCCAACAATTGATTCAGTTCAGTGGCATGATGCGATTAACTTCTATGTAGACCTATTGGGTAACTATGGCCCTCCAGGTTCAGAAGGTAACTCATTCAACGAAATCTTGGCTCTGTACAACGAAGGCAAGTGTGGTATGTGGATTGACGCAACAATCGCTGCTTCATTCCTAAAAGTTGACGGTGTTGCTTACGCTCAGTCACCAAATGCTGGTAACCCAGTAGGTGCTAACTGGTTGTGGGCATGGGCAATGGCTGTACCAGCTGGCTCACCAAACGCTGAAGAATCAAAGAAGTTCATCGAATGGGCAACGTCTAAAGAGTACATCAAAGCTGTTGCAGATCACCCAGAATTTGGCTGGGGTTCAGTTCCAACAGGTACTCGTGCTTCAACATATGCTTACCCTGAGTTCAAGGCAGCAGCAAAGTTCGCAGCAGCTGAAATGGCAGCTATCGAATCAGCTGCTCCTGGTGCGACTGACCTGAAGCCATATGTTGGTGTTCAGTTCGCAGCTATCCCTGAATTCCCAGAAGTAGGTAGCGCAGTAGCACAAGAAATGGCAGCCGCTCTATCAGGCGCGAAGTCAGTAGCAGATGCTCTAGCAGCATCACAAGCAGCTGCTGAAGCTATCATGTCTGAAGCAGGTTATTTCTAAGAGGGTTTCCTCCGAAGCATGAAAGGCCCGGCCGTTTAAGTTGGGCCTTTCAATTTTATTTATGCCTATCAAGACAAGCTGATCGAATTGCTTGTACTATAAACTTAGTTTTTTTAAGTCGGCTATCTGATGAATTGCGCTGTTTTTACCAGAATACCGCGCAAGGGTCCGGGAAATAGAAGAGACCGTCTATGACAAATCGAAAAATTGCGCGCTTACTACAGACACCGGCCGTTTTATTATTACTGATTTGGATGCTTGTGCCTCTGGGGCTGACATTATATTTCTCATTCCTGCGCTATGTTCTCAATAGCCTTAGAAAGCCGGAATGGACAACACCTCAGCTCAGTAACTGGCGTGGGTTCGGTAATTATGAATATGTGCTCTATAAGTCGAAAGATTTCTGGTTTGCTATCCAGAACAGCCTTTTGATTGTGGGTAGTATTCTCGTCATTACAGTCGTCCTTGGCCTTGCAATCGCGATGTTGGTGAATAAGTCCTTTCCAGGCCGCGGTATTGTGCGCGTGCTATTGATATCTCCGTTCTTTGTCATGCCAGCTGTGAATGCGGTCTTATGGATCAATATGATTTTAGATCCTGTGCTGGGCCTTAACGGATTGGCTGTAGAAGGGATCAATCATCTGGTGGCCGGGCTAAAGGATTTTCCGGTGCTCGGGCATTTCTTCTCATTATGGCCGCAGCTTGAACCTGTTTCATTCAGAGCGACACAAACATCTGCCTATGCTGTTATTATGATGGTCGCATGGCAATGGACGCCTTTTGCTGTACTGATTTTTATGACATCACTACAATCAGAGGATCAGCAACAAAAAGAGGCGGCTGTTCTGGATGGTGCCAGTGCATGGGCGCAGTTCATTTATCTGACCATACCGCATTTGGCACGCCCAATCGCCATTGTTGTGATGATTCAATCTATTTTCCATCTGTCACTTTATGCGGAAATTGAAATTGTCAGCCGCGGTAACGGCAATAAAAACCTGCCTTATCTGATTGGTGAATTTGCGTCTAACAATATTGGTGCAGCAAGTGCGACAGGTATCTTTGCGGTCATCCTTGCCAATATCATTGCCATATTCTTGTTGCGTATGGTTGGCAAAAATCTGGTGGATTAGGAGAGTATCATGGCTGTTGTTGGTACGAAATCAAAAGTCGGAGACGTGCTGTGGCCTGCATTGGCATGGACAGTCGCGATTATATTTTTCTTTCCCATTTTCTGGATGGTCTTTACGAGCTTCAAAACAGATGCTGATGCGGTGAAGCCTGAGTTTTTGTTTGTGTTCACGCCCACGCTCGAAAATTATGTGAATATGACCGAAAATTATGATTATTGGCGCTTTGCCATTAATTCAGTCATTACAGCAAGTTTTGCGACAATATTTGCGCTTGCCGTTGGGGTGCCTGCTGCTTATGCAATGGCCTTTAATCCCACAAAGCGCACAAAAGATGTTTTGGTGTGGATGTTATCAACCAAGATGTTGCCGGCAGCTGCCGTGTTATACCCGATGACGTTTCTCACCAAGAATTTTCTCAATATATTTGATACGCATTTTCTTGTGATATTTGTTTTATGCCTGATTAATCTGCCAATTGTGATTTGGATGCTATTTACCTATTTCAAGGAGATTCCAAAAGAGATCATTGAAGCAGGTAAGATGGACGGGGTAAGTACCTGGGGTGAGATTAAAGATATCTTATTGCCACTTGCCTGGGGTGGTCTTGCATCAACTGCTTTGCTTTGTTTTATCTTTTGCTGGAACGAAGCTTATTGGACTGTGCGGCTTACAACCACAGAGGCAGCGACTTTATCAAAGCTGATTGAGGGTAACAGAGCGCCAGAAGGGTTGTTTTTTGGCCGTCTGTCTGCTGTATCTACAGCCGCAGTTGGTCCAATTGTGGTGCTTGGCTGGTTCTGTCAAAAGCAGCTTGTGCAAGGTCTGACATTTGGTGCGGTGAAGTAATGTATTTGTCTCGGCCAGAACATAATCATGGTGTGAGGGCCAGTCGCAGGCAGCGATGCGGGCTAAGGGTGCGCTATGTCCGTTATTAAGCCAGAGATAGAAATGGTGGACCGCACAACCAGATCGATCCGCTATCTTGAACATGGATGGCCTTCAGATCTGTGCAGGTGGCATGCCCATGAAGAATATGAGTTGCACCTGATAACACAGACAACCGGCAAAGCCTTTATTGGTGATTATATCGGGGAATTTAAGGCAGGTGATTTATTTATGACCGGCCCAAACGTGCCTCATAACTGGATCTCTGATGACCATCACACACGTTCTGTGCCTATTCGTGATATGTTGGTGCAATTTTCCCATAATAGTGTGACACGGCTTGCAGAAGGATTTCCGGAATTTGAAAATGTACTGGAAATGCTATATCTGGCGCGGATGGGCATACAATTTGAGGGCTTTAACCCGACTTTTGCCAAAGGCCATTTAGAGGCCATTCGTGATAATAAGGGTGCAGAGAGAATCCTTGCCTTTATTCGTTTTTTGGTCCGTCTTAATGAGCATGCTGAGAAAAAGACCTTATCAAGCATGCAAGTCACACAAGTGGATTCTGGCTCAAAGCATGCACGCATAGGCTATGTGATTGATCATATCATCAATAATTACAGAGATGAGCTGTCACAAACAGAAGCCGCTGACGCTGCCGGTATGGCGCAATCAAGCTTCAGCAGGAATTTCAAATCAGTCACCGGACATAATTTTGTCGATTTTATCACAAAGGTGAGGATCGGACAGGCCTGTTCCATGCTCTATGGTACAGATGAGCAGGTGACAACCATTTGCTATAAATCCGGCTTTCAGAATCTGGCTAATTTTAACAGACAGTTCCGAAAGCTAAAAGGCATGACTCCATCAGATTATCGCAAGCTTGCGAGAGATGAACTTGTCAAAGAGGCAGAGTAGAAAAGATGGAAGGCATTTTACAAACACAAATTGCAGCCACAGGCTTTGATCGGGACCAGTTAGAGACAGGTATTGTGCATCTCGGCTTTGGCGCGTTCCATCGTGCCCATCAGGCTGTTTATATTGATGATTATATCGAAAAAACAAAGGATATGCGCTGGGGCATTGCGGCGGTCAATCTGCGCCGGAGTGAGCGCGACATATTTCAAGAGACAGCAAAAGAGATTATGCATTTTGGCGGCTATTTCATGAAATCTGTCTCTGCGGATAATGTAAGTGATTATCGCATGGTGCGCCCCCATATCCATTTTGCTGACTGGTCAGATGATAAAGCTCTGGCAGAAAGTCTGATAGCAAAAGACTCTGTCAAGCTAGTGACTGTTACGGTCACGGAAAGTGGCTATTATTGCGATCCTCATGGCAATCTTGATGTAGACCACCACGTAATTGCCTCAGAAATAGCCGGCCAAGGCAAACAAAGCGTTTATGCCTATCTGAGGGGTGGTCTTGCAATGCGGCGGTCTGAGATAGGCAGCCCTTTAACCATCGCTTGTTGTGATAATATCCGTCAAAATGGCAAGATGCTTGAACGAAATCTGCTCGCCTATTTAGGCGCATGTGGGGAAGATGAGCTTGCAGAGTGGGTATCGGCGCATGTTGCGTTCCCTTGTTCGATGGTTGATCGTATAACACCGCGTTCTCCTGATATTCTGGCGCAGGAATTTTCAGACATGCTTCATCAGCGCATTGTCTCTCCTGTTATGTGTGAAGATTATTTGCAATGGGTGATTGCCAAACAGGCCGCAAATGACATGCCAGATTTGGCACAGGTCGGTGTCACTGTTACAGAAGATGTGGACCCGTTTGAAGAGACCAAAATCAGGGTGCTGAATGGTGGTCACACGGCATTGACCTATCTTGCAGCACTCGAAGGGTTAAACACTTTTGATGAGGCAATGAGGTTGCCTTATCTGCGGGAACATTTTGATCAGTTTGAACAAAAAGAAGTTCTGCCGGCGATTACAGCGAATGTGCCTTTTTCACTTGATACATATCAGGAAATGACAGCAAGGCGATTTGGGAATCAGGCAATTGGTGATACGGTGGCGCGGATATGCGCTGACGGCATGGCCAAATTCCCTATCTTCATCGGTCCGACTTTGGCGGGCTGTTTTGCAAAGGGTATCATCCCTCATTATACACTGAAATCAATTGCAAGCTGGTATGTGTTTGCGCGTCATGTGGCGGCAGGTAGGGTGGCATTTGACTATGTGGAACCCGGGTGGGATAAGCTTGCAGATATGCTTGAAAATGACACCTTTTTTGAAAGTGAACAATTATGGGGTTCTATCCCTGTGGATTATCCAGAATTTATTGAGCTATTGAAGCAGAATATTGCTGAATTGGAGGAAAGATGGCCGGTTTAACTTTGCGTGATGTGCGCAAAAGCTATGAAGGTGCCGAGGTAATTCATGGCATTGATCTTGATATCCAAGATGGAGAATTTGTCGTCTTTGTTGGCCCGTCTGGTTGTGGTAAATCAACATTGCTTCGTATGATTGCAGGGCTTGAGGAAATCTCTGATGGCACCATCGCTATTGGTGAGACAACCGTCAATGATGTGGCAGCATCAAAGCGTGGAGTTGCTATGGTGTTCCAGACCTATGCGCTCTATCCGCATATGAGTGTTTATAAAAATATGGCATTTGGCCTCAAACAAGCCAAAGTTAACCCTAAAGAAATTGATGAGCGCGTACGCGCCGCTGCCGATATTTTGCAAATCACAGATTATTTGGATCGCAGTCCGCGCCATTTATCAGGTGGTCAGCGTCAGCGTGTCGCCATTGGCCGCGCCATTGTCCGTGATCCGGAAGTGTTCTTATTTGATGAGCCATTGTCAAATCTTGACGCCGCCTTGCGGGTGCAAACACGCCTTGAAATTGCCCGCCTTCATGAACGCCTCAATACAACCATGATCTATGTGACTCATGATCAGGTCGAAGCGATGACTTTGGCTGATAAGATTGTCGTATTGAAAGATGGTGTTGTTGAACAGGTTGGCTCTCCGATTGCTTTATATGAACAGCCGGAAAATGCGTTTGTGGCGCAATTTATCGGCAGCCCCAAAATGAACCTGTTTGGTACGCATGATTTATCAAAGCAAGCCGCAAAGCAATTAGGCGTCAAATTAGATGATAATATGCAAATTGGCATGCGTCCGGAGCATATGGTTGAGACAACAAAGGCGAAGTCTGTTGTGACTGGGACTTTGGAACTTGTCGAAAATTTGGGCGAGGTCAGCCTTGTGCATCTTGTGACTGAGACTGGCTTTTCATTCATTACCAAAATGGAAAAGCCACCAAAGCAGAAAAAAGGCGAGACGATTTCATTTGGGATATTGCCAGAGCTTGCGCATTATTTTGACAAACAGACCGGAAAACGCCTGTCTGCAAAATAAGGTAGCCTCAATCGCAGAAATACCTTAGGCATAAGACTGCATTTTATGTGTTAAGGTTATGTTTGCGGGGTTGTTGTGATAATAAGGCAACTGATTTTTGCAATTGTGACAGCGATTGCAGCTTTTTTGATATATGTCTATCCGGTTAATATATTAACCTATCTGTTGTTTGACACAAAGCTTGTTGAGCCTGCTGCAATTGGCGCAAGCTTTGTGTTGGCAGGCTTACTGTTTTTTTATCTTCGTACCCATTCAACCTCTGCGATTTTGCGTCATCTGACACATTATGGCATGGGGATGGGATTCATTGCCTTAATGGTTGGTCACTTGGGATTATTGGCCTGTGTGTTTTTGCCAGAGCTACGCCATGATATTGGTCTTGTTTGTGTGGTTTTAACTGGCGCCTTGATAGTGATAGCACTCTGGCAGGGTCGCCATGTCATCGTTAAACGGCTCGATATTCGCTCAGATAAAATTGATGAGGTGCATAAGCTTGTTTTTATCAGTGATGTGCATTTAGGGTCAAATTCGTCAGGTCATCTGCGAGCGCTATGCCAGAAAATTGAAGCACTTGATTATGAGGCATTGCTGATAGGCGGTGATTTATTTGATTCCAGTGCCTTTAAGACCCAGGATCTGGCGCCAATTGGGATGATCAGCAAGCCGATTTTCTATGTGACTGGCAATCATGAATATTATGTAAAAGACCATTTGGAAAAATTAAGTCATATAAAGGAGCATAATATCACCTGGCTTGATAATGAGGCGGCACTGTTTCAGGCAATCCAGATCATTGGGGTGAGTGATGCGCAATGTGCTGCAAGCCAAAGGCAGATAGCGCAGGGTTTCATAAAGGCTGATTTGTTTAATTTGTTGCTGGTGCATCAGCCGGCTATTTGGGATGACGTGCCTGAGAATACGGATTTTATGATTTCCGGCCATACGCATAACGGGCAGATAATGCCGTTTAACTGGCTTGTAAGACTACAATTCAAGGCTGTCTATGGCCTATATCAAAAAGCCGCAACAAAACTTTATGTCTCATCCGGGGCAGGGACCTGGGGGCCAGCTATGCGCCTTGGTACGCACAATGAAATTATCCATATCACAATTGCGCCAAGCGGCCCTGAAACAAAGACATAGCCTGTTATTTGCACAAATGGGAGAGGGGCTAAAAAAACAAAGGCAACAACTCTGTTACGAGTGTTGCCTTTGCGTCTGGCATGAGGCCTGATGTGCGACCTCATAAGGATGCGGTTAGTTTTATGACCGGTTACTGAGAGAATTCCGGATAGGCATCCATGCCAAGTTCTGATTTATCAAGTCCTGCCATTTCATCTTCCTCAGCTACACGCAGACCCAAAGTCTTGGCAATCAGATACCAAACAATTGAAGAGGTAATGAAGGTAAACAGACCAATGATGACAATGCCATAAAGCTGTGTGCTAAATGAGGCGTCACTGTTGGTGAATGTCACGGCAATTGTACCCCAAATGCCTGCAATCAGGTGAACAGGGATAGCGCCAACAACATCATCAATGCGAAGCTTATCAAGGAAAGGTACGGCAAGCACAACAATCACGCCGCCAATACCACCAATGAAGCTTGCCATTGCGATAGACGGGGTAAGAGGCTCTGCTGTGATGGAAACAAGACCAGCTAGTGCCCCATTTAGCACCATTGTCAAATCCACTTTACCATATAGAATTTGTGTCATGATAAGGGCCACCACAGCGCCCATTGCGGCGGCTGCATTTGTGTTCACAAAAATACGGCTTACATCTGCCACATCTGAGATTGAACCCATTGCTAGCTGAGAGCCGCCATTAAAGCCAAACCAGCCAAGCCACAAAATGAACGTCCCTAGCGTTGCCAAAGGCAAATTGGCACCAGGCATCGGAACAACGCGCCCATCTTTATATTTGCCAAGACGGGGCCCAAGGATGATAGCACCTGCAAGCGCTGCCCAGCCACCAACAGAGTGGACAACAGATGAACCTGCAAAATCAAGGAAACCTGCTGCATCCAAGAAACCGCCACCCCATTTCCAACTTGCCTGCAATGGATAGATGAAGGCTGTCAGGATGAGAGTGAATAACAAAAAGGGCCATAATTTAATGCGCTCTGCTACGGTGCCAGAGACGATAGAGGCAGTGGCAGCGCAAAACATTAGCTGGAAGAAATAATCTGAGGCCGTGGTGGCATAGCTTAAATCATCAACGCCATCAGCTGCAACGCCAACAGGTTCCATCACCGCAATGGCCGGAAACAGAGCTGAAAGGACGCCGTCATAAGACCAGTCGCCCAGAGGGTACATCAAATTGTAGCCAATCAGATAATAGCCAATGGCAGCAAGAGAGAATAAGGCAATATTCTTGGTTAATTGCGTGGTTGTGTTCTTGGCTCTGACGAGACCTGCTTCAAGCATACAAAAGCCGCATGCCATGAACATAACAAGGAAACCACTCATCAAGAATAGTAAAGAATTCAAAATAAAGACGCTGTCTGTGCCAACACCTTGTGCCAGAGCAGGTGTCGCCAAGGGCAGGCTGAGGGTCAATGCACCCAGATAAAGTAAGGGTTTGTTAAACATAATGTTCTCCTGTGAAATCAATTAAAGAGCGTCTTCACCAAGCTCACCTGTGCGAATGCGCATGGCTTGGGCCAGATCCAGAACGAATAATTTGCCATCACCTATGCGGCCTGTTTGAGAGGCTTTGCTGATTACCTCAATGGCTGTTTTTTCGTCTTTTTTGCTAAGGGCAATCTCAATTTTTATCTTTGGCAGAAAATGCACTTCATATTCTGCGCCACGATAAATTTCAGTCTTGCCTTTTTGACGGCCATAGCCTTGTACTTCGCTGACGGTGATGCCAGAGATTCCTTTTTCACTCAGTGCCGTGCGGACAGCGTCAAGCTTGGCTGGCTGAATAATTGCGATAAGGTATTTCATATTGTTGCCTTTCATCAAAACAGTTGCGGTCTTTGTTATGACAGGCGCCGCTTTTCCTGATCACGTTTGTTTGGGGGGTCGTGATGAATGGATAGTAGTGGCTTGTGATGCTGTGGAATTGTGCTAAATTTAACTATAGGTGGTGCAAAAAATGCATACCCTTGTGATTGTTCTTGGTTTTATGGTGTTTTGAGGCGTGTCAGATGAAGTTATTATCTCATCTTAATTATGTGGATGTGGTGGCCAAAACAGGGTCTATTCGTAAAGCAGCAGAGGCGCTTCATATCACGTCCACAGCGCTAAACCGGCGGATTTTGTCTCTGGAAGAGGAGCTGGGGACACAGATTTTTGAAAGACTGCCAAATGGTGTCAGGTTAAATGTGGCAGGTGAATTGCTTATTCAGCATATCAGACGCTCTATGTCTGAATTATCGCGTGTTAAATCCCAAATAGATGATTTGTCTGGTATCAGAACAGGTCATGTTGCCATCGCAAGCGGCGCAGAGGTCATTGGCCATTTTCTGCCTGGTCATATCGCGCGTTATCGCAAAGAATTTCCAAGAGTGACTTTTGAAATTTTACGAAGGTCTCCAGAACAGGCTTTGTCTGCCTTAGCTGATTTTACGGCAGATCTTGCGCTGATTTTTGGCCCTTTGCCTGCAGGAGAGGTGCAAATCATCCTGTCAGTTGAATTAGATGTCATGGCGTCTATGGCCCATAGCCACCCTTTGGCGAGTCAAAAAGAGATTGGCCTGATTGATATAGCGCCTTATCCTGTCATCATGCCCACTGAATCGTCAGGCTTATTTTCGGTGATTGATGCCATGCTCACCCGTAAAGGGGTTGTGTTTCCAGATCCGCTATTTTCAGAATCATTTGAATTTATGGCGCATTATTGCGCCTTAGAACAAGCCGTTGGCTTTCAGCTGTCTTTGGGAATGGGACAGCCTGCTATTTATCATCATCATCATCTTGTGCCATTGCGCGCTGCTGAGGCGATGACAGGGCGATTGCATATTGTGCAACGCAAAGGGCGTGTTTTATCTGTGGCAGCTGCCAAATTCATAGAACAGCTGACGATGAGTTTGAATAAGCATTATCCGGATCAGATTTTAGGCTAAAGGCCATCTTGGTGTGCCATAAAGGCACGCTCTATGGTCTTTTTGGCAGAGGTGGCAGAAAAGCTTGTCTGAAGGAGCTTGTGCGCCTTGCGGCCCATTTTGCCCCTCAGCCCGGCATCCTTTGCCAAAAGGCTCGCATTTTCTGTCAATGCACCAAGATCGCCGCTTTCACATATCAGGCCGCAACCTGTATCATTTATGATTTCGGCCAAATCATTGCCTGGATTCACACTGCCAAGAATGGGAAGTGATTTTGTCATATAGCCAATCACCTTGCCGGGAAAATTATGCGCGATATGACTCCCCGAAAGTGACAACAGCCCGATATCTGCCAAGTCTAGTAGCTGATCATAGTCTTGTTGATCAACCGCAGGCAATAAGGTGATATTTGTTAAGGCTTTGTCATTGATGGTGCGCCTGACCAAGTCAAAATGATCACCATGGCCGACAAATAAAAAATGACTCCTCTTATCAGAGGCCCGTTCGATAACAAGCTGCAACAGAAGCGGTATATCTTGTGCATGGCCCATATTGCCGCCATAGAAAAAAACGGTCTTTCCCGCTAAAGGTCCGGCAAGTTCCTTGATGAGATGTGAGGGGGCCTGTTTTGTCTTTGTCTTTGTTTTTGTCTTAGCCACATCAGCCCAATTCACAAGCACTTCGTGATTTTGATATTGTGGGTGAAGCGATTCAAAGACAGCGATATTGGCTTGTGATTGCAGGCCGATTTTGTGGGCGTTGCGATAGGTGAGGCGCTCAAATGCCTGTAAATATCTGGTGGATAGTGCGTTTTTTCGCAA
Source organism: Puniceispirillaceae bacterium (SeqCode) (assembly GCA_049890215.1). Lineage (GTDB taxonomy): Bacteria > Pseudomonadota > Alphaproteobacteria > Puniceispirillales > Puniceispirillaceae > UBA685. The sequence continues at coordinate 96,024 of JBMHBX010000001.1, read as the reverse complement.
CAGCCCTTCATCAATCGCCCATTGCGGAAAGAAATCACGCAAAACCAAATAGGTAAAGGCGCCCCTTTTATTCAAAAAACCTGCCAGAGGCCCGAAAAAAATAGACGGGGCATGGTTCACACAAATATCAAATCGCAAGGCATCTTTTGGCTGTGTCAGCCAGAGTGCCATGAGTGCGCGCAACGCATATTGAGATTCAATAAAGGCACGTCTTAATTTGCTCTTGCCGCGCGCATTCGGACAGCGATAGCGCCATAATTCAACCCCCTCCATCCTGCTTTTAGAGATAAGATGTTTTTGCGGCCCGTTACTTGGCATAAGCAAAACAGAGCTATAGCCATCATCTGCAAAGGTGCGTGCCAGCTCAAACATCATTTTTGCGCTTGAACGCTTGCTTGCCGGCCAGTCATCATCAATCAGAAAGATAGCTTTTTTCTGGTGTGTCTTTAGCTGTGTTTCTTCCATATGACCCGATTGACATAATCTGTATAGCTCAAGATGGTACGTACAACTTTTTCAGATAGGTGAGGTGCATGATAATCAGCGACTTTATCAAGAAGGCGGTCTTCGCCTTTTGGCTGTGCTTCCAGAATGGTAAGGGCGTTCATGATGCGCTCACTATTCATGCCTGTCAGCATAACGGCGCCTTCTTCCATGCCTTCTGGTCTTTCATGGGCATCTCTGATATTGACTGCGCGAAAATTCAAAATAGAGGCTTCTTCGGTGATGGTGCCACTATCGCTCAATACCAATTTGGCATGTGTTTGCAGGGTAATATAATCTGTAAAGCATAGAGGCTTTTGCAGACGGACAAGATCATGGAAGGTGATGTTATGCTCTGCGATACGCTGCCTTGTCCTTGGATGGGTTGAGACAATGACAGGCAAATCGTAATGGTCGCATAGCTTGTTCAGTGCCTCTACGAATAAGGCAAGTTTTTGCGGTGAATCGACATTTTCCTGACGGTGCGCACTGACAGCAAAATAGCGGTCTTCCTGCAGGTCCAGATCTGATAAAATAGTGGATGTTTTGATTTTCGGCATATAATGGGCCAAAACCTCATCCATGGGGCTGCCAGTTTTGACAATCAGATCAGGCTTGATCCCTTCTGCTATCAGATAATCACGCGCAATCTGACTGTAGGGCATGTTGATATCAGCGATATGATCCACAATTTTGCGGTTAATTTCTTCAGGAACACGTAAATCAAAGCAACGATTACCTGCTTCCATATGAAAGATAGGAATTTGATGACGCTTGGCGGCTATGGCTGCCATGGCGCTGTTGGTGTCACCCAAAATGAGGATGGCATCTGGTTTGTGTTGTGCGAGCAATGTATCTGTTTTTGCGATAACATCAGCTATCATCTGGCCGGGGCTGTCGCCAGTGCAGCCAAGATAGATATCAGGCGCGCGCAATTCGAGATCATCAAAAAATATCTCATTCAGCTCATAATCATAATTTTGACCGGTATGGACAATCTTGTGATCAAAATACGCATCCATTTTCACCATCACTCGTGATAGGCGTATGATTTCCGGCCGGGTGCCGAGAATGGTCATGACACGCAATTTTGCGCTATTTTGCGAAGAATTGCTCATATTCACTATGCATCTTTTTAATCAGCTCTGGCCATGATGGTGGCACAAAGCCTGTCTGGTTTCGTAATTTGTCACTTAACAGGCTGCGATCAATACTCACATCCTGATTGTCTTCTATGATGATATCGCGACCATAAATATCACGCACAAGGCAGAGAAGCTGATATTTATCAATAGGATCCACACTGAGATGATACAGGCCGCAAATATCCTGAGGCAGGCAGTGCGTTTCAAGAAATTCAGCTATCATAACACATGGCAAGCCGCTGAAGATCGCTTTGGAAAAGCCTTTGACCGCGCCTGTTTGTGATAAAAACCAGTCTATTAAGGACAGGTTGCTTGATAATTCATGGCCAATAATAGAGGTGCGCAAGGTCACATGCCTGCCATAATCAACCTCACCAATATATTTTGATTTGCCGTAAAGATCTGTGGCGGTGGCAATGTCTTGTTCTGTATAGCTGCCTTTGCTGCCATCAAAGACACAATCTGTGGAAAAATGCACAAGCTTTGTGTCTGTCTTGTCACATAATTCGGCAAGCTGATGAGGCAGGAGGGCATTTATCTCAATCGAAGGTACATGCGCATAAGCCAAATCAAGCTGTTTAATGATCCCGATACAATTGATCACAATGTCAGGCTTCATTTCTGCCATCAAAGCTGACAGAGACGATAAATCCTGCATATCAATACCGGCTATGATGTTATCATATCCCATTTTGGCAAGCTTTTGTTTGCCTGCCTCACTTCTGACTGTGCCTGTTACATCATAGGCGTCACAAGCTGACAGATAGCGATGCAGTGAGCTGCCAAGCATGCCTGTTGCGCCAAGGATGATGATCTTCTTAGCCATTTTCCATAACTTTCTCACCACGAAGGACGCGCTGAAAATCCTCTACTTTTTGCAAAAGGGCTTTCATTTCATCTTTGGTCAATCTGGTTGTGTTATGTGAATTATAATCTTCGCTGATGGATAAGGCTTCTGATCCTTCATTGAAAAATTTTTCATAATTCAAATCACGATTATCTGCTGAGATGCGATAGTAATCAGTCTCATCGCGGGCCTTTAACATTTCTTCTTTCGAACATAAGGCTTCGAATAATTTTTCGCCGTGACGTGTGCCAATGATGTTGATCTTATGGTCTGGTTTATCCATCAGCTCCAAGATGGCTTCTGCCAGTGTCTGGATAGTGGCGGCAGGTGCTTTTTGCACAAAAATGTCGCCATTATTGCCATGTTCAAACGCATAAGAGACAAGATCAACCGCATCATCAAGCGTCATCATAAACCGTGTCATAGACGGGTCTGTGATAGATAAAGGCATGTTATTTTGAATCTGTTCCACAAAGCGCGGTATTACAGAACCGCGTGAGGCCATCACATTACCATAGCGCGTGGTGCAAATCTTTAGCCTGTCTGGTACAGTGCGTGATTTTGCAACAATCACCTTTTCCATCATCGCCTTGGAAATGCCCATGGCATTTATCGGATAAACCGCCTTGTCAGTGCTAAGGCACACAACGCGGCTAACAGAAGTGTTGATCGCTGCGTCCAGTACGTTTTCTGTGCCAAGGATATTGGTTTTGACTGCCTCCATAGGATAGAATTCACAAGAGGGCACCTGTTTTAACGCCGCTGCATGAAAGACATAATCAACGCCGCGCATAGCAGATAATATGCTGTTATAATCGCGCACATCACCCACATAAAATTTCAATTTATCAGAGGCAAAGCGTTTGCGCATATCATCTTGTTTTTTCTCATCACGAGAGAAAATACGTATTTGCGCAATATCTGATTCCAGAAAACGGTTCAAAACAGCGTTGCCAAAGGAACCTGTGCCGCCTGTGATTAGTAATGTCTTATTTTCAAACATGACCTATAAAATGACTTCTGTAGACTCGTAGGCTTCGGGTGACAGCGTTATGCGGTTATTAATGAATAACGCACGATGCGGCTCTTCATATAAGATATCAGTGCTTGGACGTGATGAGGTATAGTAATAGGTGATAAGAGACTTGCGCATGATGGTCTCTGGCACTTCCAGAACACCTGCATGTCCGTGCCAGCTATGATCATTGGTCGTAAATACCAAAAGGCGATTGCGTTTTGGCAGGATTTTGCGCACACAACGCCAGCCCTGCGTATCATCAAAAGGGGATTTGTCTTTATCTGTGTAATCCCATTGTTCATGATACCCATTCCATTGCGGATCCCAGTCATCATTCAAAAATAAAATGGCATTAATCCGCCGACAAATCTGCATACGGTGTTGGGTGGTGCCATCAATATGAACCGCAAGCGTGCCCTGATTTTTAATGACATTGACCCCGCCCCCATCAAAATAGGGATCAGAGATGAGGCCTTTGATTTGGGTAAGCTCTGTGACCATATTCAAAAAACGGCCGCCATTTATGATCTCAAACACTGTGCGTGTTGCAGGTGGCAAAGCTTCATTATCTTCAAAATCAGATCTGGTTTTGACCTCTTCGCCATCAATGGCGCGCACATCTTCGGCATAATTGGCCTCTTCGACTTCCCTGTTGACTTTATCAAGAAGTGCCTCGTCAAACAGATTGTCAAAATACGCATAAGGATAGGGAAATCTGTCCAGATAATCAGCGTTATCATCTCTGATTTGTGCCTGAAATGCTTGATAGTCAAAATTCATGGTGACATCTCTATTTTTTGAAGTGATAAGCTAAATCTCACAGCTATTTCATTATGTCTAAATCTATCGCTTATGCAAATCAATTGATTTTGCGCTAATGTATAAGAGCAGATCCAAGATTTTTACGGGTTTTTTTATTTTGTGCCCTATTGGTCAAAAAAGGTCTCAAGAAAGTTGTCGGCATCTGTCCAACAGGCACGCAAGGCCCCCGTATCACGATTGGCAAAGCGGGCAATGGCCGAGGCAACAGAGCGTGCTGAGGCCGGGTCAAATGCCTCATGCGGCGTGCAGACATCACGCACAAAATCACGTTCGGCTGCGATGATGGGCAATTTGTAATGCGCTGCTTCTATTAACGGCAGGCCAAAAGATTCATGATGAGAGGCAAAAATAAGGGCATCTGCTGTCTGATAGGCCTTTTGTAAGGCAGGACGGTCAAGATAGCCGCAAGTGATAATGCGCAGATTATTAGCCCTGCCTGTCTGTTGCTGCCATCGCTTCACAACAGGCGCCCCTTCATCAAGGGTGAGGGTCAAGGTCAATGTCAGTTTCGTATCAGCGATACATAACATCTGCACCGCCTCTAGTAATGTGGCATGGTTTTTATGAGGCTGGTCATCTGCGACATATAAAAGATGAAGGCTCCTGGCTTTGGGGGGCGCAGGCTCAGGCTGCGGTGAGGCGATATCAGGTGGCACAAATCCGTGAACGCGGATATCAGCCTGATTTAATCTGTCAAAGCGCTGAAGCATTTGTTCTTTGACAGTTGGTGTTTGCACAATCACATGGTGAAGGCGCCCGATAAGACAGGTGAATAAGACACGCTTTGCCCATGAGGAGACAGACAGAGCAGGGGCTATGCCCCTTTGTGATGTGAGCAAATTTACATTATGGAAAAAATAGGTCACCTTGCCTGTTTGGTGGCGCAAAAAAGGCAGGCTGTTCAGAGATAAAATTTTTGTGTCTTTGTCACTATGGGCTTTCAGCCATGTTTCTGCCCGAAGGCGCCCCATCAGACCGGCAGGGAAAAAGTGCGCTGTGAGGCCGGTATTTTCAGGAAGGCGGTTGCGAAGCCTGTCATCTAATATGAAGAGGCAGTCTTGCGCCCTTTTTGTTTTAATCAGCGATAAGATAACAGAGGCGCCGCCGCCGCTATGAAGCCCATGGGCAAAAATGATTGGTTTGCGAACGTGCGTCATCATCACTCCTTTAAGCCTATCACAAAACGGCGCAATAAGCCTGCCAGAATAAACCGCAATTTTGACGGGCGCAAAATATTGCGTAACGGCCCGATGCGACATGCTTCAAACCATCTTGCCAGTCCCGTAAGGTAGCGGGCAGATTGAAAATGACTTCTGGCAGCGATCAGATAGGCATTTTGCCTTGCAATGCGATAGCCATGACGGGTCTCTGCCAATTGGCCATATTCCTGTGCCAAAGCAATGATTTCTTCTGAACGTTCATAGCTGATGGCGCGCACTGAGCCTGAGCCGGCATGTATGCGAAAACCACCAAGTGATTGTGGCACTCTGGTAAAATGCGCCCCTGCGCGAAACAGGCGAAGCCAAAATTCATAATCAGGGATATAGACAAGATCAGTGCGCCATCCGCCTGTTTGTTTGAATAAGCTTGCCGGGAAAAACGCCGCAAGGCCGGGGGTGCATTCCAACTCTTCAATGAGTTTTTTTGTGGTGGTAGGCGCTGTTTTTATCTGGCGTATGAAAGAGGTATCCGCGCTGATAAGATCATAGTCAGGATACAGAATTTTCGGTGTGTCACTGATATGCGCCGCTATTTCAGACAGACAATGCGGGTAGATAATATCATCTGCCGATAAATAGCCAAGATAGCGCCCCTTTGCCATCTGCCATCCTTTATTTAAGGTTGCAGACTGGCCCATATTTTCCTGAGTGATGATGGTGATTTTATCCTGATAAGAGTCAAGCACCTGTTGTGTGTTATCAGTTGAGCCGTCATTGATGACAATATATTCATAATCTGTGAAGGTTTGCGCCAGAACGCTTTCAATCGTCTCAGCGATATAATCGCCCTGATTATAAACAGGGGTGATAATCGTAAAACAGGGTGCTTTTGCCATCTTACATCCCCATTTTTAGCTGATGATCTGCGTGCTTTTCCATCATAGCACTATGCGTGACAATGATGATGGTGGTCTTGCCTTTGAGGGCGCCAACCAATTCAACAATATCTTGTTCTGTCTTGCTATCAAGATTGGCGGTAATCTCGTCTAATATCAGTAATTTTGGCTGCCTTAGCAGGCCGCGCGCAATAGACAGGCGCTGGCCTTGTCCTGTTGACATGGCAGCTGCGCCCTCACCCAAAGGAAGGGTGAGATCATAATCAAAACGCTTTAGCCAGTCATCCATGCCAAGCTGTTGCAATATTGTGATCATCTGATCGGTGGTGATGTCATTGCGATTTCCAAAGCGCAAATTATCTGCCACGCTGCCTTCTATTAAAAAGGCATTTGGCCCGACAAATCCAATATCAGCACCATAATCATCTAAAAAAGACAGAGGAGACTGATGATTGATGGTCACGGCGCCTTGTGCGGGGGTCAAGACACCCAATAACAGGTTCAAAAAGGTACTTTTCCCTGAGCCGCTCGGCCCTGTGATGACAAGCTGTTCACCTGCTTTCAGGGTAAGGGAGACATTATCAATAATAGTCTCATCCTCAAAAGCAAAATAAACAGATGATATCGCAAGTGACGGTGGTTTATCCAGCTTTGCTATGGCAGGTTGGGCTTTGTCCTGATGGTTTGTGATAGCGGCGGTAGGCGCTTCAAAATAGCTTGCTGAGGCGCCGGCGCTCGACTGGACTGAGGCGAAGAAATCAAAGCTTCTTTTGAAATAGGGAAAATTCACAAGGCTGTTGCCGGAAAAGCTTGCGATTTGTCCCAATACTTGTGAATAGCGCAAAAACAAATATAAAAATGATACAAATTCAGCATTATTCAGATAAGCGTGTTGTAATTGTTGATGAACAATATAGGCCACCACCAGAACGCCTAATATATTCGGGATGTTTTCTGAGATCAAAGACCATAAAGAGGCATGTTTAATCGCCCACAGATAGTTCTTTAAGACTGTGGAAACCTCAGCGCGTTCACGCTCACTGACACGGTAAATGCGGATAAGCAATAAATTATCAAGAACGATTTTGACCTTGGCAAACAGCTTGTCGCTGTAAAGAGATAAAGGCGCTGCGATAGAGGATATTTTGCGCTGAACCAGCAATACAACAAAACCGACAAAAATAATGAATATGAATCCAACCAACGATAAATAGGCAGACATCACATACATAAAGCCAAAGATCACAAGCGCTTGTAAGATAAGAGGTATCGAATGGACAATGCCATAAAAAACCAAAGCTGATTTTGAAAAAATATCAGAAATCAACGAATAAAATTTTGAGCCTCTGAGCGCATTTTCATTGTTGTCAGATAAAAGATTGTCAATCGCCATAAACCGCAATCGTGAGATAAACCCTTCATTCGCGGCTACCGCAAAATAACCTTTGCCAATCTGGCACAAGGCACGCGCACAAGCGATCATGATAAGCAATAGCAATACATAAACAGGTGAGGCAGAGGCAAAAGGTTCAATATCACCAATAAAGCCGGGCTCTTCGCTAACGCCAATAATTTTGAGCAAAAGCACAACAAGTCCGGCAAATAAAATCTCAATCAAGCCCAGAGCCGCGCCAAATAACGCGGCTAAAAAGCCATAGAACAGAGATTTTTTGCCAAAAAACCGTATCAACATATTAACGGCGCCTTATCAATCGCCAGATTGTGCGAATGCTGGTGAAAATAATGGCAGGGCTATGTTGTTTCAAAAAGACAGATATCTCGCCAATGCTGGGAAGGCTATCACGGCCCAAAAGCGGTTTGATGATTTTGCGCCGTAAAATAAATTCCATATGAAAGCGCCATTTTCTGGCACGTGAGATGGTGGTGATATCGCTTTGATCAGTCAGGTAGCGTGATTTGTGATAGGCCAGTTTTTGCGCTGCAAAACAGTGCCACCAGCGCTCTTTGCAAGCCTCAATCGTAATGTCATAGCCTTTCATCGTATCACGCGGCGTAAAATCATGTTCCAGAACATGGGCCACACCAGAGGTAAAATCATCCCCGAAATAGCCAATTTTGGCCCTGTCTTCTTCGGCAATGGTATAGAACATGCCTGTTGGCCGCATCACAAGCGGAACATCACACAGCGCAGCTTCAATCGCGGCAAGGCATTGTGTTTCCACTGGTGAGCCAAGCAAAAAGAAATCTGCGCAATTTAATAATTCAGCAAGGCTCTTTTGATCTAAATTGCGGAATAAGGTGACGTTTTGTCTGTCAATTTCATCATCATATTTTGTCACAACAAGCCAGTGAATATCCTGATAATGATCAATGGTTTTCAGCACGTCAGGCCAGCCTTTGACCTCATTGAGGGCCCCGACAAAAATGCCCACTTTGGCTGAGGTGTCAATCTGCCATTTGGCGCGGCATGCTGATGTGTCCTGCGGTGAGAATAAGGTATCATCCACACCAAGCGGAATAATATCAAAATCAAATTCAGGATAGGAGGCAGCGGTAATAACAGAGTTTGTTACACGATGATCGCAGTCTCTTAGCACCTGTTCCTGCAAGGCATTTTCAAGCCCCATGCGCCTCAGATTATCCTGAAGCAAGGTGATGGTGCGTAAATCAGTATTCACCAAATCCATAAAGCTGGCATTTTGCAAAGAGACAGACGCTTTGAGTGATTTCGATTTGCGATAAGCATCAAAGCTGATATTTTTTTTGCCGCCAACAATATCATAATCCATGGCATGCGTATTTGGCATTTCAAGAAGATAATTCCATAATACTTTTTCGCCATTAATGCCGATAATCGTATTATTGGCGATGCAAATTTCGTCTTGTGCAAATTCAGCGTTTATCTCGCTTGCCTCAGATCGTTTCTCACCTTCCTGAAAATGATAGATAAGAGAATGAAACGCCGTGACATGCGCAACGTCAATTGATTTTAGCTTTTCAATAAAGGCAACATCGCCAGACATAACATCTTCGCCTGGCTGCGCTATCTGAGGGGCAAAAACATCACTGTCTTTTTTAAGGTTGCCTTCGGGATAGCCGCCAATTTTTTCGAAATCATATTTATTGACCAAAATAGGCATATAAAGGCCGCCAGGCTTGATTTCTGCGACCTTATTTTGCGCCGCATAGGCTAAGAATCCAGCTTCGTCATAATCAGCAGTATCATTGCCAAAATCTTTTTCAATCCCATAGGTGCCTGTGGCGAGTTTGCCCTGTTCAATCAGGCGGCTTGAGACAACCCTGCCTGATTGATATGTATCAAGAAGTGCATCAAGCCAGCCCGGCGAGAATGCCATATCTGAATTGATCATCACAACAAGATCAGATTTGGCCTGTGAGACCCCAAAATTATAAGCGCGGTAGACATTATTGATATAATGTTCATGGCGCACTGCCTCATCTGGCACAAAAATATAATGCGGAATGTAATGTTCATAGAGGTAATCTGTGACCTCTTTGGTTGCATCATTGGCAATAAAATAAAATTCATAATCAATATTGCCGCTATGTTTTAGCACTTGATCATAAACAAATTGCAGCCATTTCACATCTTTGTAGATAAGAGAGAAAATAGAGACTTTTGGCTTTTTAATCTCATCACGTATTTTATAGGCTTCTTTGAAATAGGCTTCGAGCGATAAGGGGGTTGGTGGTGCGTCTTGCTTGTCCCAGTCATCCGGAATAAGTGCATCATCCACACGCGCAAAGGTGACTTTGGATTCATCTATCAGGCGCATCAGATCAAATCCTGTCTGGCCATGAGCGCGATAGGTCAAAAATTTGCGGATGATATGATAGGTTGTCGTAAAGCCCCTGTGGAGAATGATCAGATCAGGGTGCACAATCGTGTTTTTGACATAATCAGGCTCAAGATGCTGGTGAAGGCCTTTATCAAGACTGGCATAGGGCGTGTCTGTTGGGATGTATTTGAATAATTTGATCGGTCGTAATTTGTCAAACAGACTATCTGTGCGGACATAATTATAGCTACGCCATAAATTGTAGAATTTGGTTTTGTAGCCATCTACCCCATCTTTTGCCATCTGGGTACAAACAGATTCCAGAGTCTGCCTGTCTGTTGTAAAAATCTCATCAGCGTCCAGAAACATGATAAAATCAGGATTAAATTGATCAGCATAATCAAGCATTTTGCGCTTGTGGTTTTTCTCATCACCAAAATCATTTGCTGATTTTTGCAAGACATGATCTGTATAGCGGCGCGCAAAATCAGCAGACCCGTCAGTGCTGGCATCATCAAACACAATAATGTCGTCAAATAGCCCGTTATGCTGTTCAAAAAAACCAGGCAAATGGCCTGTTTCCATTTCGTTATAAATTTGAATAAGACATAGAATTTTCATGAAATGAACAAGCCTGCTTGGTCCGGTCAATGCGCAAAGGTGGCTGTTTTTTTTATAAAAACATTATCTTCTTTGAATTACCACGTCTTTGCCTTGTTCCACAATACCTCTTTACCACCGGAACTCTTTACCACCGGCGTCCTGACAGATGAGCCTTAGCCAGAGGTTCTTTTTACAAGCTGAGCTCCTGATAGCCATCTCGTGTCTTGTTCAAACAGGGCAGACAATGATATAGATAACAACTATGATGATGAAAGTGGTTATTTGTGGATAGCCAAAAAGAAAGTGACGCTCAGATTGTAAAGGCTTGTCATAATGTGGGTTGAAAAACATGATTTTTTGGAACCAAAGCAGTTCCAAAATTTGAATAAAGAGCTGTCAGTTCTTGATCAGGATTTGCGCGATAATGTGGCGCTGACTGAGGTAGAGAAAAAGAAAATTGTCTATCGTTTAGATTCTATGCCCAAAGCGGTTACAGATACGATTGCGCTATTTGGCTCGCAGCGCGTCAAAGATATTGTGGCAGAGATGACAGGCTGGGATGGTGAGATTTATTCTTTGATAGAAATGCCCGGCTTTGGCGGCTATGCCCCTTATCATACAATGAAATCAGGCGGGTTTTTAGGCTCGCATGTTGACCATTCCTATATCGAAAATGAAGATTATATTCATATGGCCAATTGTATCTTCTATGCCTCGCCGCAATGGCAGGATGAATGGGAGGGGGCCACATTATTTTTTGATAAAAACGGCACCAAAGAGATTGGCAGAAGCCTGCCTGATCCCAATAAGATCGTTGTCTTTACCCATGATTCAGAATCTTTTCACGGTGTCAGCCGCATAAATTGTCCGCCAGAGGTAACGCGTCATAGTTTTTATATGGATTTTTATGTCAAAAAAGCTGATTTGCCGCGTTTTTCAAAACAATTTGAGGCAACAACAGGTGAGCCCTTTGTCTATGTGAAATATCTCACCACCTTCCTGCCGCTTCCCAAAGATGGTAACCGCACATTGATGAAGGCATTGTTCAAAAAAAGCTTTATCGGCTATTTGCGCAATTACCTGTTTTATCTGCGGCAGAAGAATGAAGTGGTGTCACGATTAACATCTTTGCAAAAGGTTGGTGTGCATCTTGGCTGTTTTGGCTTTACCTTTTTGGACAAGATGAGAGGCATTAAAAGATAAGGGGCTGTATCGCCCCTTTTTTAAGTTATGCAAAAGCCTGATAAGCTGTTTAGCCTTCCCATGGAACTTGTTTTTGCCGCACACGGCAAATCGACAAACCAGGCGGGAAGGGGATGGTGACAAGTTCAAAATAGTCACGCTCTTTTGATAGCTCTTTGATTGCCTTGTAACCATCACCACAAATATCAGGTGATAATTGAGAGGCATCTTTCGGATAGCCATCATGCATTAAAATCACGCCATCATCAGTCATCATATCAAAGAAATTCTCAAAATCCTCTTTGACCGATTTGGCGCTGTGGTCTGCGTCAATAAACAGTAAATCAATTTTCACATCTTTGGCGCGCAGATGATCCGAAAAATCAGATGTGCTGCCATGGAAAAAACAAGATTTATTTTTCATATAGCTTTGTGACTCAGCCCAGATATCAGCGCCATAGGCTGTGCCGGCAAATTGCGAAACACGGTTAAAAGTCTCGCACCTGTTCGTGCCAAGCTCTACATAGGTTTTTGGCCGCAGGACACTGGCAAGATGCACTATCATATCAACATGAAAGTCAGCATCGCCGACATTGCCCGTTGTTTGGGTTGCCATAAAATATTTATCTAGCAGCTTTTGGGCAAATGGCTGTATTCGTCTGATCATAGGCGCCATCCTGTCACACATAATTATTACTTAATTAGTAATTTATTTTTTAGAGTATTAGGGTAGCAACCGGGTGGCTGTCAATTAGTCTTTGTTTGAGGGGCTGGTTTCTTGTGATATGGCAAGGCATGTAGCAGGCAAGGGCAGGTGGGGTCCCTATTTGCCGGTTTGCGTTGAGCAGAGAGGCGAATTTCGCTGTTGTGCTTGTGTTGGAGCTGTTATGATAAAAGGGCTGTTTTACGCGTGTGATGAAAAAGGAGTGATATATGCAAGATGATAGCGGGTCTTCGCCGACTTTATCTCAGAACGGGATTACCTATGCGCTCTATGAGGGGGTTGCGTGCGGTGGTTGCGGTGCAGATAATTGGCGCGGCGAAAAATTAGCGCTGGCAAAAGTGGATTCTTTTGGTGGCTATCTATGCCCGCCTTGTGTGAACGCTTATCTTGCAAAACAGGAAACATCATAATGGCAGATGGCAAAAATAGCACCATTGATGATATCACAATTGATGATATTGCGGGTGAAATGCGCGATGAAATTCTGGCGATTGTTGATGAGCAAAATGCCATTATTGCGTCATTGAATGATGATAAATTATGCCATCTGACAATTGGTCAGGCGGCTATCACCGCTTTTACTGAGGCGCTGCCGCATGATAAGGCTGCGCGTCTGAATGAGCTGGCAGAGATCAAAACAAGGCTGACAGATGATTTGCTTTCTTATGTTGCACGTCAAAATGATATGAATTTGAAGAGCTGATCAATCAGTTCTTGTTGTTTACCCGCTTCATCAGCGCCTCATGGCTTTCGACTCTTTCTGAATATCTGTCAGTGAGATAGTCGCGGTTATCTCTTGTGAGCAGTGTGAATTTATATAATTCTTCCATGACATCGACAATGCGATTGTAATAGGCAGATGTTTTCATGCGGCCTGATTCATCAAATTCCTGCCATGCTTTGGCAACTGATGACTGATTAGGGATTGTCAAAAGGCGCATCCATCGCCCCAGAATGCGTAACTGATTGACGGTATTAAAGCTCTGTGATCCGCCTGATACCTGCATCAGTGCCAGTGTTTTTCCTTGCGTAGGACGCACAGCGCCAAGTGATAAAGGTATCCAGTCAATTTGCGTTTTCATCAGCCCTGTCATAGCGCCGTGCCGCTCTGGCGAAGACCAAACCATGCCATCACACCAGGTTACAAGATCGCGCAATTCAGCCACTTTGGGGTGAGTGGCATCAGCGTTATCATCGACAAGAGGTAACCCTGAGGGGTGAAAAAAGCGTGTTTCTGCGCCTAATTTTTCTAAGATACGCGCGCCTTCTTCTGCGGTACGCCGAGAATAACTCTCAGCGCGAAGAGAGCCATATAGGAGGAGAATCTTTACCTTGTCAGTGCGGCGCTCCGGGAACAGGCGCTCATCCTCACAAGGGGCAAATTGATCTTGTTGTAATTGTGGTGTGTCTGTCATGTTATCACTCTGGGCAAAGGGAAAAAGCGATAGAAGGACGATCATGCCCGACTATTTGGCAGGCCCGCAAGTCTATTTTTTATCACAGGCGTTTTTGCATTTGTCATTGCATGGTCATCATGAAAAGATGAGGCCACACAATGTTGGGTGTGAGCACAAATAAAAGGGTTTTTAAGATATGTCTGTATTTTCTTATCCTTCAACCATGATGGCGGTGGTGACAACAGGCAATGGGGGCTATGATAAATTATCTTATCAATCTGTACCTGTCAGAGCATTACGCCCGGGTGAGATATTGCTGCGCGTGCTTGCGGCAGGGATGAATAATACAGAAATCAATACACGCCTTGGCTGGTATTCCAAAACAGTGACAAGTAGCACAGATAGCCTTGGTGAGGCGCAAGAACAAGATCCCAGCCATAAAGCAGATGGCGGGTGGAACAAAGCGACCCCTTTTCCGATTATTCAGGGAACAGATTGTTGTGCAGAGATTGTAGCTGTTCATGATTCAGAAGATAAAGCGCGAATTGGTGAGCGTGTTTTGGTGCGCGCCTGCATGCGCCTGAGGGGGTTTGACAGTCTGGAAACCGCTTGGATGGCCTCTGATTTTGACGGCGCCTTTGCTGATTATGTGATTGTGCCATCAAGCGAAGCATTTGCTGTTGATTGTGACTGGGAAGATGCAGAGCTTGCGACTATCCCATGTGCCTATGCCACGGCAGAAACCATGCTTCATCGCGCTGCATGCAAGGCAAATGACAAGGTGTTTGTGACAGGTGCATCAGGTGGTGTCGGCTCCGCGGTGGTTCAGCTTGCCAAAAGGCGGGGAGCCGTTGTCACTGCCCTGACACGTCACGATAAAATGGCGCGTCTGAAAGAGATAGGCGCTGATTATGTGATAGACAGAGATCAAGATGTGATGAGCCAATGTGCAGAAGAGTCCTTTGATTTGATTGTGGATAATGTGGCAGGCCCGTCTTTTCCTGATATGCTGAAATTACTGGTGCGTGGTGGGCGCTATGCCTCATCTGGTGCCATTGCCGGGCCTGTGGTCAGTCTTGATATGCGTGATATGTATCTCAAAGATATTCAGCTAATTGGCACGACTGCATGGGATGAGCCAGTCTTCCCAAACCTTATTCATTATATTGAAACAGGGCAGATTAAACCGCTTCTTGCCAAACGCTTTGCCTTATCAGACATTGCCAAAGCACAAGAGGATTTTAGCAAAAAAACCTTTGTCGGCAATTATGTGCTGATCCCTTAACAGGCCTCAGGCAGTTAGTTTTTCAAGCTGATGGCCTTTGGCGATAAGGTTGCCATGCAAATGGGCGATATAGGCAGGGCTGATCTCGCAGCAGCCGCCGACTATGGTAGCGCCATCATCAATCCATCTGGCGACATGATCAGCGTAACGTTGCATAGATAAATCCTGCCTTGCAGATAAGGTGTCAACCGTCAGGCCGGGCGCCAATGCTTCGATAGAGGTAAAACCATTGGCATAGCCGCCAACGCGCAACCCTGATTTACCAAGAACAGGCATGGCTTTATCAATGGCTTCTGGATAGCAACAATTCACATTTAAAGCAGATATACCGGCGGCTCCAAGCGCTTCTATGGCTTGTTCAAGAGGCTCATCAGAGCGCAGATGATTTGAGCCATCATCTTTGAGAGTGAGGCCAATAATGGCAGGCAGACCAAAAGAGGAAAGGGCGGCGGCCGCTGCCTTGGCCTCTGTGATGTTTGAGATGGTCTCCACCAAAAAGATGTCAACATGATCTTTTTGTGCTGTGATATTCTGGCAATAGGCATCAAATGAGGCGTGATAATCAAGCGCGGCCTCTGCCACATAGCTTGCCGCGATGGGCGGCAGGCAGCCGGCTATGGATATGGTATCTCTTGCGATTTTGGACTCGTTTATGGCCTGTTCGACTAATGTGATAGCTGTCCTATGGAAATCTGTGAACCTGTCACCATAACCATGCCTGTCAAGACGAGACTGTGTGGCGGTGTAATTATTACCAGTGATGGTACGCGCGCCGGCAAGAATAAATTCTTTATGAACATCTATGACAATTTGTGGCTCGTCATCCATCACTTTGACAGACCAAAGGGGATGCGCTTTATCTGAAGAAGAGCGTTTGCTGATTTCCTGACCAAGGCCGCCATCAAGTAAGGCAATCGTTGCCATGATATGTTCATCCTTTATCCCGGTTTGCCCACCTTGTAACAATCACGTGTCATGATGGCTTATCTTTTGTATGGTGAGGACATGATAGCGATGAATAAGACAAAAAACCAGATAAGTGATGGTAACCGCACTGGCGCCTTTATTGCGTTGTTATTCGGGTTCTGCCAGATATCAAATGATGTGGCAATGAAGGCTGTTTTGGTTGATATGCCTATCTTTCAGTCTTTATTTATCAGGGGCTTGATGTTGACGCCTCTTTTGTTGGTGTTGCTTTATTGGCGTGGTGAGTTGTCTGTGCGCCCGCAAGGCAGAGACCGGTTTATCATCAGCTTGCGCATTTTGTGTGAAATTGGTCTGTCTTATTGTTTGTTAAAAGCGATTATGACGATGCCAATTGCCAATGTTGTGATCATCACACAAGCGGTGCCTTTTGGTCTGGCGATCTCAGCGATGCTGTTTTTTGGAGAGACAGTGGACTGGCGGCGCTGGCTTGCCATTATTGGCGGCTTTTTTGGGGTGATGCTTGTGGTGCGTCCCGGCACACAAGGCTTTGATGTGAATTCGCTTTATGCGCTAGCCTCTGTTTTACTGTTTGTCATAAGGGATATTTTTACCCGTAGGCTTTCTTCTCAGATACCTGCCTTTTATGCTGCATTCTGGCAGGTGGTTGGCGTAACATTATTTGCCATTATCATGAGCTTTTATGAAGAATGGGCTGTGCCGGAAGCCAGACATTATGGGCTGATATTCACCGCAGGTGTCTTTATTTTTCTGACCAATTTATTTGCTGTTGTTATGATGCGCCTTGGTGATATCGGCTTTGTCGCCATTTTCCGCTACGGCGCCATTTTATATGCCATATTATTTGGCTATTTGTTTTTCGCAGAAGTCCCTGATGCGCTAGCGCTTTTGGGGGCTCTGGTTATTGTCATTGCCGGCGCGTTTTCTCTGTATCATGACAGGCAACAAAAACACCGTCAGCCCTCTTAGCAATAACGCTCTGGTCCCCACCATTGCCCTTCATTATAGCGATCGCCATGTGCCCAGCCTATTGGCAGAATGCTGTCTATTTGTGCGGCAACCTCGTCTGAGATGATAAAGTCAGCCCCTTTTAAGGCTTCATCCAGATGAGATAAATGTCTGGTGCCCGGTATAGGAATAATATGATCGCCCTGATGTAACAACCAGGCAATGGCAAGGCCGGCGGCTGATAGATCAAGTGATTTGGCCAAAGCGCGGAACGGGTCTGTGGCGGCGATATTGGCAGATAAATTTGGCTCCATAAAACGAGGGTTATTTACCAGAAACGGGATAGATTGTAATTTTTCAAGATCATGTGGTTTGTCTGTGAGCAATGATCTGCCAACAGGGGAAAAAGCCACAAAGGCCGTGCCAAGCTCTGCGCAACTTTGTATGAGGCCTAATTCTGGTGACCGCACGCCAAGTGAATATTCTGATTGTACGGCCATAACATGATGAACAGCATTTGCACGCCGCAAAGAAGAGGGCGCTATTTCTGAATAACCAAAGCCTTTGATTTTGCCTGCCTTGACAAAATCTGCCAGTGATAAGGTGACATCTTCGATAGGGATATCCGGGTCTCTTCGATGGACATAAAACAGGTCAATCACATCAACGCCCATTGTCTTTAGAGAATTATCAAGCTGCTGTTCAAGATAGGCCTTGTCATTCCTGTGGCGGCGCTCTTCGCCGGGCGGTCGGTAAATCCCCGCTTTGGTGGCAAGAGAAAACCCATCTTTGACTGAGGCAGGCTGTTTTGCAAGATAAGAGCCAATGCAGCTTTCAGAAAAGCCGTTGCCATATACATCTGCTGTATCAATATGAGTCAGGCCTTTGTCAAGGCAGTGATCCAGGATGGCATGCACACCTGCCTCATCTATGGGGCCATAAAAATCAGAAAAAGACATGGCGCCATAGCCAATGGGCGATATCATGGGACCATTTTTTCCTAATTGTCTTTGCTTCATCATGAGTGTGTTCCTTTATTCAGATGACAATTATCACATAGTCCATCTACCTCTATGGTTTGGGCAGGCAGGCTGAATTGTGCGCTTTTGGTCAGGGTGTTGATGGCTGTTTGAAATTGGTTATTTTGGATTTCTTTGACTGTGCCGCATGACTGGCAGGAAAGTAGCAAGAGCATTTGCGTGACGCTGTTATGGTCGTGGCCGTCACAAGCTATCCATCCATTTGATTTTGGTAATTTATGCGCAAGGCCTGCTTGTTCCAGCTTGGCAAGGGCGCGATAAATCTGCATGGGTGCCTTTGCCCCTATGTCCCTTACATTATCCAAAATCTCATAAGCTGATTTCGGTGTATCCTGTTTTTCAAGATAGGTAAGAATGGCGGTCGTATATTTGCCTGATAATGCGCTTGGTTTTGTCATGATTTTATCTGCCTGATGATAAAGGAGATGACAAATAGTGCCAGAGCGGCGCAGACAATCGCAGGGCCGGAGGGCAAATCGCCATATAAGGAGGCACCAAGGCCCGTGGTGACAGAAACACACCCTATGACAGAGGCAAAGAGCGCTGTCACTTCAGGGCTTTTTGCGAGTTGACGCGCCGCTGCTGCCGGGATGACCAACAATGCTGAGATAAGAAGAACACCAACAATTTTGAAAGAAAATGAGATCACCATTGTCAGCAATATCATGAAGATGAATTCAGCAGATTTAGACCTGATCCCTTCAGCGGTCGCAATATCTGTGTTTATGGTGGTGACCAATAAAGGGTGCCATATATATTTTACCACAATAAGCCCTGCTATCATGCCTGAGATCATCACGATGACATCTGTTACAGAAGACGCCAATATATCGCCGAAAAAAACAGATGTGATATCAATTTGATATGGTGGCAGGAATGATATCAAAAGCAAGCCAAGCGCCAAAGTGCCATGTGATAAAATCCCAAGCGTGGCATCGGCAGATAAGGTGGCGCGCCTGCCAAGCCATTGAAGGCACGCAGATATGCCAAGCGCGATCATAAACACAGATATGGTCTGATTGATACTAAGCAATAATCCTATGGCCACACCAAGTAAGGCGGAATGTGATAATGTATCACCAAAAAAAGACATGCGGCGCCAGATGATAAAACAGCCAATAGGTCCGGTGAGCGCTGCGGTTGCGAGCCCTGCCAACAGGGCTCTGGTTAGAAAATCATCAAACATGATCTTGTCCCCGCCCGTGATGATGAGCCGCGTGATGATGGTCATGGTTATGATGATCATGATGGTCGTGATCATGATCATGATGATAAAGGGCCAGAAATTCAGAGGCCTTTGGGCCAAATAATTTCAGATAGGCTTCATTTTCCATGACAGAGGCAGGGGCACCTTCGCAGCAAATATGCCCGTTCATACACACCACACGATCTGTCTGAGACATCACAATATGTAAATCATGAGAGATAAGTAACATGCCGCAATCCAGATGATCCCTGATTTGTGTGATCAGCTGATACAATGCTATCTCACCTGTGAAATCAACGCCCTGGACAGGTTCATCAAGGACCATCAGATCAGGTTTAAGCAAAAGAGCGCGGGCAATCAGGGCGCGTTGCAACTGGCCGCCTGATAATTCAACAACTGGTTGGTTTTTCGCATTGGCAAGACCAACAAGCGCAAGTGCTTCGGCAATATCGGACTGGCTGTGCGTTTTGGTTAATTGCAAAAACCGCTCAAGTGATAAAGGCACATTGCGTGAGACAGATAAGCTTTGCGGGACATAACCAATGCGCAGATTTGCTTTGCGTGTCACCGTGCCTTCATCGGCGTCTATGATTCCCAAAAGCGCTTTGGCAGTGGTCGTTTTGCCTGAGCCGTTGGGGCCAATCATGGTCACAATCTCGCCAGATGAAATGGCCATAGAGACATGACGTACACGCCACCCATTTTGACTTTTGATGCCAAGATTATCTGCTTTGACCAACATAAAGGGCACCTTTTCATGAAATCAGATATTTACACTTGATATGTGATAACATAACATTTATGACTATGTTAGAATTTTTTTCATCAATGATATCAGATTTCAAAAAGAAGGGCGGTGAGCGCATGAGAGCCAATAGCCTATATTACAGATTGTTTTTATCGGCAGCACTGTGTTTAGCACAACCTGTCACTTCTGCGGTCGCAGAGACAAAGGCGCCTTTGAAGGTGGCCTCCTCTTTGAAACCCATTCACCTTTTGGTACAGCAAATAGGGGGTGAGGCGATTGAAGCTGATGTGATCCTGCCGCCAAGCCAGTCTGCCCATCATAGTGAATTCAGGCCGTCACAAAGGCGCCTTATTGCCAATAGTGAGCTGATATTTGCGATCTCTCCTATGATGGAAGTGTCTTTGGCCAAAGTCATGAAACAGGCGCCAGAACGCTGGGTGTTATTTGGTGATATTCTGAAAAGCTCACTTTTGAGGCGTGATCATGACGGGCATGAGGGGCATGACGGCCATAAAGGCCATGACGGGCATGACGGCCATAAAGGCCATGATGATCACGAAGGCCATGATGAACACGAAGGCCATGATGAACACGAAGGTCATGATGATCACGAAGGTCATGATGATCACGAAGGTCGAGATGACCATGACGGCCATAAAGGCCATGATGACCATGAAGGGCATAAAGGCCATGAGGGGCATGATGATCATGGTCATGGCATGGGCCCTGATTTACATCTCTTTTTCTCACCTAATATGATGCAGGAATTGGCGGTGGTCATACGTGACAGCCTGATCGCCAAACGCCCGGAGGCGGCCGGGGCTATCTCAGATAATTATCAGCAGGTGGCTGTTCAGTTGGCATTAGCTGATAATCATTTTGCCGATATGGCAAATAAGACAAGCCCTAATCATTTTCTGGCTATGCATGATCTGACTTATTATCTGGAGGCAGATTATGATATGGAAGCTGTTGGGTTTTTGTTGCTTCATCATCATGGTCAGCCTTCGGCAGGGCATTTGCGCGACATGCAGAAAGAGGCAGCTTTGCATGATGCCTCCTGCCTGTTTTATGAGCCGCAGCAGAGCAAAGCGCTGACAGAGCAAATAGGTCATGATATGGGATTGCCTGTTATCATGCTTGACCCGATGGCAGCAACATTGCCTGAAGAGGCTGTGATAGCTGATTATTGGGCCTATATCACAAGGGCTTTTGAGGCTTGTTTTACCTCTGAAGGTGACGCGCATAGTGACCATGATCATAGCCACTAAAGGTGAGAAACTAACAGATGGCGCCTATTTTTATCATGAGGGACAATCAGGGGATAATTTTGTCCTCTGCGCCTTGTCAAATGGGCCAGAATAACAGATAGTGACGCCGTTTCAGCGACTTTCACAAGGGGTTCTAAGCCATGCCATCTGTTAAGCCTTTGTCAGATTATTTTGCATCACGCTATCATATGTGGCGCGAGACTGATTATCAGGTCAAACAAGCACATTTTCAGGATTTAGATAAAAATGGCCAATCGCCAAAAGCGTTGGTCATCTCCTGCTGTGATAGCCGTGTTCATGTAACAGATATATTTGGCGCTGATGAAGGTGAGTTGTTTGTGCATCGCAATATTGCCAATTTTGTGCCAATGGCTGAGGCAAGTGATGGCATTCACGGCACCGCAGCGGCGATAGAATATGCTGTCACGGCGCTTGGGGTGTGTCATATTCTGGTCATTGGCCATGCGAAATGCGGCGGCGTGCAGGGTTGTTTTGATTTATGCTCAGGGACAAATGAAGCTCTGGCTTTGCCATCGAGCTTTGTCGGGCGTTGGGTTCGTGAAATGCGCCCTGCCTTTGAGCGCGTTATGGCAGCAGGCAAGGCTGATGATATTCATGAAATGGAACGTGAGTCCGTTCTTGTATCACTGGAGAATTTGACAAGCTATGAATTTGTCAAAGACGCAGTGGCACAAGGGCGCTTGTCACTTCATGGTCTGTGGCACGATATTGGCACAGGCACATTGCATCATTATGTTGAAGAGACAGGTAGTTTTGAGCCGGTGTAACAGGCATGGCCCTGTAGTCAGATCCTGTTACTCAGTTAATGTGCGATAAAAGCAACTAATCTCGCCTGTATGGCAGGCAGCGCCTGTTTGATCAATCATCATTAAAATTGTGTCGCCATCACAATCAAGCTCAAGTGATTTGACTTTTTGAATATGGCCAGAGGTATCGCCTTTGCGCCAAAAGGCAGCGCGTGAACGCGACCAGTAACAAGCCCGGCCTGTTTCGATGGTCTCCTGAAGCGTTTGTTTGGTCATCCAGGCCATCATTAACACCTGTTTGCTGTCAAATTGCTGGGCAATAACAGGCACCAGACCAGCATCATTAAAGCGCACCTGTGACAGGAATTCTGGCGCTGACAGATGGTGATTTTGGCTTGTGAAATCAGCCATTTTCGAATTCTCCGTAATATGCGATAAAATACTGCGGAAATAAGATATTTTTCCGGATCATTCACGTATCAGATAGTGCCAGAGTAACATCTTTGTCATTTTGTTCAAGGGGGGCCTGTCATGCCACTTTCAATGCGTCAATCGGTTTTCATCACAGCGGCAATTACAGGGTCAGGTGGCACCCAGGACAGAAGCCCGCTTGTGCCGCGCTCAC
Organism: Puniceispirillaceae bacterium (SeqCode); assembly: GCA_049890215.1. GTDB lineage: Bacteria > Pseudomonadota > Alphaproteobacteria > Puniceispirillales > Puniceispirillaceae > UBA685. Next base: position 73,150 of record JBMHBX010000001.1, on the reverse strand, counting down.
CTGAGCAAATTGCACAAGCAGCCATTGACGCTGCCAAAGCAGGGGCAGCGGTGGTCCATTGCCATGTCAGAGATCCTGAGACAGGCACACCATCCAGAGATTTGGCGCTTTATCGTGAGGTTACAGAACGTATTCGCGAAAGTGATACAGATGTGGTTCTCAATCTGACGGCAGGTATGGGAGGTGATATGGTGTTTGGTCCCACAGACAGCCCGTTGCCACTAAACCCTGAGGCCACAGACATGGCCGGCGCAAAAGAGCGTGTGGCGCATGTGGCAGATTGTTTGCCTGAAATCTGTACGCTTGACTGCGGAACTATGAATTTTGCTGAGGCTGATTATGTGATGACAAACACGCCTGGCATGTTGCGTGATATGGCAAAGCGCATGACAGAGTTAGGTGTGCGTCCAGAAATAGAGGCATTTGATACAGGCCATTTATGGTTTGCCAAACAATTGGTTGAAGAAGGTCTGATTGAAGATCCTGTGATGGTGCAATTATGCATGGGTGTGCCGTGGGGGGCACCAGATGATTTGAATACCTTTATGGCAATGGTCAATAATGTGCCATCTCACTGGACGTTTTCAGCCTTTTCCATCGGGCGCCACCAAATGCCTTATGTTGCAGCGGCCACTCTGGCAGGCGGGAATATTCGTGTTGGTCTTGAAGATAATTTATGGTTGGAAAAAGGTGTGTTGGCAACCAACGCACAATTAGTTGAAAAAGCAGCCTCTATTATCAGTAATCTTGGTCCCTCTTTGATGAGCCCTCAGCAAGTGCGGGACGAGTTGAAACTGGTAAAGCGTGCGCCTGTTCACTCTTAAGATAACAGCAAAAAGATAAAGGTGGATTGATGAAAAAAACTGCAGCGATCATCGGTGGCGGTGTCATTGGTGGCGGTTGGGCAGCGCGATTTTTGCTTGCCGGCTGGGACGTTATCATATTTGACACTGACCCTCAGGCAGAACGCAAAATCGCGGAAGTGTTGAAAAATGCCCGTGCCTGTGTGCCTTTTTTGCATGATGGCGCTCTGCCGGAAGAAGGCCAGTTACGTTTTGCAAAAACACTGGAAGAGGCCGTAGGGCAGGCACAATGGATTCAAGAATCCGTGCCAGAAAGACCTGAGATAAAACAAGCTGTTTATGCGCAGATTCAGCAATCATGTCTGCCAGAGGCGCTGATAGGATCTTCGACCTCCGGCTTCACGCCAACACAATTGCAAGAAGGCGCCAAAGACCCGTCTCAGATTGTGGTCACGCACCCTTATAACCCTGTCTATCTGTTGCCTTTGGTTGAGCTTGTTTGCTCTTCTGCAACAAGTGATGAGCAAATCGCAAAAGCAAAAGAGATTCTGTCTTCGATTGCGATGAGGCCTGTTCATATAAAAGGTGAAATTGACGCTCATGTTGGTGACAGGCTTCTTGAGGCTGTATGGCGGGAGGCTTTGTGGCTTATCAATGATGATATCGCAACGACTGATGTCATTGATGATATCATGACACACAGCTTTGGTTTGCGCTGGGCACAAATGGGTCTGTTTGAGACTTACCGCGTGGCTGGTGGTGAGGCAGGCATGCGACATTTTATCAGCCAGTTCGGCCCTGCCCTTGCCTGGCCATGGACAAAGCTGATGGATGTGCCTGAATTAACAGATGAGCTGATAGAGAAAATTGCGGGGCAGTCAGATGCGCAGTCAGGAGCGTATTCGATAAGAGAATTAGAAGCCATCAGAGATAAAAATTTGATTGCGTTTCTGCGGTCTTTGAAAGCTCATAATTGGGCGGCTGGCGCGTTTTTGAATGAGATTGACAAGCAACGCAGCAAAGAAGAAGCGCCACTGTCACAAGCAGATATGGCAGCGCCATTGTCAGTGCATAGCGGGCGCGTCTTGCCTGACTGGATTGATTATAATGGTCACATGACTGAATATCGTTTTGGTCATGTCTTTAGTGATGCCACTGATGGTGTGATCAAAGCAGGCGGGCTTGATGAGGATTATCTGGCACGCGGTTATAGCTTTTATACTGTGGAAACCCATATACGTCATTTAGGTGAAATGGCCTTAGGGCAGTCTTTTAGCGTTCGCAGTCAGATTTTGCTATTTGACGGCAAAAAACTGCATCTTTGTCATGAGATGATCAATCAAGAAGGGATGGTTGTCGCAACAGGAGAACATATGCTGCTTCATGTTGATACAAATAAAGGGGCAAGCGCGCCGGCGCAAGAACCGGTTGCACAAAAGTTGGGCGCATTGGCGAGCGCGCAGTCAGCACTGCCAAAACCAGAATTTTGTGGCCGTGCGGTCGGTGTGAAAAAATAATAAAAAAGGACAAAAACCCATGCATTTCGGATTAAGCCAAGAGCAGGAAATGATTGTCGATACAGTACGGCAATTTGTAGAGCAGGAAATCTATCCTCATGAAGAGATGGTCGAAAAACAGGGATTTGTGCCTGAAGAGATTGGCCGCGATATCGCACAAAAATGTAAAGAGCTTGGCTTTTTTGGATGTAATTTTCCAGAAGAGGTAGGTGGAGCCGGCCTTAATCATTTTGATTTCACTCTGGTAGAGCGCGAGCTTGGCAGAGGGTCAAATGCGCTAACAGTGTTCTTTGGTAGACCATCCGGCATTTTGATGGCGTGCGAAGGTGAGCAGCGCGAAAAATATCTGTTACCGGCTGTTTCAGGTGAAAAATTTGACGCGCTTGCTTTAACAGAGCCGGGTGCTGGCTCAGATGTTCGGGGCATGCAATGTGCAGCGCGCCCGGATGGAGATGACTGGATTGTGAATGGCACTAAACATTTTATCAGCCATGCCAATATTGCTGATTTCGTGATTGTCTTTGTGGCGACAGGTGAAGAAGAGACACCGCGCGGCCTGAAGAAGAAAATCACCTGTTTTCTTGTCGACAGAGACACTGATGGTTTTACCATTGAAGAGGGTTATAGTTCTGTCTCTCATCGCGGTTACCAAAATTGTATTTTGCGCTTTGATGAATGCCGCCTGCCATCTTCGCAAATCTTAGGAGAGGTTCATCGCGGATTTGACATTGCAAATGAATGGCTTGGTGCAACCCGCATTTCTGTTGCTGCTTGTTCTGTTGGGCGTGCCCGGCGTGCCTTTGAGATGACGTTGCCTTATCTTGTTGAACGCAAACAATTCGGACAGCAAATCGGTAAATTTCAGGGGGTGAGTTTTCAGCTCGCTGATATGATTACAGAAATTGACGCTGCTGAATTTCTGACTTTGAATGCCGCATGGAAGCTTGATCAGGGCCTTGATGCCAATCGTGACATCGCCTCTGCAAAGCTATATGCCACAGAAATGTTAGCGCGTGTCACAGATTGTTGTATCCAGCTTCATGGCGGGATGGGCCTGATGGATGATTTGCCTTTTGCCAGATTCTGGCGTGATGCGCGTGTTGAGCGTATCTGGGATGGCACATCTGAAATTCAACGCCATATCATTAGCCGGGATCTCTTGCGCCCCTTGGGAGGCTGATTGATGGCAGATCTTCACAGGCTTTTGCGTCCCAAACATATTGCTGTCTTTGGCGGTGCGTGGGCCCGCAATGTCATTATGCAATTGCAAAAATCTGGCTTTGAGGGGGATATCTGGCCTATTCACCCAACAAAGCAGGACATTCTTGGTCTGAAAGCTTATGCCAATGTGGCAGCATTGCCAAAGGCGCCTGATGCAAGCTTTATTGGTGTCAACCGGACCATCACGCCGCATATTCTGGGTGAGTTGGCAAAAGCAGGCGCCGGTGGGGCAGTTTGCTTTGCCTCTGGCTTTGCAGAAACAAGCGCAGATGATGAAACTGTTTTACAGGCAGGTGAGGAAAGTGGCAGCGCCCTGCAAAAACAAGCGTTGGATAAAGCAGGTGATATGCCTTTTTTAGGGCCTAATTGCTATGGGTTTGTGAATTATCTGGATAAGGTCGCCTTATGGCCTGATGAGCATGGGGCAATCGCTTGTGACAGAGGTGTTGGCATTATCACGCAAAGCTCTAACATGGCGATTAGTCTGTCTATGTCAAAACGATCTCTGCCTCTGGCAATGCTTGCCACAGTTGGCAATCAGGCACAGATTGATATGTGTGATTTGGCAAGCGCTATGCTTGATGATCCGCGCATCACAGCGATTGGCCTGCATATTGAAGGCATATCTGATCTGAAAAAGCTGGAGGCGCTTGCTTGTAAGTCGCGTCAAAAGAAGATACCGATTGTGGCTTTGAAAGTTGGCAAGTCAGAGGCAGCGCAACATGCGACTATGTCTCATACGGCCTCTTTGGCAGGAAGTGATGAGAGCGCATCTGCGTTGCTGCGCCGTCTTGGCATTGCGCGGCTGGCAAGCCTTGGCGGATTTGTGGAATCACTCAAGCTTGCGCATTATGGTGGTGTGCTTGACGATTATAATATAGCGTCCTTGTCCTGTTCAGGTGGTGAGGCAAGTCTGGTGGCTGATTGCGCTGCGAGTACAAAACTTATCTTTCCGCCCTTGAGTGAAGGACAAAAAACACAGCTTGGTCAGGCATTAGGTCCGTTGGTCCATTTATCAAACCCGCTTGATTATCAGACTTATATCTGGGGAGATCATGAGGCGATGACACAGACATTTGCGGCTATGCTTGAAGGGCCGCAATCAATAAGCTGTCTTGTATTAGATCCGCCGCGTCTTGACAGATGTGATGACACAGCCTGGCTGCCGGCACGTGATTGTCTGATGGCAGCTGTGAAGCAAACAGGCAAGCGGGCAGTGATGATTTCAACTTTGCCGGAAACGCTGACAGAGGCATTTTGTGCCCCTGCGCTTGATGATAATATCGCGCCTTTGATGGGGCTTGAAGATGGTCTGGCAGCGATAGAAGCCATGGCAGATATCGGAGCCAACTGGCAATCACAACCGGCTTTGCCTTTGTGGGATCATCCACAAATGACAGGAAAAACTATCTTATTGGGTGAGGATGAGGCAAAGGCGAAATTAGCTGATTATGGCATAGATGTGCCGCGCTCTGTGACAGTCTCATCAGGCGAAGAGGCGGTGCAAAGGGTGGCTGAGGCCAATATGCGTTACCCTCTTGTGACAAAAGGGATAGGTTTTGCCCATAAAACAGAAAGCGGTGCTGTTGCGCTTGGTATCACAGACGCTGATATGATGAGGCAAATCATCAATGATATGGAAGCGCCAGACGGGTATCTGGTCGAAGAGATGATCACCGGTACAGTGGCAGAATTGCTTGTCGGGATTGTGTGTGATCCTGCCCATGGGCCGTTGCTAACAGTAGCAGAAGGCGGGATTTACACTGAATTATTGCAAGACAAAGTGACGATAAGCTTGCCTGCGCGTAATGAAGAGTTGTTAGCACAATTACAAAGATTGCGGTGCTGGCCAAAAATGACAGGCTATCGCGGTAAGCCTGCAGGCGATGTATCAGGATTACTGGATTTGATACAAAAACTGTCAGATCTATATCATGAGGCAGGGGGCAGAATGACTGAGATTGAAATGAATCCTGTGATTTGCACGCCTGACCGCGCAGTGGCAGCCGATGCGCTGATAACACAAAAGGAGTCGTAGCTTATGGAAAGTTTAGCCATTGTGAAACAAGGTGGTATCTGGGAAATCAGTTTGAACCGCCCCAAAGCAAATGCCATCGATTTGGCCACAAGCCGAAAAATGGGTGAGGTGTTTATGTCATTTCGTGATGACCCGCAGGCACGTGTGGCGATTTTGCGGGCAGAAGGGGATAAATTTTTCTGCGCCGGATGGGATTTGAAGGCAGCGGCAGACGGTGATGCGGTTGATGGCGATTATGGCATTGGAGGGTTTGGCGGCCTGCAGGAATTAGGCAATATGAATAAGCCTGTGATTTGCGCTGTGAACGGGATTTGCTGTGGCGGTGGATTTGAGTTGGCGCTGTCATGTGATTTGATTCTGGCAGCGGAAAGCGCCAGTTTTGCTCTGCCTGAAATACGCTCCGGGACAGTGGCAGATGCCGCCTCAATCAAATTGCCAAAGCGTATCCCTTATCATGTCGCAATGGACTTGCTGTTAACAGGTCGCTGGGTAGATGCACAAGAAGCGCATAAATGGGGCCTTATCAAAGAGATTGTGCCAGATGCCTCATTGCGTGAAGCTGCGTGGGATTTGGCCAGAACGCTTGAAACAGGCCCGCCATTGGTGTTCGCTGCGATTAAAGAAGTCGTGCGGGAAGCAGAAGATATGAAAGCCCAAGATGCGCTGAATAAGGTCTCTAAACGCCAGCTTGCCACAGTCGACAGGCTATATTCCAGTGAAGATCAGCTGGAAGGTGCGCGCGCATTTGCCGAAAAAAGAGACCCTGTCTGGAAAGGCAAATAATCATATTACCCTATCCTGTCTGGCTATCGCCTGCTCACATGGTGAAAAACCATCAGTGGCGACATTGTTACTATGATTTCATGTGGTAGGGTTGGAGGTCTCGAAAAGTAGGAAACCGAGACCTCCTCGGGGGGGAAGACTTTTTCAAGTCATACTTTATACAAGCAGGGGTATGTATTGGATTACAAACCTCTGCTTTTTTATTCATTATTTCTAATTTATTTGAAAATTACCTGAAATCAGTAACATAGGGGCGTGATTTTTGTGATAAATCGCGGCTATGTCTGCAATTTGTCAAAAAACAGGCAAGATTTAGCTGATAAGTCCATTCATCAAGGCAACTGGCAAGCGCCTGTTGAGACAAAGTGCCATTATCATCTTCCAAAGCTGCTAAAAACGGTCCGGCGGCACAGACCAGATCAGCTCCAAGCGCCAGCGCTTTGGCAACATCCAGCCCATGACGTATGCCGCCTGAGGCAATGATGGCGCCATCGGGCATGGCAGCACGCGCTGTTTGAATGGCTGTGGCTGTATCAATGCCCCAATCAAGAAACGGGGCAAAAGCAGTCTGGTTTTGTGTGTCATGACGCGCTGTTTCTATGCGTGTCCAATTGGTCCCGCCCAAACCTGCGATATCAATATAGGCGGCGCCCATGGCGGTGAGTTCTGCTGCAAGCTCTGCATTGATACCGGCGCCAACTTCTTTGATGATGACAGGTACAGGGCAGGAGGCAAGAAATGTTGTCAGAGCCTTTCGTGTGCCAGACCAGTCATGATCACCTTCTATTTGAGCTGCTTCTTGCAAGGGGTTCAGATGGATGGCCATGGCGTTGGCTTCGATATCATCTATGGCGCGCAATGCCATATCCTGACCCTCTTTGGCGGCAAGCTGTGTGATGCCAAGATTGCCAATTAACACAGCATCTGGCGCTATGCGGCGCAAAGATTTCTGAGACAGTCCGCGAGACAGGCCAGCGCGTTGTGAGCCAAGAGCCAGTGCAATTTGTTTGTCCTGTGCGACCTCAGCAAGGGCATGATTAATCGCATCAGCGCGTTTGGTCCCGCCTGTCATGGCCCCGATAAAAAAAGGAACAGAAAGCTGTTTGCCACAAAATAAGGTGGTTGTTTGTACCTTATTTATCGCGCCATCTGGTAAGGCATGGTGGGTGAGCTGTATGGTATCAAAAGGATGAGATATCTGTGCTTTGGCAAGAGGTGTTTTGGCAAGGTCAAGGTGCGCATCTTTGCGCTGATACGATTGCTGATCTTTTTGGTTAGCCATGATCTGTCTTTCTGTTTGCCAAAAAAAGCGGGCGCCATAAGCCGTCTACTAATATCATATGTGGCACAGTCAGCGCCGCCAAGCCAATAAACAGAATTTGAATCATTGATAAGACCATATCCTGATAAGGCAATAGTGCGAGCAATGTTAAGCCGCCGGCAAGCCAGGAAGCAACGCTCAGGCTGATAGCAAGAGGCCATAGCCGGCGAGGCGCTTGTGTTTTCAGAGCCTGATAAATAGATGTGAAGTGACGCGCTGAGTGAAGCGCACAAAAATAAAAGGCAAATGCAGGCAATAAAGGCAGATACGCCATGAGAATGGCTGCCAGAATGATTTCAGAAAACCGCCTGCGATAACGCCTGTCTGTTACTGCCAAATAGCCATAATAAAGAACACAAGCGCTCCATAGTATCGCCGCAAGAGTCAAAATGGCTGCAAGGAGGCCGAGCTCATCTGCCGGTCGAAATGTCAGATAAGAAAAAAATGCCATCGCGTCTTTGTTATGTATAAAAGGCAAATACATAGTCACAAGTCCGCCATGTGCTATCAGAGCGATAAAACGGTTTTTGCCCTGATATCCTGCGGTGTCGCCTTTGCCAAAATGAAAGGCAGAGATAGCCAGAAACAAAAGCAGGCTTATCACAGGAAAGACAAGCCATAAGCCAATGATAAGAAGCGCTGTCAGGCTGTATAGTGCCAAAAAGCGCAACAGGCTGGCTTTGCGCTCACCAGAAGGCAAGAGCGCATAAAGAGCGCCATCAAAGGCACCATGAGGTAAGCCAATAAACACAATACATAACAGCGCTATCATATCTATGACAGATAAGCTTATCATGCCGCGCTCCGATAGGTGTCTGGTGAGATAGCTGCTTTGAGGAACGGCCATTTGGGCATTGCCATAACAACTTTGAGCACGGTTTTGAATGAGGCTGTGCCAGACATAAAAGTGGCAAATTCATCGCCGCTTAGCGCCCGTGCCATCCTTTCAAATACTGAAATTGCCTGATGAGGATGAGACGCTAGCACCTGTAAAAAAACCTTATCCATCCATAAATCGGTTGCAGAAATAGGGCTTTGTGATTGCCAAATTTGTGTGTTTTGATAATGGGTGATGATTTGTAAGACTTGTTTTTGAATAAAGCTGAAAGCATAGCCTGAAGAGGGGCGTAATGCGCCGCCACGCGCGCCGATGGCTGTCTCTGGCTGATTTGTATCACGGCAATCTGCCAGAGGAATGATGCCTCTTTCTTTGTGCATCACCTGATAATCATCACAATTATGACAGGTCAAAAGATAGGTCTTTATCGCTGTTTCATAATAATCATCAGGCACTAAATCAGGAGAAAATAAGGTTGATTCCACAAGCGCTGTGGTTGGTGATGTTGGCAAAAGATATATAAAATGAAGCCCTTCAGACTGATCGCATCTGAAATCCATTAAAATGGCTGTGGTATCATTGAAAACAGGTGTCTTTGTCTTAATATGATGACCAATGAAATGCTGATAAAAACATCCTTGCGGGGCGGTCAGGGGCCGGCTGTCGAAATAGGGATAAGATGGCGGGGTGGTGATCGTGCCAATGACCTCTTCTGCGCCTGATTGAGTGGCGCAATGATGAAGCCAGTCATATGATGATATCGCCTGATAAGGATGGGTGTGCGATTCATGTATGATAGCAACAGACGAGGTGATTATCTGCCATTTATGCCATGTATGAGGCGCTATTTCAGACGCATCTGTCAGCCATGGCATAGACCAAAAACCCCAGATATGGTTTGGGCGCGTCAGATAGGAGCTGTCTGTTAACAGCTTGCATGTCCCTAAATTTTCAGCACGAATCGCCTTTGCCAGAGACAGGCTGGCGCAGCCGGAGCCAATCAATGATACAGGGTGATGATTGGTCATGTCAGATAGCCACTTAATGCCTTATGCAGGTCTGACTGATGTCTGGCAGGGGGGTGTTGCGGTGCTAAATAGCGTATTGCGCCTAAGCTGACACGTGCTTTGGTAAGCGTGCTTGTGACGGTGCGCCCTTTGTGCCAGTTCAGGCCATTTGCCTGCAATTGTGTACCAATTTCACGATAGCTATAACCGGCAATCGCAATGGCTATCCGGGCTCTTTTGGGTAAATAGGCAAGACCAGAAAACCCGCTTTGGTAATAGGTATCTGCAAGTAGTAATAATTTTTGGATTGCGCGGCGAATGATGGTTAAAACAGCCTCATCGCTTGCGGCGGCGCCTTGCGCTATCTCAGCGGCGGTAAGGCCGTCTACCCAGTCAGCCGGCAAATAGCGGCGTCCCATTTGGGCATCTTCGAGAACATCGCGCGCGATGTTGGTAAATTGCATCGCAATGCCAAGATCAATGGCAAAATTGCTTGCCTGTTTATCAAAGCATGACAGGACAGGACACATCATAAGACCAACTGTCCCTGCCACCTGATAGCCATAGAGTATCAGTGCTGATTCATCATCAAGCGCCACGGTGCCCTGATCAAATAATAAGCCGTCAATTAAATGCTCAAAGGCTTTGGCAGGCAGATTTTTTGCGATCATGAAAGAGGCAAATGCCGCCATATCCTTATCTTGTAAATAGGGCAGTGTGGCTGTGTTCGCTTTAGAAGAATTGACGGTATGTGAAGATAAGGTGATGAGATCGCGGTGAATCTGTAATAGGCGTCTCTTACCATCTGGTAAGTCACCATCAGCCAGATCATCTAACAGACGGCAAAAGGCATAAAGACGCGCTGCGTCAGGCCCGTGATGAGGCCCTAAAAAGCGGCGGGCCCAGTGAAAAGTGCGCCCGTTCTTTGCCAGTGAGTCTTCTGCTTGTTGCGCCTGAAAGCGATTATCTGCAGGAGATCTATTGCGGGTTGATGCCATCATTGTCATCTTTTGCCAGTCCCTTACCCCTTTTTGTTATACCTTATTACGCGGCCTGTTTTTTCTTTTTTGCCTCTGCTTCATCTATGAGCGCTTCGACCACTTTGGCAGAGCATAACACGCCTGGCATACCGGCGCCCGGATGTGCCCCTGCGGCGGCGAAATATAAATTATCATAATCAGGGTCCTGATTATGATAGCGAAACCATGCGCTTTGCGTAAATAATGGCGCGATTGAAAAGCCGGCGCCATGCATAGAGCGATAATCTTTTTTGAAATCTTCAGGCGTCATCCAAAAATCATCTGTGATGGTTTGTGATAAATTTGGCATGATGGTCTCTTCCAGAGCTGTCACAATCCTGTCACGCAGGACAGAGCCTGTTGTCTGCCAGTCAATATTACCCTGCAGATTTGGCACGGGGCAAAGCACATAAAAGCTGTCACATCCCTCAGGTGCAAAGCTTTTATCTGTGGCTGTTGGCCTGTGCAAATAAAGTGAGAAATCATCTGCCAGAATTTTTTTATCAAAAATATCATGCAAAAGACCTTCAAAGCGTGGCCCCATCCAGATGGTGTGATGCGCGATATCCGGATAGGTTGTTTTGGTGCCAAAAAACATCACATAAAGACCCATTGAGTATTTTGTGAATTTTTCGGGTATGGCTTTTTTGTTTTTCTTTTTGCTATGAGCCAGTAGTTCTTGATAGATCACCGGAGGATCACCGTTGCAGATGATCCTGTCTGCCTCAATTTTGCGGCCATCTGAGGTAATGATGCCTGTGACGTGCCTGCCATTGGTTGTAATGGTCTCAACATCGGTATTGAGCTGAATATCAATGCCATGGCGTTCCATCAGACGGCGTAATTGCGCGACAAGAGCGCCTGTGCCCCCCATGGCGAAATAGACGCCCCATTTACGCTCCAGATAATGGATGAGCGCGTAGATTGAAGTGGTTGAAAACGGATTGCCGCCAACAAGAAGGGGATGAATTGAAAAGGCCTGTCTTATCAAAGGGTGTTTAATATAGCGCGCGACCAGTGATGAGACTGTCAGATATGATCGCAATTTCAGCAAAGCCGGCACCTGTGCCATCATGGCACCAAATCGCGTAAATGGCTTGTCCGCAAGCTTGGTAAAGCCAATATCAAAAATATCTTTGGATGTTTTGAGTAATTTGCGATAGCCGGCGGCATCTTGTTTTGAAAAACGTTCAATCTCTTTGCAAGTATCTTCAAGAGAGGCGGCGTAATCAAATTGTTCGCCTGTATGAAAATAAAAGCGGTACCACGGATCAAGTGGTCTGAATTCAATATGGTCAGAACGCTTTTCACCAAATAGCTCAAATAATTCATCAAATAAAAATGGCGCTGTGATGACGGTGGGGCCGGCATCATGACGAAAGCCGCCTTTTTCAAATACCTGCGCTCTGCCGCCTATTTCAGACAAGCGCTCTATCAGTAGGACCTCATCACCTCTGGCGCGCATGCGTAATGCTGAGGCGATTCCGCCAAAACCAGAACCTATCACAATTGTTTTTGTCATGAAGCTAGCCTGTCCCCATTATACCGTAATCTTATGTGTTTTATACGCAGCAGGCTAGCTGATGGATGAAAGCAGATGGCTAGGTTACAGAGCGCATTGCCTTGTTGCCTTAACCAATTGCGCATGGATAGGGGTCACAATTTGTGCGCAATCTTCAGGCAAATCATCAATAAGACGTTCAGCTTCTTCAACAATACCCATCATATGTTCTGCGGTCAGAGTAAGAGCGCCTGAGCTTAATATCGCCTGATGCCACTGGCGCGCTTTGTCTTCATCATCAGAGGCAAGCCAATGCGAGAAGCCTTCTAGTAACTCACCTGTCAGTAATGAGCGATAGGTCACGATGACGGCATTTGGTGTGCGGCGTACCAGATCTGAGGCAGGCTTGAACGCACCATCAGTGCCTGTCACATTCTGGATGTCGTTCGCAATCTGATAGGCAGCACCAACCGCGGTGAAAAACCGCATAAGAGCTGGTATCACATCTTTTCGACCTGCAAGATGGGCAATGCCCTCAACAGGTGCCACAAAAAGAGGTGCTGTTTTGCCTGTGCATATTTCAAGATAAGCATCCCATGCAGGATAGTCTTTTTGCACAAATTCAAGCGCCTGACCTTTGGTGGTAGCGAGCATATGCTCTGCAAGCAAGCTAACCAAAACAGGGGCCCCGCCAAGAGAGGCAGCTTTGGCAGCGCAGTCAAAGGAGCGGGCAATCAGCCAGTCACCAAGCGCAAGGGCTGTATTCCTGCCATAGATGGACCAGACAGATGGTCTGCCGCGGCGTGTGGCATCATCATCACACATATCATCATGAACAAGTGAGGCATTATGGAGTAATTCAACAGCCGCGGCCCAATGAAGAGCAGCCTCCATATCGGCTCCCATTCTTTTGGCAGCTGACAGGGCAAGGCGTGCCCGCAACATTTTGCCTGGTCTGGCAAAGTGATGCTCAGCAGGTGCGCCAAGCGGATGTGAGGGGGATGGTAATTGTGTTGTTATAAAGCGGCTAATGTGATGGCGGCTATCATCTTTGTCAGCTTGTGGTGGCACAATATTTTCAGATTTGGTCTGTTGTGCGAGTGCTGTCATGTCGTTTGTAAAATCGACCATTGATCGCTCTCCTTAGCGGCTTTGAAAGGTTTAATTTGCTAAGAAATGGGCAAGGCAGCAGGATAACCTGCTGCCTTGCTGTGAAGCATTATGCTTCTGATTCTGTCACTGCAACGTTCCAGATGATCACACCAAATGCGATCTTGTTCAAAACGTCAGCCAGGTTATAGATGATGTTCAAGCTTTCCATGCTTGCGCCACCAGCCATGTAACCGAAGAAGTAACCTAGTGGGTAAATCGCCCAACCAATTGTTACAATCCAACGCATTGTTGAGTAAGCAGACTTTACTGAGGCAGGTGCATCATTTGCGGCAACCTTGCCAGCTTCACCAGCAAAGATTTCATACAAGATGTATGCCCAACCAGCCATACCGATGATGAAACCAACAGTTACGTTGATGTAACCTGCTTCACCCAAATAACCACCGATCAACATGATCAATGTACCGACTGTCAAACGCCAGAATACACCGCCTGATACCGCTGTGATAGCACGCAAGATCAAGTAGAATTCGATCATCAATAGTGGCACCGTGATCAACCAGTCAATGTAACGATATACTGTTGGTGTATCTCCTGTCGCTACCCACACGTCACGCATGTAGAAATAGTGAACGGCGGCAACCAATGTGACCAGACCTGATACAACAAGAGATGTCTTCCACTTCGCTGATACACGCTGTGTTTCAAGGAAGAAGAAAGCAGTTGAGGCTACAAGAGCCATTGAAATCAGCCAGAAGCTGATACCTACAAAGTCGTCTTGCGCCAAGTTTTCTGCGGCGTTTGCAACGGCTGGTAGGGTTGATAGGATCGCTGCAGGAAGCAGCATTTTTTTAATGAATGACATAAGGACACTCCCAAACTCGTCGTTCTAGAACGTCCTACTTTGATTAATTGACTATCTTTTAATGCCTGCGTTGGCAGACAGATAGCTCCCCCCAATTGTTGTAAAAGTTAGCACAATAAATAGATGAGGCAACAACCTTTATGCCAAAATGTCGCACTTTTCTAAATTAGTTTTCTAACATATTGAAAAGATTGAAATAAAAAATCTAATTTTCATCTTCTTTCAAATCAGGTTATGCTCAAAACGCGCTTATTTGGCGTTTTTTGGAGAAGGGATTGGCAAAAATGTTGCAAGATACAGTGTTAGTTGGCGGCGGTGCTTTTTTGATAAGCGGCGCTGTTATTTGGTTTTTACTAAATAAGGTAAATGAGTCGTCCTGGTCGCTGAGGGCCAAGAGGATGGCGAATTACGCTTTGCTTGCGTGCCTGATTGGAGTCGCGATTTTTGTGATTGACTGGCATTCTTCGAATTACAAAGCCAAAAATGCCTTTTATCCTGTCATGATGGTCACCGAAAGCGCATAGGATTTCGCGCTGTCGGTGAGATATCACAGGCGCAAAGGGCTAGCCGATCTTGGTTGCGATATTTTTGGTCTGTAAGTAATTCCACAAGGCTTCGCGGCCTTTTTCGCGCCCATAGCCTGATTTGCCATAGCCACCAAAGGGGGTTTCAACGCCGCCTGCAAACCATTCATTGATAAAGACCTGACCAGAGCGCAAATCTCTGGCAGCGCGGTTGGCATTGTCGATATCAGATGTGAAAATGCCATTAACCAGTCCATAAGGGGTGCTGTTCGCAATCTCTATGGCCGTTTGTTGCGAATCTGCCCTCAGAACAGACAGGACAGGGCCAAACACCTCTTCTGAGGCAATGGTCATATCAGGGGTGACATCGCCAAGGATTGTTGGCTCAAGGAACCAGCCGGGGCGGTTGCATTTATGGCCGCCAGTGACAAGAGTGGCACCTTGTGAGATGGCACCTTCTATCAGGCCGATGGCTCTGTCGCGTTGCGCTTCTGAGACCATAGCGCCCATATTGGCGCCAAATTCGCGGCGCTCTATGCCAGGTCCCACTGACAATGAGGTGGCAAGCCCTTCAAGGCGCGCTATCATCTCATCATGCACGTCATTGTGAATGATCATGCGCGACATGGCAGAGCATACCTGGCCTGCGTTAAAAAAGATCCCCCATCTGACTGAATCGATCACATTATCAAGATTCGCATCCGGCATCACGATCGCTGCAGATTTTCCCCCAAGTTCAAGCACACAAGGCACAACATTTTGCGCCGCCGCAGTGGCAACACGTATTCCTGTTTGTACAGAGCCTGTGAAGACAATCTGATTCACATCACGATGAGATGATAAGGCAGCGCCTGCTGTGGCGCCCATGCCGCATAAGATATTCAATGCCCCGTCAGGCAGGCCTGCTGCCTCACCTGCTTTGGCAAGATAGGTTGCAGCAAGAGGATCTAATTCAGGGGTTTTAACAACACATGCATTTCCTGTTGCAAGGGCGGCTGCGATCCCTCTGGCAGTCATTTCAACAGGATAATTCCAGGGGATAATCTGTCCGGAGACCCCAATTGGCTCATATGTTGTGAAGTCATAATAACCAGAGCCAAGGGGAATGGAACGCCCTTCAACTGTCTCTGCCTGATTTCCGTAATATTCGAAATAACGCGCCGCGCCCTCAATCTCGATGACTGATTCCCAATACGGTTTTCCTGATTCGCGTGTTAGTAATTCGGCAATTTCAGCACAATGCTCAAGAAGGTAGTCACCCATTTTTCGCACCATGCGCCCACGTATCACAGGGCGCAGGCCGGCAAAACTGCCATCAAGATGGCATTCTTTGGCAGATTGCACGGCCAGGTCTATGTCAGCCTCATCCGCTAGTGCTATTTCAGCAAAAATGGTGCCATCACTTGGGTCATCAACCTCTAATCTGCCGGCGCCGCCATCAACAAATTTGCCGTTAATGTAATTTTGGAAATAGGAAAGCTGTGTCATTTTAGTATCCGCCAGACTTTTTATTTGATTTCATCACTATCATCTCTGATAGTCTTGCTGTTTATAAAAAATGTCATTTACAGATAGTTCTTATGACTTGGCAAATGTAAAATGTTAGTTCTGATAAGGATTTTCAAAAGAAGCTGAAAATGGGTGGAAAATGACGCATTATATTGTGATTGGCGCAAGTCACGCCGGAATTTCTTTTGCAGAAAAGATGAGGCAGCAAGGCTGTGATGATAAAATTACCATCATTGACCGTCTGTCAGGTATCCCTTTGCAAAGACCGCCCTTATCAAAGGCTTATTTAGGGGCTGAGGCGGCAGAAGAAGAGGCTTTTTATCTGCGCGGCGCTGAGTGGTTTGAAACGCAGTCTGTGACGCTTCGTGACGGGGTCTGTGTTGAGGCGATTAACCGGCAGGCAAAAACCATCTCGCTTGGTGATGGCAGTGAGCTATCATATGATAAGCTCATTCTGGCGCTTGGGGCGGTGCCACGCATGTTGCCTATGGCAGAAGAAGGCGTGAAAAACCTGTTTGTGCTTCGTGACGCAGATGATGCACGCCAGTTAAAGGCAGCGATGCAAAAGGCGCAAAAAGCGGTTGTGATTGGTGGCGGTTATATCGGGCTTGAAGCGGCAGCCAGTTTGCGCAAACAAGGGCTTGAGGTGGAGGTGATTGAAGCAGCGCCGCGCCTTCTTGCAAGAGTTGGCAGCCCGCCTATATCTGCTGCTTATCAGGCGCTTCATGAAAGCCATGGTGTGACAATTCGTCAGGGTGTGGGCGTGGATGATCTGAATGTGCAAGATGGAGCCATTGCCGGTGTGCGACTGTCTTCTGGTGAACAGATTAGCTGTGATCTGCTTCTGGTTGGCATTGGGGTCATTCCGGAAACAAAGCTCGCAGAAGAGGCTGGGTTAACGGTAGGGAACGGGATCATTACAAGCTATGATTATCAGACAAATGATGCCGATATCTATGCGATTGGTGATAATGTGTTAGCACAAGGGCGCGGCCAAATCCGCATTGAGTCTATTCATAATGCCCAATATGGTGCCCATTATCTGGCAAGCCAGTTTAATGAGGCGCCGCCGCCTCATGAAGAGGCGCCATGGTTCTGGTCTGATCTATATGACCGCAAATTACAATCTGCAGGTCTTGTCCCACCAGAAGGTGATGATGTGGTTTATGTAAGGCGGCCGGGCAAAAGAGAAGGCGGCCTGTCAGTCTGGAGTTATCGTGCCTCACAGCTGATGGCTGTGGAATCAATGAATGATCCGCAAGCTTATATGATTGGCAAATTATGTCTGGAGCGCGGAATCAGTCCTGATCAGAATGATATTGGCAATCCTGAATTTGATTTGAAAACGCTTCGCTAGAGATCTGATAAAAAGGCGGTTGCTTCTTGTGAACAATTGCCTGCAAGGTAATCGGTTGCAAGTGCGTTATCCAGAAGACGGCCCTGATGCAGAAATAACAAATTATCACTCAGTCGTGTTGCTTGTGCAAATGAATGAGTGATCATGATTAATGTCATGCCATTTTCTTTGGCTTTGGTGATCAGCGTCTCAATATCCTGACGTGATTCGGCATCCAGATTGGCAGTCGGCTCATCAAGAAATAAAATATCTGGCCTGGCAGCAATGGCGCTTATCAGGGCGAGTTTTTGTGATTCGCCGCTTGAAAGATGGCGGGCAGGCGCTGTCATCCTGTCTGATAAGCCAGCTTTTTCAAACCAATGGGTGATGATATCTTCATCTGTTATGCCTGTTGCAAATTTGAAATGGGCATTTGCACGCCTGCGCAATAAAACAGGTTTTTGAAATACCATTTTCTGGCTTAAAGCGCTGTTAAATGTCACCACGCCTGTCTCAAGCACCTCAAGGCCGTGAAGCGCGCGTAAAAATAAGGTTTTGCCTGCCCCGTTATGGCCCATCACGGCCGTGGTTTTCCCCTTGGTAAAGGTGATTGTTATATTGTCCAGCAACCTGTTTTGATAACGGCTCAGGCACATATTATGCGCAGATAAGATGATATCACTCATAGCCAAGCTCTTTTTCCAAATGGTGCTTCAAAAGCTGACTTGCAATATTGATTATCAGGGCTGTGCTGAGCAATATCACACCAAGCGCCATGGCCAGTGCCAGCTCACCGCGAGATGTTTCAAGGGCAATGGCCGTTGTCATCATGCGTGTGACATGATTGATATTACCGCCGACAATGATGATAGCGCCAACTTCAGATAAGGCGCGACCTAAACAAGCAAGCATAATGGTGATAAGGCCGGCCCTGCCATCAATTAATAAGGCAGCTATGCGCCTTGTGCTTGACAGACCAAGGGACCTGAAAAAACTGTCATATTCGCGGTTCAGGCTATCCAGCAATTGTATCGTTAAGGCAACTGCAATCGGAAACACAAGTGTGAATTGCGCTATCACCATGGCGGTGGGGGAATAAAGCAGATTGGCAAATCCTAATAGGCCATTGCTTGATAATAACAGATAAATGGTGAGACCGACCACAACAGGCGGCAGGCCCAATAAGGCATTGAACAACACAATCAGAGCTGAGCGGGCATAAAAGCGTTTGGTCGCAATAAAGGCGCCAAGAGGCAATCCTAAGCCAAGAGCAAGCGCGGCGGACAGGCCGCTAACCTGAAGTGACAGAGAGATGATTTCAATCAGATCGCGATCTGCGGATATAATCAGTGAGAGCGCAAGTGAAAAAGGGTTTTCGCCTGTCATATATCTGTCAATTCCGGCTAACATAAAATGAGGTGACGTTTTGTTTTCGTCTTTGCCATAGTGATAACGTATTTCGCAAATTGTCACAATTTGTTATCACATAACCCAACCACAAGGTGACCCGACCCTTATTTTGGGAAAGAGACCATGATCCATTCAATTGATGACAAAATAAGCTTGTTAAAAGAGGCATTTGCAACAGGTCTTGCGGCTGTGCGGGCTGAAAATTTTATGGGTGATGTGGTTCGTGCTGTCCAAAGTGAAGCACAAGGGCGAAAGATATATGTGCTTGGATTTGGCAAAGCGGCCGGCGCGATGGTATCAGCCTATTTTGCCGCAGGTGGCAGTTCAGAATCTGCTCTGGTGATCATGCCGGATTCGGTGGTCAGTGATTGCGCTGATAAGGCGCCATGTGCTTTGCGAATCTGTTACAGCGCCCATCCTGTGCCAGATGAGACAAGTGAAGAGGCAGCCAGAGCCGCTCTTGCAATGGCACAAGGTCTTACTGAGAGCGATTTATTTGTGGTGTTGATTTCAGGTGGCGGGTCGTCTTTGATGTCATTAGGTCTGGATGAGATAAGCTTAGCTGAAAAACAACAGGTCAATCAGGCACTATTGGATAGCGGTATGGCCATTCAACAAGTCAATATCATCCGCAAACATCTGTCTGCAATAAAAGGGGGGCGTCTTGCTTTGGCAGCTGCGCCTGCTAAGGTGATGAGCTTTGCTCTGTCAGATGTGCCAGGTGATGAGCCGTCTTCTATTGCGTCTGGTCCAACTGTGGGAGATGAGACAAACAGGCAGATGGCTTTGTCCATTTTGCAAAATTGTCAGATAAAAGTGCCGCCGGCAGTCACCAAATTACTGTCCAGCGATATATGCGAGACACCTTTGCACTCAGACAGCCGATTATCGGCCAATGAATTTACCATCATCGCCTCTGCCACAACCGCGCTTCGTGCGGCCGCATCCTGTCTTGAAAAGCAAGGCTATCAAACAGTGATTATGGGTGACAAATTTCAGCAGGATACAGTGGCATTAGCTGATATTATGGTCTCCAAGCTGGCAGAGCTGCCAGAGGGAAGCGCGCTGATTTCAGGAGGTGAGGCATCTGTGGCTGTCAGAGGTGATGGGATTGGCGGGCGCAATGCCCAATTTGCTCTTGAGATGGCTATGCGTGATATGCCTGATATTTGCGGATTATCCTGTGATACTGATGGTATTGACGGGGCTAAGGCAAATGCAGGTGCGGTATTTTATCATGGTATGACAGACCATGCAGCAGAGCAGGGTATTGATATTGCGTCTTATTATGAGCGCTATGATTCTCATAGCTTTTTTGAACAACTTGATTGTCATATCGTCACAGGTCCGACACAAACCAATGTGAATGATTTGCGTATATTATTAAAAGGCGCTCCCCAAAAAAGCAGATAACAAGCCCCTTGTGGCTTTAAGGTTACGTCTTTTAGGTAGCATGTCATGGGACAGAACAGAATATGGCACCCCCCCAATCAGAGATATCACAACAAAAAATGCCTGATCGTTTTGGGTATATGGCGGCGTTTTTAGGCCCGGCTTTATGGGGGTTGCTGCCTGTTTTTTATGTGTTGCTGGACGGCTATTCTGCGGTTGAGATTGTGGTTCAGCGAAGCCTTTGGGCTTTTTTGCTTATGTTTATATTCTATGCTGTATATGGAAAAATAACACAGACAGCTTTGTTATTCACCTATCCCCGCCAGCTTTTCTGGATGATTGTGGGGACCGCTATGATTGCTGTCAATTGGACAACTTTTGTCTATGCCGTAGGCGAAGTGCGGGTCGTGGAAGCGTCTTTTGGCTATTTTATCTATCCGTTATTTGCAGTCGCAGCCAGTGTGCTGTTTCTGGGTGAGCGGCTAGACAGGCGCGGCATCATCGCCTTGGTGTTATCAGCTATCGGGGTGGTGATAAAAGCCTGGTCTTTGGGGTTTGTGCCAGATATCTCTCTTATTTTGGCGGTCTCATTTGCGCTTTATGCTGTGGTGCGCAAACAGATTCGAATCTCATCCCTGCAGGGGTTTTTCTGTGAGACGATTTTATTAATGCCAATCGTTATCGCCTTTTTAGGCTATCATCTCTGGCATGGTGGCCATTTGTTTTTTGATGGCAAGCTGACCGGATTTTTGCTCGCTGTCGCATGTGGTGTGATTACCACTGTGCCTCTTGTGTTGTTTTTGCGCGGCAATAAAGCGCTGCCTTTGTCAATTGCGGCCTTTATTTTCTATGTGAATCCAAGCCTGCAATTACTATGCGGTGTGTTGTTTTTTGAAGAAGCCTTTTCAACCAAAGACCTGTTGGCCTTTGGTTGTATTTGGGCAGGGCTTATCATCCAATTTGCACGAAAAAGCCCGATATCGGCGTGATTAATCAATCATGCTTGCTGAGATGATTCTGTCCGGATTGGCAGGTGGCTCACCAACGGCAAGCTTATAGACAACATCCATGCCTTTGCTGACCTGACCCCATACGGTATATTGGCCTGTTAGGTGACCACAGCCGTCAAAACAGATGAAGAATTGTGAATCACCACTGTTCGGGTCCATAGACCGTGCCATGCCAACTGTCCCTTCACGGTAAGGATAGTCTGTGAATTCGGCAGCTAGCTTTTGGCCGGATCCGCCCATACCTGTGCCAGTCGGATCGCCGGTCTGTGCCATAAAGCCAGAGATGATACGGTGAAAAATAATGCCGTCATAAAAGCCAGAAGAGGCAAGCTCGCTTATGCGGGCAACATGATTCGGTGCCAAATCTGGCAGCATTTCAATTTCAATCTGGCCTTGAGATGTTTCAAGAAGAAGGGTGCCGGTTGAGGCGGCGGTTGATGCTGTTTGCGACATGATGAAAAACAATGCTCCCACAATTAATGATTTGATAAATGACATATGTGCAAAACCTTTATGAAGGTGAAAAATCGATTTGTCCGGGTATTAAGATAGTACAGAAATGTGCAATCGCAATGGCGTCAGGTGAGATGATCAATTTGCTCATCAGTCAGATTGCCAGGCACAATGGTGATCGGTACAGGACAGCTTGAGGCGCCTTTACCTGTCAGATAAGAGACAAGAGGGCCGGCGGTATCTGTTTTGGTGTCAGCGCCTAATACCAATAGTCTGATATTTGGCTCTTCATTCATCAAAGCGATAATCTCGTCAACTGGCTTGCCTTCGCGGATAAAGACCAGTGGTGATTTTCCGGTAAGTGATTCTGCGATTTTCGCCTCGCGGGCGATGCTTTCTTCGGCTTTTTCGCGTGCTTCCTGACGCATTAATTCGCCAACACCTGCCCAATGCGCAAATTCCGCAGGTGGGATCACATAGACCATAGCGATTCTACCGCCTGTGCTCTTCGCTCTGCCACATGCGAAATAAAGTGCCTGATGTAATTCTTCTGTGTCATCAACTACGACCAGAAAGAAACGCTCGCCTGTATCCTGACCCATATTTTTTCACCTTACAGAAGTGTTATATTCAGCCTATCACTATGACCGGCGGAAAGCTACTGCGGCAAGCCAGCCAGAGGCGACCGCAAACAGTACGGCAAAAATACCGTAAAAGAATGAGTAATCATGCGCAAAACGGTAAATCAGCGCCCCAACACCGCTTTTTTCAACAGAAATGACATTGAATTTTTCTGAGATTAACTTGCCGTCCCGCATATGCAACACGCGCACATCATAATCACCCGGGCGAATATTTTTTGGCAAAGGAATATCAACACGAAATAATGCCCCTCTTACCACAGAGACAGAATCGCCATGATTGTGCCAAAGATTTGCGTCATTCATTGTGCGCGCCAGTGCATCACGCCATTCCCCGTCAACCTCTTCTTTTGACAAGCTTGTTGGCTGTGTTGTCAAAGGCAAATGCTTATATCCGATTTTCAGCCTGTTTTGTTCAGACACAGAGATGATATCTGACAAGGGACGATTGCTGAAAATCTGATAATAAGAGGGGGCATTTTTCCAGATAACAGATTCTGTGTTGATCCAAATGCCGCTGACCTTTTCTTTGCGTCTTGTTGCGATATGGCTGTCAGGGCCAGATATGATGATGATAATGTCATCCCCTTTTTGACCTGACAGAGCGCCAAATAGTAAAAGCTGTGTGCCGTGAAAGCTTGTGGTAATCGCCACATTTTCTTCTGATACATCAGCGATAAGAATATCATCTCGTTGCTGGGCTGATTGGGCATGCGCGCTTTGTGTGAACAGGCAGGCCACAAGCATGACATAAGACAGTAATTGATAAATGGACGCGCGCATTATTTCAAAATCTCCACAGTAAAGAGATCAGACGGCGTGACCACCAAATCAAAAGCCAGTTTCAAACTAACAGCTAATACCATAAGGGCCAGAAGGCCGCGCAGCTGTTCCCCTTTGAGAAGCGCGCCAAAACGAGAGCCAAATTGCGCCCCGATTACCGCGCCAAATAACAACAGGCCGGCAAGCAGGAAATCCACTGTTTGTGTCTGTACAGATTGCAGAATTGTGACATTGGCGGTGACAAAGATGATTTGGAACAAAGAGGTGCCTACGACCACAGAAGTCGGCATGCCCAAAATATAGATCATGGCCGGCACCAGAATAAAGCCGCCGCCTACGCCCATGATCGCTGATAAAATACCCACAAACGCAGCAAGTGTAAAAGGCAATAAGGCAGAGATATACAGCTTTGATTTGCGGAACCGCATTTTGAATGGCAGGCCATGCAGGAAATTATGCTGATGCAATTTGCCTCTTTTGGCGCCTACTTGTCTGGCACGCAGGATCGCTCTGGCAGATTCAATCAGCATTAACGCACCAATGATGCCAAGGAAAAAGACATAAGATAAGCGAATAACCAAATCAATTTGGCCAATTTCCTGGAGAAGGGCAAATAGCCAGACACCAATGGTTGAGCCAAAGATACCACCGGCAAGCAAGATGCCGCCCATTTTGAAATCAACATTGCCGCGGCGCCAATGTGCCAGGACCCCTGAGACAGATGAGGCCACAATCTGGTTTGCCTCAGTCGCAACCGCCACAGCCGATGGTACACCCAAAAAGATGAGCAAAGGCGTCATCAAAAAGCCGCCACCTACGCCAAATAAGCCGGATAAAAAACCAACACCGCCACCTAGCCCTATGACCACTGCGATATGAAGTGACACTTCAGCGATTGGAAGATAAATGTACATTCGTAAAGATTACCCTGCCGCAAGGTCAGACAGCCTTTTGGCAAAAAAGTCCGCGCCATGTGAATCCATTCCATGACCTGACCTGTTTTTGCAGTAGTTGCTTGAAAAATCAAGAGCCTGCTGTTTGCAATCCGGTAAAATTCAGTAAAAAAACTGAAAATATGATCTTTTTAGTGCAAATGACCTCTGTTTGCCGGGTCATCTGCATATATGTGATTTAGAAGGCGCAAGATACGTTTTACATCAGCATCTTGTATTGTGTAATAAATGGTTTGCGATTCGCGCCTTGTGCTTACAAGCCCCGTTTTGCGCAAGCGCGCCAGATGCTGTGATAAGGCAGATTGCGATAATTCCGGCATTAACACTTCTATTTGTGAGACTGATCGTTCTTTGCCGTCTGCTAGTTCGGACAATATTTGCATGCGCCTCAGATTGCTCATCGCTTTGAGGACCATGGTCAGTTTTGAGGTGTTAAATGGTGTTTCAGGAGGTCTTGGCATTCTGACTCCTCTTTATAAATTGTGAAAACAAGAAATAAAGAGTAGAAAAAAAGTATTATTAAACTATTAAAAATTGTAAAAATTTATAAAATAATTGCGTTGGTTTTCGTTATGATGGCGTCTGTCAGAAGTCGGTAATTTGCCGGTTTTTCGGTGGGGGCAGCAAATGGATATAAAATGCGTGTGACCTCATGCCATTTTTGTTCCCCAAGGACAAAATCTTGATGTGGCATATCGCTTGGATACCGCAATCGGAGATTCATCTGTGCTGTGTGTATTAAGGGGCGTTTGGTGCATAGCGCGATATGATACAGGCTATTATTCCATATATCATGAGCTTTGGGCAGAATCTCACCAATTGGCAGAGGCAGGAGGAAATCATCGGCTGGCCAGGAGAAATAATACGGTAATTTGCGAATGCGGTAATTTGCGCTCGTGTAGGTGATATCACCATCTGGCATAATAAAGCTGACGTGCCTCAGGGCATTTTCAGGAAGCTGTGCAAGCGCTGTTGAGGTTGTCATCTTATAGAGTTGTAAATTTGTCAGGCTGTGAAGAGCCAGATGCACATTGGGAATGGCATCTTGCTTCAGATAGGCCAAAGATAAGGTGTTCACAATCCGGTGACGGCGTTCAATCAAATCAAGCAAAAACCGGCCTAAGTAAAAGCAAGCTTGATGAGTCGGCATGGTCTCGCCCAGAGGCACACAGGCCTCAATGCGTGCATGCTGTGTGGTAAAGTGTACATCACCATGAAAGGCGCGAATATGATTGAGCGCTGAAAAAAGAGCATGTGGTGTGACACGATTACCTATGTCAACATCAAGTCTTTTTCCCCGGCGCAATAGCAAAATGCCCATGGCACGTGATATTTGCGTCTTGCCTTCTGCGGCTTTACCATATCGATCAAGTTGTATTTTCATGATTTCAGGTTGCTAGTTGTCAAAATTATTCAATAATGCACTATATCACCCAATTATGAAGAAATTATTAGCAATTCAGATTCTTTCAAAAACGCAAGAAAAATGATAGAAAACATAGGCTTAGAAATAAAAAATTTTGATATTGAGATCAAAAAAGACGGTCGTTGGTACCATGAGGGCGGTGAAATAAAACGGCTCGGTCTGGTAAAATTATTTGCCTCAGTTCTGTCTTGTGACGATGAGGGGCGTTATTGGCTGACCACACCTGTTGAGAAGGGTGAGATTCAGGTTGAAGATGCACCCTTTGTGATTCAAAAAATGCGTCTTGAAGGGCAGGGACGCCAGCGTTGTGTGATTCTGACCGATAATCTTGACCGTGATTTTACAATCTCATCTGCCTATCCGCTTGATATGCGTGCCCAACAACAAGAGGGGATGAGGCCTTATCTGAGGCTTGAGTCCGGATTATCGGCGCTGATTAAACATTCTGTCTTTTATGAGCTGGCAGAATTAGCCCTTGGCAGCGAAGAGACAGACGGCGGCGCATTCGGCTTTTGGTCTGATGGCGTATGGCATGTGCTTGAAGACATAGCTGAGGCAGAGGCGCAAGACAGGCTGTCATGACAGAAAATGAGTGGCAAGACTATTTGTCAGAAGAGCCAGTAGCGCTTGATATGGCTGACGATGTGGTTCCATCTGCGGTTCTTGTGATCATCAGCGCTGATAAGGCGCCGGCTCTTGTGTTGACGAAACGCAGTGCGCATCTGAAAAAACACGCAGGGCAAATATCGTTTCCGGGCGGGCGGGTTGACAGACAAGATGAAACATTGGCGCATACCGCGCTCCGAGAAGCTGAAGAAGAAATAGGACTGCGCCGTGAGACAGTTGAAATTATGGGATATCTGCCTGATATCCTAACAGGGACAGGCTTTCGGATAACGCCGGTGGTTGCACAATCATCACTTGATCAAAGACAATTATCAGCGCAGCTTCAGGCAAATCCCGATGAGGTGGACTCCATTTTATTTGCGCCGTTATCTCTTTTGTTAGATGCCAACAAATATGAGAGTTTCAGGCGCGAAGATAAAGATGTTGCATGGCGTAGCTGGCGTATCATGCATGAGGGGCATATTATTTGGGGTGCAACAGCGGCGATTTTACATAAATGGGCAAATAGGCTATCATAGCCATCTTGCGCTTATTTTTTACATCATGAGGCAATTATGAAACGCTATTTGATTATTATCATTGCGATCCTGGCAGGTCTGATCACTTTGGCGCTTATTAATAAACTGGCCAAAGAAGATGGCAGTGGTGTCAAAAAAGGTCATATTGCAGGGGCTGTTGTGGGATTTGTGACCTTGTTTATCGGCCTGTTAATGCTGGAAATTGGCGCCGCGCCGCCACAGTCAGCCTATGTGCCTGCTAAGATAGTGGACGGGAAAGTGGTTGACCCTGAATTTATTACCCCCTCAGACGATCAACAGGCCAATTGATGGTCTTTTCAGACCATAAGAAGATGTGAAAATGACTGTCAGGCTGCCTAAGACGAAGCCACATGCCTTTACCTCAGATGTTGTGTTGCAGGCCTTTTTGATTGCACGGTCCGCAAATGGCGAAGGACGCCTTGTCGGCGGCGCTGTAAGAGACTGGTTACTGGACCGGCCAATTGGTGATCTGGATATGGCGGTGAATGTGCCTATCAGCGATTTTTGCGATGCAGCAAGAAAGGCAGGTCACCGGATTATCGAAACAGGATTATCGCATGGCTCTGTGACTTTGATGGTGGCCGCAGACAGCATAGAGGTCACACAGACACGATCTGATGTCAGCACTGATGGTCGTCATGCCAAAATTGGGTTTCACCCGTCATGGGAAAAAGATGCCGGCCGGCGTGATTTTACCATAAATGCCCTCTATCTTGACCAAGATGGTCATCTGTTTGACCCCTTAGGGGGGATGGCTGATCTTCAACAAAAGAATTTGCGCTTTATCGGAAAGCCGGCCAAGCGTATCGAGGAAGATTATTTGCGCATATTGCGCTATTTCAGATTTTTGTCTCAGCTAGACGGGTTTGAGGCGTGCCCGCAAGCGCTTCGGGAAATGAAACCTCATCTGGCAGGGTTATCACATCTGTCTGGTGAGCGTATCATCGCTGAATTGATCACATGTTTTGAGGCACCAAACTGGCAGATTGCGGCTGAATTGATGACAAAGATCGGACTTGATATTGCGTTGTTTGAAAGCGCGTTTCAGGCGCCTTTTGCCTATCAGAAGATGATGCATAGCTGGCAGGCGCGACTGGTCTCTTTTTTATCTGAAGAAGCGGCGGCCGCGTGCTTTGCCCTGCCATTTGCCAGGCGCGATATGATGATGATGATGCGGTTATTATCGCCTTTATCCGCCCAGGAAATGGCCCAATTAGCAAGTGATGAGTGGCATATTGCGGCCTATTTTGGGGGCGCAGATTATGCCCAAAGGTGCCTTGTTCAAGCGCGTTATCATGACATCACCTTGTCAGATAACAGATGGCAGGACTTGCGAGATTTTGTGCCGCCCCCTTGCCCTGTCAATGGACATGATCTAAGACAGGCAGGCTTTGAGACAGGCCCGCAAATGGGCGCAATGTTGACGAAGGCACGTATGATCTTTGCAAAGCACGGCTTTGCGATTGGTAAAGATGAGATCATAGCGCAACTGCGGCAACAAGACAGCGCACAAAGCTGACGTGAACAGACAGATAATGGCAGATAATGATGACAGCGATGATCGAAGATAAACAAAAGTGCGCTGCTGCGTGGTTTGTTCAGTTGCGTGACCAGATTTGTGATCTGTTTGAAGAGATAGAATCACAAGGTGATACAACACAGCTTGGGGCAAAAGAGCCTGGTCAGTTTGAGCGCAAAAAATGGCAGCGTGACGGCGGTGGCGGCGGTGAAATGAGTCTCATGCATGGCCGCGTCTTTGAAAAAGTGGGTGTTAATATTTCAGTCGTTCACGGACAATTTGCACCAGAATTCCGCAAATCAATTCCCGGAACAAATGCACAGGGTGATTTTTGGGCCGCGGGAATATCTCTTGTAGCGCATATGCAAAACCCGCATGTGCCGGCAGCGCATATGAATACGCGCATGATATGCACAGATCAAAGCTGGTTTGGTGGCGGGGGTGATTTAACACCTATGTATGATATGCCAGAAGAGGCAGAGATATTTCATAAAGGTTTGCAAGAGGCCTGTGATCGTCATGATGAGGCTTATTATCCTGCTTATAAAAAATGGTGTGATGAATATTTTTTCCTGCCGCACCGCAATGAGCCGCGCGGGGCAGGCGGCATTTTTTATGATCAGCTTGATTCAGGTGACTGGGAGGCAGATTTTGCCTTTACCAAAGATGTGGGGCTTAGCTTTGCCAATACCTATAGCGCGATTATTCGA
Organism: Puniceispirillaceae bacterium (SeqCode); assembly: GCA_049890215.1. Classification (GTDB taxonomy): domain Bacteria; phylum Pseudomonadota; class Alphaproteobacteria; order Puniceispirillales; family Puniceispirillaceae; genus UBA685. The sequence goes on along the minus strand of JBMHBX010000001.1, from coordinate 44,292 downwards.
AAACAAATGGCACTGCCATGGTCTGAACAAGACAGGCATCAGCAGCTAGTCAAAAGAGGCCGCTATGTTGAATTTAATTTGCTTCATGACAGAGGCACGTTATTTGGCCTGAAAACAGGTGGCAATATCGAAGCAATTTTAATGTCTATGCCGCCGGAAGTCAGGTGGCCTTAGCTCTGGCTTTATGTCCTGAACGCGAAGCAAATCATAGCCATCACAGGCCAGAATAAGAGCAAATATTGTCTGTTGTTTTCCCGGCTAAGTGATTCGCAGCTTCAAAGCATAAAAAATACAGAAAATTTGTCGCACCTTGCGGAAAAACTGCCTTTTTTGGTGGGAATTTTGATTCACTTCTGATAGATGAATGAACATGGATTTACCCGCCCAATTTTTTCGGTGTGGGTCGGGGCTGTAAAGCAATGCGAAAGCATGCTGGGGTGGTTGAGTTTTTACAAGGTATAATGCCTGCCATTCTTTGCGTCTGTCTTTTCATTGCGATTATAAAATGAGGGGAATATGGCAAAAACCAGTTCACAACCAACAAATGAGGCCGTGCCGTCAAAGTCACGCCGTGACTTTATCGTTGTGGCAACCTATGCAATGGGTGCTATTGGTGCGGGCGCTGTGGCATGGCCACTTGTCGATCAGATGAATCCGGCAGCAGATACATTGGCGCTGGCAAGCATTGAGGTCGATGTATCAAAGATCGAAGAAGGTCAGTCAATCACGCTGAAATGGCGTGGTAAGCCTGTCTTTATCCGTCATCGTACCGCTGATGAAATCAGCCGCGCTGATGAGGTGGCAATTGATGATTTGCGTGACCCGCAAACAGATGTTGAGCGGACAGTCAAACCTGAATACCTTGTGTTGCTAGGTGTGTGTACGCATCTTGGTTGTGTGCCTCTTGGCCAGAAAGTGGGTGAGGTCAAAGGTGAATATGATGGCTGGTTCTGTCCGTGCCATGGTTCGCATTATGATACCTCTGGCCGTATCCGCAAAGGACCGGCCCCTTTGAATCTTGAAATTCCCCCATACAGTTTTGTCTCTGATCAAGTTGTGAAGATCGGCTAGTTGGTGCGGGATATAGGAGTTTAGGCATGTCTCAAAAGCAGTTCAAAAATCCGGTTGTCAGATGGGTCGATCACAGATTGCCTGTCTTTAGCATGTTGGATCATACATTAAATGATTACCCAACACCGCGTAACCTTAACTATTTCTGGAATTTCGGGTCACTGGCAGGTTTGTGTCTGGTCATTATGATCGTCACAGGTATCGCGCTTGCCATGAGCTATACAGCGCATGTTGATTATGCGTTTGATTCTGTGGAACGTATCATGCGTGATGTGAACCATGGCTGGCTTATCCGCTATATCCATATGAATGGCGCAAGCTTCTTTTTCATTGTGGTCTTTATTCATATGTTCCGTGGTCTTTATTACGGCTCATATAAAGCACCTCGTGAATTATTGTGGATGCTTGGGGTTGTTATCTTTTTATTGATGATGGCAACTGCTTTTATGGGCTATGTGCTCCCATGGGGTCAGATGTCATTCTGGGGGGCGACTGTTATCACGAATTTGTTCTCTGCCGTGCCATTTGTTGGTGATACGCTTGTGACATTTTTGTGGGGTGGTTTTTCGGTTGATAACCCAACATTGAACCGCTTTTTCGCGCTTCATTATCTGATGCCATTTGTGATTGCAGGTGTGGTGATTTTGCATATTGTTGCATTGCATAAATTTGGGTCAAATAACCCGCTTGGGATTGATATGAACGGGCCACAGGATTCTATTCCGTTCCATCCTTATTATACGATTAAGGATTTCTTTGGTGTATCTGTGTTCTTAACATTGTTCGCCGCTGCGATTTTCTTCTTCCCGAACGCGATGGGGCATCCTGATAATTACATTCCGGCTAACCCGCTTCAGACGCCTGCGCATATTGTGCCTGAATGGTACTTCCTGCCATTTTATGCGATTTTGCGCGCTGTGCCTGATAAGCTTGGCGGTGTGATTGCCATGTTTGGTGCGATTGCGATTTTGTTCGTGTTGCCATGGCTTGACAGATCACCTGTGCGGTCTGCGAAATTCCGTCCTATCTTTAAGATTTTCTTCTGGATTTTCTTTGCTGATTGTATCTTGCTAGGCTATTTGGGCGGGCAACCGGCAGAAGGCATTTATGTGCTTGCAAGCCGCATTGCGACTATCTGGTATTTCGCACATTTCCTTATCATCTTGCCAGTGTTGTCGGTGATTGAAACGCCGAGACCATTGCCACAATCTATATCGTCCCCTGTGCTAGGTGGGGGCAGCGCCATGGCAGGTGCTGCAGCAGCGCCAAAGGAGAAAGCATAATGCGCCGCTTACTTTTGAGTTTAACCGCTGTGTTATTCAGCGCACCAGCATTGGCCGCCGGGGGCAGCGCCAATCTGCAACATGTTGACTGGAGCTTTAATGGGCCTTTTGGGACATTTGACCAAAGCTCTTTGCAGCGTGGCTTTCAGGTCTATACAGAAGTGTGTGCCGGGTGCCATTCGCTTGAATATATCGCATTCCGCAATTTGGCTGATCTAGGCTATAATGAAGCTGAGATCAAAGCGATTGCCGCGCAATATGATATCGAAGACGGGCCAAATGATGAAGGTGAGATGTTTACACGCCCCGGCGTGCCAGCTGATCGCTTTCCAGCTCCTTATCCGAATGAGGAAGCTGCCAGAGCTGCAAATGGCGGGGCTTATCCACCAGATTTATCTCTGATGGTCAAAGCACGCCCAAATGGGGCTGATTATCTATACAGCCTGATGGTTGGGTATGTAGATGCTCCTTCAGAGGTGGTTGTGCCGGAAGGTATGTATTATAATGATGCTTATGGCGGCAATATGATTGCAATGCCACAGCCTCTTTATGGTGAAGATGTCGAATATGCTGACGGGCATGATGCGACTATCGAAGAGCATGCCAAAGACGTGACTGCCTTTTTGGCATGGGCCGCTGAGCCTGAGTTAGAAGAGCGCAAGCGCATTGGTGTTGCCTCTTTATTCTTCCTGATTGTGATGTCGATCTTATCCTATTTCGCTATGCGCTTTATCTGGGCTGATGTGAAAAAGGCAAAAGCATAACAAGATATCCAACGATAAATCTTACATAAAAAAAGGCCTCATAGAGTTATGAGGCCTTTTTTATGTTCTTATATATTTTATCAGACATTAAAGCGGAAATGGAAAACATCGCCATCTTTGACAGGATATTCAGATCCTTCAATGCGCAATTTGCCGGCATCTTTCGCGCCGCTTTCGCCCTGGCAGGCAATATAATCATCATAAGCAATGGTCTCAGCCCTGATAAAGCCGCGCTGAAAATCTGTATGGATAACACCGGCTGCTTCCGGGGCAGAGGCGCCCTGCCTGACAGTCCATGCGCGCGCTTCTTTGGGGCCGACTGTGAAGAATGTTAGCAAATTCAACAAGCCGTAACCTGCTCTTATCATGCGATCCAGCCCTGATTCTGTCAGGCCAAGATCTGCCAGGAATTCTGAGGCATCTGCCTCATCAAGAGATGAGATTTCAGCCTCAATCGCGGCGGATATCACCACATGGCTTGCGCCAATTGCCTCTGCGCGTTCTGCCACTGCTTTGGTATAGTCATTGCCGGTAGCAATCTCATCTTCGCCAACATTACAAACATATAAAATAGGCTTTGAGGTCAAAAGCTGTAATTGCGGCAGGCGGGCCTGTTCATCCTGTGTCAATGTGGTAATAGAGCGTGCCATATGACCATCTGCCAAATGGGGCACAAGCTTTTCCATAAGCGCAAGATCAAAGGCTGCTTGTTTATCGCCGCCGCGCACTTTTTTGGTAAGGCCCACCATGCGCTTTTCAAGGCTTTCAAGATCGGCAAGCATTAATTCTGTTTCGACTGTCTCGGCATCTCTGACAGGGTCAATTGTGCCTTCAACATGGGTGATGTCTTCATCTTCGAAACAGCGCAGCATATGCGCTATGGCATCAACCTCGCGAATATTGGCAAGGAACTGGTTGCCAAGACCTTCGCCTTTGGCAGCGCCCCTGACAAGGCCAGCAATATCCACAAATTCCAATTGCGTGGGGATCACATTGGCAGATTGTGCAAGCGCTGCCAGAGACTCAAGGCGCGGATCAGGCACAGATACACGCCCTGTATTTGGCTCAATCGTACAAAAAGGATAATTGGCAGCCTCTGCGGCGGCGGTGCGTGTCAGCGCGTTAAATAATGTTGATTTGCCAACATTTGGTAAGCCAACAATGCCACAATTAAATCCCATAAATTTTGCTCCTTAGTCTGTTGAGTTGCCGGTATCATCAAGGGCAGGCGCACGCCATGCTACCCGGCTCATATAGCTAGATGGGTCATCATCACAAAGATAGGCAATTTCAGATGACAAAGCCGCAAGCATGGTGGTTAGCCATTTATCTTTGTCATGGCGGCTAAAATCATTCAACACCCATTTGTGAACATCTTGTTTATCAAGGGGGCGCCCTACGCCAATGCGCACTCGCCAATAGTCTTTGCCGATATGCCTGTCTATGTCACGAAGGCCATTATGGCCGCCATGACCACCGCCTTGTTTCACACGAAGGCGGCCTTCTGATAAATCAATTTCATCATGAAATACAATGATATCTTCTGGCGTGATTTTGTAGAATTTTGCTAATTCTGCAACAGGCAGACCTGATTTATTCATGAAAGATTGTGGCTTGGCAGCGATGATTTTCATTTGGCCGATTCTGCCTGAGGCAATCTTTGCGCCTGATTTTGATTTCCAGGACTCAAACCCGTAATCAGCGCACAGAAGATCAAGAATCATAAAGCCAACATTATGACGATTATGCTGGTATTTTGACCCGGGATTGCCAAGCCCAACAAATAGCTTCATGACATCTGCCTCTTGCCCCTCCCCTTGTGACGGGGATTTGTAAAAAATAAGACGTGTCCAATATAGATCAGACACGCCTTAAAAATCAAAGTGGCTATTGATGAGATAGCGGCCATTTAGGCCTCACTAGCACCTTCTTCACCATCTTGTTCTTCAGCTTCATCATCTTCGTTCTTTACGCCGCCGCCTGGTGACTGCATGGTGGCAACAGTAAAGTCTCTGTCAGTGATGGTTGGTGTCACACCTTCAGGCAATTCAATGGCGCTGATGTGAATTGAGTCACCAATTTTAACGCCTTCAAGATCAACAGTGATCTTTTCAGGGATGTTATTGGCAGGACAATTTAATTCAACTTCATGTCGCACAACATTCAATGTGCCGCCAATACGAAGGCCCGGGCATTTATCTTCATTGATAAATTCAACAGCGATCGCAACAGCGATTGTTGATGATTCGCTGACACGAAGAAAATCAAAATGAAGTGCTTCATCTGAGACAGGATGGAATTGAATATCACGTGTGATCACTGTGATCTCTTCCCCGCCGACAGAAACCTTCAACAAGCGGCTGAAAATGCCTGGCTCATGGATGATTTTGCGAATAACGCGTGCTTCTAGCTCAATGCCGAGAGCTGCTTGCTTATTGCCATAAATAACGGCAGGAACCATCCCTGCGCGGCGTGCCGCACGGGCGGACCCCTTACCGACCCTATCGCGCTGTGTTGCGCTAATAACTGTAATGTCTGACATATTCATTTCTCCTAAATGTCTTGTCACCTGTGCCTCCAGGGGTGCACAGGTGGTGTGTATCTAGCGGTTTTCAGGGCATAACACAAGAAAAAAGGGCCTTGCAAAAGCAAAGCCCAAAGACGTCATATGGCTGCCCTATGACAGTTCAGCTTGTCAGGCAAAGAGGCTTGAGACAGAGCGTTCCTGATTCACCCGCAAAATCGCTTCACCAAGCAAAGGCGCAATAGATACCTGGCGGATATTTCCTGCCACTTTTACGGCCTCTGTTGCTTCGATAGAATCTGTGATGACCAGAGAATCAAGCGGGCTTCCGACAATACGGCTGACGGCCCCGCCTGAGAGGACGCCATGTGTGACATAAGCATCAACTGACAGAGCGCCTGCATCCATCAGGGCTTTGGCTGCGTTACATAAGGTGCCGCCTGAATCAACAATGTCATCAACCATGATACAGTGACGATCATTCACATCACCAATGATATTCATCACCTCAGATACGCCGGCTTCAGGGCGTCTTTTGTCAATGATAGACAGATCAGCATTCAGCCGGTTGGCAAGAGAGCGGGCACGCACAACCCCGCCAACATCAGGTGATACAATCATCAGCTTTTCCTGATATTTTGCTGCGATATCATCACGGAATACAGGCGCTGCAAAAAGATTGTCAGTCGGGATATCAAAGAACCCCTGAATCTGGCCTGCGTGAAGGTCAATTGTCAGAACACGATCAGCGCCTGCGGTGGTGATAAGATTCGCTAACAGCTTTGCTGATATCGGTGTGCGAGGACCAGATTTGCGGTCCTGTCGGGCATAGCCATAATAGGGCAAAACAGCGGTAATGCGGCGCGCTGAGCCCCGGCGCAACGCATCAAGTGTTACCAGTAACTCCATCACATTATCATTGGCAGGAAAAGATGTGGACTGAACCACAAAGACATCTTCGCCGCGGACATTTTCATGAATTTCCACAAAGATTTCGTTATCAGCAAAACGCCTGACATCTGCCTTGGTGACCGGGATATTCAGATAGGCGGCTATCGCCTCTGCAAGAGGGCGATTGGAATTGCAAGAAAGAATCTTCATGTGCCTAACTCAATATTTGCGACAAACATATGGAATAGTTGTGGGATAACAATCTAGGCCCGCCGGGGCAAGTTTTTTGCGCCATTTCAGATAAAATTTCTTGTCTAAATGAAGCAAGACGCAAGCAGGCCCAGAAAACAAAGCCCTACGAAAAGTACCAAATGCGGCATGATTCTATCCTTTTGAAAATGGTCTGCTTGAGATAAGTGCGATTTGGCGACCTGTATCTGATTTGCCCTTATGAGTGGCGCGTCTGTGCGAGAAATAGGCCTCTGATTCGCTGTAGGTATCATGCGCCATATCATAATAATTGCCAACGCCCATATCAGCCAGAATTGCGCCTGCAAAAGCAGGTAAATCAAATAAATATTTATCAGATAAGGCGCTGTCAGGAGAGGCGTTTTGATCATCTTTTGTAAAAAAGCGCTTTGCCTGCGGGGCGTGGGACAGACATTCTGCCCGCATGTCAGCGCCAACCTGATAAGAGGCATGTGCAATTGTCGGGCCTATGATGGCGGTAATAGATGGTAAATGAGCGCCGATTGAGACCATCGCCTTTACCGTATTCTGGATGATGCCAAGCGCCGCCCCGCGCCAGCCGGCATGGCAGGCGCCTATAACAGATGAGCTTTTGTCCATCAGCAATATCGGTGCGCAATCTGCTGTCAGAATGCTGAGCCCTATATCCGGGATATTTGTAACAAGACCATCAGCGCGCGGCCTGTGATTGATCTGATCAGCAGAGGTGATGGTCACAACCTCAGCGCTATGAATTTGAAAGACAGAGGCTATTTTATCACAAGACAGGTCCAAAGATGAGGCGGCAATGGCTCTGTTTTCCATCACAAGGCCCTTATCATCAGATGAGCCCATGCCGCAATTCAGACTGTCATAAAGGCCGGTTGAGACGCCCCCACGGCGGCCAAAAAATCCATAATCTATGTGAGAAGGCGCTTTGAGAGGCAAAATGGAAAAGGGCGCTTTGCTTGTCATCTCATATTTTGCCTTTCATTTAGTTCGCGTTTATCTGACGATGGTTTTTGCAGGCTTGTAAATCCAGGGGGGGTGCCATCACCTTGCGGCACCAGAACACTGACTTTGAAAGCGTGGCCCATTTGTGCCGGGCTGACAAGCCTGTCAATTGCAGCAAGCAATGCCCTGTCGCCATCCGGGTCATCTTGTTTGCGCAAAGCCTCTGCGCGGCTTGCTATGCCAAGGTCAGTCAGAAAACGCCCCTGGGCAACAGGGCCGATTAGCCGCGCCTGGTTCTCTGAGGCAATGCGTGCTAAGGCGCCAAAATCTACCCAATGGGTGATATCAGCCTCGCCCTGATAGGATAAAATATCAGTTGGCTTATGGTGCCTGACAGCTTGCAGGCTATCGCCGATGTTATCTGTTTTGCCATAATCAATGATCAATAAGGCGCCGCCAAAATGGGCAATGTGTTTTGCCAATCTCGCCATCATTTGCCGCCCGTCCGGGGAGGTTTCAAGGATGTCACCTTCAGAGGGCTGAGCGGGCAAGGGCGTAAAGGAGGATAGATCTTGTGCTGCGGGGCCTATATGAAACTGAAACTGGCCCTGTTTGCTTGTAATCAGCCTGTCATGCCACTGGCCTTTATGATAGATGATTTGGTCCACACCAAGAGCATCAAAAAATTCATTTGCCACAGCAAAAAGCGGTTTGTGAGGCAAGTCATCACATGTGTGAAGGAACTGAGGTGTTTTGGGCGCAAGCGCCTGTGATTGCAGAGCCTGCATTGCCGGGCTTTGTTCCAGAAGATAACAGGGCGCTTGGTAAAGTGTTGGTGCAATTTGACGATAGGCGCGGTGCATATCATGTAGCAAGGTGCCGCGCCCGGCACCTGCCTCTAGCAGAATACAATCCTCTGGTGCGCCAAAAAGCTGATGGATATGGGCCTGAAAAGCGGCGAGCATTTCCCCAAATAGCTGAGAGATTTCAGGGGCGGTGATAAAATCACCTTCTGCGCCAAAGACAGGTGATGTTGTATAATAGCCATGATCCGGGTCCATCAGGCATCGCCGCATATAGGCTGACACAGATATCGGGCCGGATGAGGCAATTTGTTGGTGCAGAAGATCCGCTAAAATGGTCATGTCACTATGCTCATCTGTTGGCTTTTTGTGTCTTGATAAGCTGATAGCCCAGTGCCAGTCCAATGATGATCATAGGAAGGCTCAATAGCTGGCCATGAGACAGGGATAAAAACTGATAAAGCCCGATATGGCTGTCTGGCTCTCTTGCAAATTCAACCACAAATCGTGCTATCCCATAGCCGCACAAGAACAGGGCAACCATGATCCCATGCATGCGGCGCTGCCATCCAAGGCGCCAGATTATGATCATCACAACGCCAAGCAACAGGCCTTCCAGAGCGGCTTCGTAGAGTTGTGAGGGATGGCGGGGAGACGGGCCGCCGGCAGGAAAGACCATGCCAACAGGATGGTTAGTAATGCGGCCATAAAGCTCACCATTGATAAAATTAGCAAGCCTGCCAAAAAACAGGCCAAGAGGTGCCACAAGGGCGATCGCATCTGACAGGGCCATAAGGGGGACTTTATGACGACGGGAAAATAAATATATCGCAACACACACGCCTAAAAATCCGCCGTGAAATGACATGCCGCCCTCCCATAGCCTTAAGGCAGATAAGGGATCTGCTGCATAGGTAGCAGGCTTGTAAAACAGGACATAACCAAGCCGCCCGCCAAGAATGACGCCAAATAAGACCCAATTCAGCAAACTGTCTATTTGAAGTGGTGAGACAGGAATCGCCTCTTTTCGTGCCATATGGCGCAAAATCTGCCAGCCACCAATCAGCCCTGCCATATAAGCAAGCGCATACCATCTGATGGCCAGAGGGCCCAAAGATATGGCAATGGGATCAATCTGCGGGAACGTAAACCATTGTGCGGCAAGTGTAGGATCTGTCATGGGCGTAAAGCTTTAGTCATCATGAAGGTCTGAAAGTGTCGATTCTCACCTATGATAGCGCAAAAACCAGAGCAGGACCATTGCCCTTGCCTTCAAGAAAGCTTATGTCACAAATATGGGTGTAGCAAAAGCCACATGGACAGCATAAGGAGCTTTATGATGAGACGACCATCACTATTGTCAGATTTCGCGCAAGTGGCAAGCGGTGCTGCCTCTGCTTTTGGAGATGTAAAAGGCGAATTGGATATGATTATCCAAAGTCAGATTGAAAAAATTCTTGCCAACAGAGGTCTGGTCACAAGAGAAGATTTTGACGCAGCACAAGCGCGCATTGCCGCCCTTGCCGACAGAATCGCAGAGCTTGAATCACAACAAAAGGCGCCCAAGACCAAAAAACAGGCAGGGCCTGCGTCAAAAAAGGCACCAAAACCAAAAAAATAATCAAAATTTCAGATGGTGCGAATCATCATAAAACTGGCAAAAACCACATTTTGTAGTGTGGTTATCCACAAGCACCTACTAAATATTGTGTTGCAATGATCTGCTAACCAATGGCATTTTCCTATGAGAGGCAGGCTGTGTGTCAGCTTGTCTGCTTTTGGTAAACGCTCACCTAGCGATGGGATTTGATTATGGCAGACCGACCAACTTCACTGTCATCCGTGCAACATCCAATAGAGCTTGTCTCTCAATTTGTGGCACGTCATGACTGGTATTTGCGCCAGTCGGCACGCAATGCGATTTTGGCAGATGTGCCTGGTGAATGGTCTCATTATCAATTATCTGTGACCTGGCAAGATGACGCTGAGGCTCTGGTTGTGGTTTGTCATATGGATTTACCTCATGCCACCGATTGCCGTGAGGCTTTGTTGCAGGTCACGGCTGCTCTTAATCAGGAATTATGGATGGGGCATTTTGTCTATGACAGTGATGATGACAGACTGTGCCTTCGTCATACCCTTCCTTTGAGAGGCGCAGGCGGGGCGACACCTGAGCAGATAGAAGATCTGGTCGATATTATATTGGGCGAAAGTGAGCTTGCTTATCCTGTGTTATATCAGGTGGCGATGGGGGAAATGACTCCTATTGATGCGATCAAGCTGACTTTGATTGCCCATCAGGGCGAGGCGTAGGCAAAAGGCGTCCATAAGAGGCCGGCAGCAGGAGATAGGCCATGGCACAATCGTTTTTCATCCTTGGTTGTGGTAAAATGGGCAGCGCATTGCTGAACGGGTGGCTTGCAGGCGGCCTTGGGCAGACATATCGCTTTACCATCATTGATCCGTTTTTTGATGAAGGGCAAATCACAAGCGCCTATGAGGCAGGACAGATTTGTCAGTATGAGACATTGGGGCAGGCTTTGCAGGAAGGCGCTGTATCGCCTGATGTGATGTTATTATCGGTAAAACCGCAGATTATGGCAGAGGCGCTTTCGCAGGCGCAAAGGCATGATCTGTCGTCTTGTTGTTTTATATCGATTGCAGCAGGGCTGTCTTTGGCAAAATTAGAGGATATGATTGGCGCCACAAAGACGCCGCGCCTTATCCGCACAATGCCAAATACACCGGCTGCCATTGGTAAAGGGATCACAGCGATTATTGGCAATGAGGTGGCAGGGCCGGATGATATTGATTTGGCCGAAGCTTTGTTGTCAGCTTGCGGGGCTGTTGTAAGGCTTGCCGATGAAGAGGCGCTTGATGCGGTGACAGCTTTGTCTGGTTCTGGGCCTGCTTATGTGTTCTTGATGGCAGAAGCGATGATGAAGGCAGGCGAATCACTTGGCTTGTCAGAGGATTTATCGCGCCAACTTGCAATTCAAACATTATATGGGGCAAGCAGCCTTCTGGCAGATAGTCATGAATCAGCAGATGTGCTTCGTGAGAATGTGACCTCAAAAGGGGGGACAACCGCAGCGGCGCTGGATGTGCTTATGACAGATGACAGGTTGTCTGAGCTGATGAGGGAAGCTATGTCAGCAGCGCATAAGCGCTCACGGGAGCTTGGCAAATAAGGCCAAACCATGATTGCTTGCTTGTGCCATGGCCCTTTCGCGCTATATCATGGACAGAATGAAGCGTTGATAAAGATGAGGCACATTGATGAAATCTCAATTAGCGGATGGCTGTTGGGAGTTGCTTGGAGAAGGCAGCTTCAAAGATATCACTATGGAGGCTGTGGCTGATAAATGCGGATTATCGCATACCGAGGCTGTTGTGCATGGCGGTGATGTTGCCCATTTGGTTTTGATAAAAATTGATGAGCTTGACAGTAAAGCGCTTTTGATTTCAGCAGATGATTTTGCAGATGATCCTTCTGCTTCGGTTTATGATAAGATTCTGGAAGGTCTGATGATGCGATTTGAGATGCTTGCGCCTTATCGTGCGCAGTTTCAGGCTTTGCATGAAGAGGCAACACGAAACCCGGTTCTGGCAGGGCATTGTTTTCATCAGCTAAGCCATATGGTTGGCAAATTATTGTTCCTGGCAGGTGATGAGACAAGCGGGCCTGTCAAGCAAGCGCGTATTATTGGTATTTGCAGCCTGTTGCTTCGTATCAGATCTGTCTGGATAGCTGATGAGACGCCTGATTTGGGGCTGACGATGAAAGCGCTTGATAAGGCTTTGAAGCAGGCATGTGAATGGGCCATCAGCCTGCGGGTCTTATCAAAAGAAGATGTTGCAAGTGGTCATGATGGGTAACGATAATGAGTGACATGATTTCTTTTGATGATTTTATGAAAGTGGATGTGCGCGTTGGTGTGATTATCGCAGCAGAGCCATTTCCGGAGGCACGCAAACCAGCTTTCAAATTACAAATTGATTTTGGTGATAAGATTGGCGTCAAAAAATCATCTGCTCAGATAACGCATCATTATACAATCACTGATCTTGTGGGCCGCAAAGTGTTGGCAGTGGTTAATTTTCCACCACGGCAAATCGGCCCCTTTATGTCAGAGGTCCTCACGCTTGGTGTGCCGGATGATGCGGGTGAGGTCGTGTTGATTATGCCAGATAAAGATGTGCCAATTGGTGGGCGGCTTTATTAGATTGTCGCAAATCTAGATTGGTAATTTTACCATCACACGCAAGCCGCCAAGTGGTGAGTCATGCAAGCTTAGCTCGCCGCCATGAGATAAAATAACATCAGAGGCAATAGATAAGCCAAGGCCTGTGCCGCCTGTTTGTTTGTTTCTGGATGATTCAAGCCTGATAAAAGGTTTGATTGCTTCGTGATATTGGTCAGGGGCAATGCCAGGACCATCATCATCAATAAATAAAACCACCTCATCTTCGATAATTTTGAGGCGTATTTCAGCGCTATTGGCATAGCGCAGTGCATTGCCAACAAGATTATCAATGGCACGGCGCATGGCCTGCACACGCATTTCAATAATTGGAAACGTGCCTGCCGGTGCAATTAGTCGCAAACGCCCCGGCTGTGCGTTGCTATGGCGTTCAACGATCTGGCGGACAATTTTATCAAAGCGGACTTCACTTGCTTTTTCTGTCCCTTCGCCTCTGGCAAATGATAAATAGCCTTCTATCATTTGTTCCATCTCTTCAATATCCTGATCAATCGCTTCGATATCAGATGAGGGTGAGGCGAGGGCTGTGTTTAGGCGCATACGTGTTAAGGGGGTGCGCAGGTCATGGCTGACACCTGCCAGCATTGATGTGCGCTCTTTCATCTGGCGGTCAATACGATGACGCATTGCCTGAAAGGCTCTGCCGGCAAGGCGAATTTCTTTGGCGCCTTCGAGATTGAAATTTTCAACCTCTCTGCCAAGGCCCAATTGGCGTGCGGCATTTGTGAGCCTGTGGATAGGGCGCACCTGACCACGCAGAAAAATAAGGGCAATCAAAAAGAGCAGAATAGAGGTGGAAATGGTCCATCCCAAAAAGGTCCAGCTTGTAGAGCTGAACAGGCGCTTGCGCCCTGCGGCGACATGCAAGACACCATCACCAAGCTGAACATCAACAAATATCAAATCTTCATGGGAGATCAAATCAACTGCCCAGGGATAGGTCAGGCGCGCATCAAGAGATTTGGTGAAAATATCCTCGGCAAAAGAGGGGCTGTGCAGCTTTGGCGGTATTGTCAAAATCGCCTGTGGCTCATAGGTGAGATTGAAATTGAAATAATGGGCTGCTTTATAAAGACCATCTTCAAGTGAGGCTTCATCCGGCGTGGCGCCAATTTCATCGACAAGAAGACTGATCTCAGAGGCAAGAGAGCTTGCCATATAGCGTGTCACTGTATTCCAGTGGCGTTCATAGAATACAAATACGGTGATAACCTGCACCAGAATCATAGGCACAAGAATGATGGCCAACATGCGTCCAAAGAGCGTTTTCGGCAAATAGGTCCGCAGCCTCATGATATCCCTCCGCCTGAAAGGGGGCCGGTGCGCAAAGCCCATCCTGCACCTCTGATGGTCAAAAGATAAACTGGCTTTTTGGGATCATCTTCCAACTTGCGGCGCAATCGCGCAATGGCAACATCAATTGATCTGCCTTCCATGCGCCCTTCAAGCTGTTCATGCAAATCTTCGCGTGACAGGGTTTCATTCGGCGCTTTGGCAAAGGCGGCAAGCAAATCACGTTCTGCTGTGGTGATATGCAACGGCGCACCCGAATCAAGTAAACGGCCTGTATCAATTTCGAATATAAAGGCGCCAAAGCTGATGGTCTTATCATTGGGTTTTTGTGGCTGGCGTGACAATATGCGTTTTATGCGCAATATCAGCTCTCTTGGCTCAAATGGCTTTGCGAGATAATCATCAGCGCCTGCTTCAAGCCCGTCAATTCTGTTTTCAGTCTCAGCAAGCGCGGTCAAAAATAAAGCAGGCACGTTATTTGTTTGGCGAATCTCTGATAAAAAAGACACACCATCCTGGCCTGGCATCATCACATCAATGATAAGCAAATCAAAAGCAAGGCTTTGTAACAAATGGCCTGCCTGTGCAGCGCTTGCGGCATCTGTGACCCGAAAGCCGCTTTCAGACAAGAACCGCCGCAATAATTCACGCAAGCGATCATCATCATCAATTACCAATATATGCGCTTGTTCTTCCATTTACCCACTATTGCCTCTGATGGCTGAATAGTACCTATTTTCTATCAAGACCAGTTGTGGTGTCGCTGTTTAACAGATGGCTTAAGACCCGCTGAAACCCATCAACAGCGCCGGCACCACATTGTGTATAAGCTTTGGCAAATCTTTTCGCCTGTACCTTATGCACATCTTGTTCAAGTGTGCGGCCTTTTGCCGTCAGACGCAATAATCTTTGACGCCTGTCATTTTCTCCGGCGCGTTGTTCAACATAACCTTCATCAATAAGTTGCGATAAGACACGCGACAGGCTTTGTTTGGTGATGTTCAAAATATCAAGCAAAGAAGAGACTGTCATATCAGGATGACGGCCAATGAAATATAAGGCGCGGTGATGCGCACGGCCAAGGCCATATTGCTCAAGCAAGGCATCTGCCTCACCTGTGAAATCACGATAGGCAAAGAAGATAAGTTCGATTCCCCGGCGCAATTCAGCCTCTGTTAAAAACAGAGCTTTATTTAATGGTTTTATGTCAGTCATGTTGACCCATATTAACAATACTGTTAGTCATGATAAAGAGTTTTATTTCTTTTCTTCTGATAGGGAACATCTGCTATGTCCATTATACCATTTGATGATAGAGACGGGGTAATCTGGCTGAATGGCGAGATGGTAGCGTGGCGTGATGCCAAAACGCATTCATTAACGCATGGTTTGCATTATGCCAGCACCGTGTTCGAAGGTGAGCGTTCTTATGGCGGCACGATTTTCAAATCACGTGAGCATACAGAGCGTCTTCGCGCATCCTGCCGCCTGTTAGATTTTGATATCCCTTATTCAGATGATGAGATGGAAGAGATCAAATATCAGGTTCTGGCAGCCAATGATATTGTCGATGGATATGTGCGTGCTTTTTGTTGGCGCGGCTCTGAGATGATGGCCATTTCAGCACAGCAAACCAAAACACATGTCGCGGTCGCGGCCTGGCAATGGCCAAGCTATTTTGATCCTGAAACAAAGATGAAAGGCATTACCCTTGATATCGCTGACTGGAAGCGCCCGTCACCTGAATCAGCGCCGGTTCATGCCAAAGCAGCAGGGCTTTATATGATCTGTACCTTGTCAAAACATGCCGCAGAGCGCAAAGGATTTACAGATGCGCTGATGCTTGATTATCGCGGCTATGTCGCTGAAGCCACAGGTGCAAATGTGTTCTTTTTGATGGATGACGGTAAAATTCACACGCCGCTTGCTGATTGTTTTTTGAATGGTATCACAAGACGCACAGTGATTGATCTTGCGAAACAAGAAGGCCTTGAGGTGGTTGAGCGCCATATTATGCCAGAGGATATGGCAAATGCGCGTGAGTGTTTTCTGACCGGAACCGCAGCAGAAGTCACACCAGTCTCTCAGATTGGTGATTATCAGTTCACGCCTGGCAATGTGACATTGTCACTTATTCAGGCCTATGAAGATTTGGTCTATAATCGCTAAGGGTAAGAGATGTCCGTCCGGCGTTATGACTGGCTTTTAATATGGGCGATCGCAGCGCTGAAATAGGCAATACCTGTTTGCGCTGTCAGATAGGCCGCAAGCCACAAGCCGCCCATGCCAATCCATGAGACGAGCTGATGATACAGGCTGCCTTCTGCAAATAAAAACTGGCCAATCAAAAAACCAATTGCGATCAATTGCACGGTCGTCTTCAGCTTCGCTGACAGAGTGACATGTACAATAAAATCCTGTTTTGCCATAAATTCACGCAAACCAGAGACCATAATTTCTCTTGTCACAATGATAAGTGATGGTATCGCAAGCCACAGGCTGGCAAGGTTTGTGCCCATCAGCGTTGTGAGCATAATCACAACCATAAGCTTGTCAGCGATGGGGTCCAGCATCCTGCCAAAGCTGCTGACGCTTTGCCACCGGCGTGCCAGATAGCCGTCAAGCCAGTCTGTCGCAGAAGCAAGTGCATAGATAATCAGTGCCACAAGTGCCCAAAAAGGGCTTGTGCTCAACAGCAAAATCATCGCAACCAGAGGAGCGGCAACCAAGCGCATGATGGTCAGATAATTTGGGATTTGGCGGTACATGCAAGGTCCTTTGGTCTGCAACGTCAAAACGGGCACAGTATTTTATGTTTTAATCTGCCCCAGCCAGACTGTCTACCCTTTGCCGCCCTGAGAGTGAAAGTAATGATAAATGTCGCTGGCTGTTGCCTCTGATATGCCGTCAACTGCCTTGAGGTCTGCAATGGCCGCGCGTGAGACAGAGCGTGCAGAGCCGAAATGAGCAAGTAAGGCTTTTTTGCGTTTTGGGCCAACCCCTTCAATATCGTCAAGCGGGCTTTTCAGAGATGATTTGGTGCGCCGTAATCTGTGAGCGCCAATCGCAAAACGATGTGATTCGTCACGCAAGCGTTGCAAAAAATGCATGGCAGGGCTGTCTTGCGGCAAGGTAAAGGCCTCTTTGCCATCAATGTGGAATTGTTCACGTCCTGCATTTCTGTCAGGGCCCTTTGAGACGCCGACAACCATGATATCATCCAGATCAAGTTCACGCATGACCTCTAGCACGGCATTAAGCTGTCCGCGCCCGCCATCAATCAAGAGAAGGTCTGGCCAATTTTGAGATGTGCGCTCTGGATCTTCGCGCAAAGCACGTTCAAAGCGCCGAAATATCATCTGGCGCATCATTGTGAAATCATCACCATCACTCACAGCATATTTGCCGGTGCTGCGCATATTGAATTTACGATAAGCTGATTTGATAAAACCATCCGGGCCTGCACATACCATCGCGCCAACAGCGTTGGTGCCCTGTATATGAGAATTGTCATAAATTTCAACACGCTCTGGCGGCTGATCCATGTCAAATTCGTCACCAATGGCTGCCAGAAGACGGTGCTGGCTTGCTTTTTCAGATAATTTGCGTGCCAATGCTTCATCTGCATTGCGCACTGCCATATCCATCATTTTACGCCTGCTGCCTCTGCTTGGGCGTGATAAGCTTATGGCTTTTCCGGCTTGTGATGACAAGGCCTCAGCAAGTAAGGGGGCATTGTCAGGTAAATCAGAGACGAGGATGAAAGGCGCCGGTACTTTATCATCATAAAACTGGCCGATAAAGGCTGAGAGGATTTCTGATTTGCCGGCATCTGCGACATGGGCCGGGAAATAGGCTTTATTGCCGTAATTTGTGCCATTTCGGATAAAGAAGACCTGAACGCAAACCTGCCCGCCTTCTTTGGCGATCGCTATTACATCTGCATCTTTGATACCGTCAATATGAATGTCCTGACTTGCTTGTATCGCTGTCAGGGCCCTGATCCGATTACGCCATAGGGCGGCTGTTTCAAATTCAAGCGCCTCAGCAGCTTCATGCATTTGCGCAGCATAGGTTTTTTGCACTTCATCTGTTTTGCCGGATAAAAAACGGCGCGCCTGGTCAAGCTGATCCTGATAGGCCTCAGGCGTGACAAGACTGGCACAAGGGGCAGTGCATCTTTTGATCTGATATTGCAGGCAGGGCCGGCTTCTGGTGGCAAAATCACTGTCAGAACAGGTGCGCAGCATAAAGGCTCTGGTCATAGAAGTGATGGTGCGATTCACCGCACCTGCAGAGGCAAAGGGACCAAAATAATCTCCTTTTTTTGACTGCGGACCGCGATGTTTTACAAGCCTGCCAAATTCATGATCAGAGGTGAGCAGGATATGCGCAAAGCTTTTATCATCGCGTAGCAGGATATTATATCTTGGCCGCAATTGCTTAATCAGATTTGATTCTAGAAGTAAGGCTTCGACTTCTGTTGCGGTAACAATAATCTCAAGATGCGCTGTCTCTGCGACCATGCGCATAAGCCTGCCATTCAAATTGTTGGCTCTGGTATAGCTTGGCACACGTTTTGATAAATCACGCGCCTTGCCAACATAAAGGGCATCTCCTTGTTTATCGAGCATGCGATAAACACCTGCTTTGGCAGGCAGGGTCTTGAGCTGACTTTTCAGATAAGCAAGGCCACGTCCAAAATCAGCCTCAGGCGGCTCTGTTTCAGATTGTGTTGGCGTGGTGTTGGTCATGATATGGTGATGGTTCCGGCAAAAACTGTGCATTAAATCATAGCGAATGGCGACCTTGAATCCAAGACAGCGCATTTGTTTTTTTGAGCAAAGAGCACAGGTTTTTATCCTATCTGAAAAGAGGGGCTTGCTGGCCCTGCTCTCTTTCATGCGAATGGGCGAAACATGAGGCGAATCAGGAGTCGAATCGACAGGCAATATCTTGTGAAAACTTATCCCCGTTTCCTGTGGATAACTTTGTTGAAAACTTCTCTGATCAGGGCAAAAATTGAGTGTTTTCAGCGTATCTGCGCATTTTGCCCAAAAAATAGGCAAATTTTATAAATTCAATAAAATCATATAGTTAGGCAATTGCAAGAGAAAAAATGGTCACTTGGTTATGTTATTTTTTGCTTAAAAAGCTGAAATAAGGCAAAGAGCGGCAACATGTGCAAAACTTTTGGTTGTAGTTCTCAGATTTGCAGGTTGAGGAAGGCAAAATAAAAGCCAACAAAAAC
The DNA here is from genome assembly GCA_049890215.1 of Puniceispirillaceae bacterium (SeqCode). GTDB lineage: Bacteria > Pseudomonadota > Alphaproteobacteria > Puniceispirillales > Puniceispirillaceae > UBA685. Next base: position 24,965 of record JBMHBX010000001.1, on the reverse strand, counting down.
AAAGGCTATTGGTCTTTTGAGTGTGATCTTTAAGAGAATCAGAGCTGTGAAAATCAGTGTTGTGAGGGCAAAACAACCAATCGTCAAACTTGTGATATCAGCGCTTTTGGGAAGGGGGGCAATCAGGCCGGTTAGCCCTAAGATGATGCCAAGATTAAAAATGTTTGACCCAATAATATTGCCAAGAGCAAGATCACTTCGTTTGTGAAACGCGCTGGCAATGACTGCCACAATTTCTGGTAAGGATGTGCCAACCGCGACAATGGAAAGGCCTATGGCAGATTGTGACAAACCCAGATCTGTGGCGATGAGAACGCCGCCGGAGACAATCATATCAGCGCCGGCAAGCAGGGCGAGCAGCGCACCAACCACCTTGCCAATGGCAGGCCATAAGGCAGGGGTTTGTCCCTCGTCTATGATGTCTTGTTCATCTGAGTCGCGGCTGATGAGACGATAGATGTAGTACCCTGTTATCAGCAACAGACTAAGGGAGATAATCGCAGGTATGCCTGCAAGAAGCATCAGGCTAAGTGATATAATGATTGTCAGAACCACCATCACCAAAAGATCTTGCTTTGCTTTATTGGCATCATCGCTATTGGCCTGATGAGACGCGAAGTGAAGAGGAAAGGCAGTCATCAATCCGGCCAGGGCAGTGACAAGAAGCATGTTGGCCATATTTGAGCCTATCACATTGCCAATAGCGATATCAGGTGACCCAACAAAGGCTGCCTGCACAGATACCACTAATTCAGGGGCCGAAGTGCCGCCTGCGATGACTAGGATGGCAATCAGCACAGGTGATACTTTGAAGACTTTGCCAAGGGCGGTGGTGGCAGGGACAATCAGGGTGCCACCAATGCCAAGAAAAAAGATCCCTGCTATGATGAGCATGCTTGACTGTACCACCCCATCTGGTAGCCAGTTCATAAGTAATTCTGCGGGTGAGAGCACGATTAAATCCTTGCCTGAGATCGCCGTAAAGATATAGTTATGCAATATGTGGGGTGCCGTTTGCCGAAAGGCAAGATCCAAAAAGGCGCCTCATTTTAAGAAAACGCATTTATTTCCCTTTTTGCATAATATTGGTGTGACAATGGTCTCAATGACTCAGTCAGTAAAAGATAAAATTGCCTGGGCATTTGTGCTTATCTGTCCTGCGTTTTTTGCGTCAAACATGTTGCTTGCCCGCGGCATGTCAGGTGTATTTCCGCCAATGGCGATGGCACTTGGCAGATGGTTTTTTGTGGGCCTTCTTATTTGTGCTCTTCTTGGTTTTATGAGGAGGCTTGCTGTGGCACAAATCAAAAAAGAGTGGCGCGGTATTTTGGGGCTTGCGGCCCTTGGTATGGGGCTTTGTGGCGGGCCTGTCTATCTGGCAGGTGATTATACCACAGCGATGAATATTGGGCTGATTTACAGCGCGGCCCCGTTACTGATAGCGCTTTTGGCTTTTGTGCGTTTTGGAGAACGGCTTAATAAGCGGCAGATGTTTGGTCTGGCGATGGGATTATGCGGGGTTGTCATCATCATCACACAAGCTGATATAAGCCGTCTGCTTAGCCTGTCGTTAAATCAGGGTGATATGCTGATTGTGATGGCCACAATGAGCTTTGCGATTTATTCTTTGGGGCTGAAATATAGTGCGACTTCTTTGACTCAGATTCAGCGCTTTGGTGCGATGGCTCTGGGCGGCGCTTTGTGGCACGCGCCTTTTGTGATAGCTGAGGTGATGATAAGGGGGCCGTTGCCTGAAATTACATTGGTCATCATTGGCGCGCTATGTATTCTGGTTTTTGTGGCGTCTTTGGGAGCCTATCTTAGCTATGGGTTTATTGTCTCACAATTGGGCACGACCATTGCCGGCGCCACTTTATATTTATCCCCTATTTATGCAGCCGGCCTTGCAATGTTGCTATTGGGTGAGGAACTTGCACTGTTTCACATAATAGGCGGGGGGCTGATTTTGCCTGGCTTATGGCTTGTCTCTCAACGCAGCCGCAAATCATCATCTTAACGCCGTGAGGGGCGTCTGCCTGAGGGTGGCTGAATGGGAGAGTCTATCTCGGCAGAGCGGCGCGCTGGTTTTGCAGGCGGCATGCCAGGGGCATCAAGGCCCAGATCTTTGGCTTCGAGACGGCGCAATTCATCTCTGAGACGGGCAGCTTCTTCAAATTCCAGATTGGCAGCGGCATCGCGCATTTGTTGTTCAATCTCTGCCATGATGGTCTTAAGGTCTTTGCCTTGTAAATTGGCGTTTTTGACGCCTGTGCGCACATTCACATGATCAGCGCGCTCATAGACAGATTCCAAAATATCAGCAATGTCTTTTTTCACTGATTCAGGGGTAATGCCATTTGCCTTGTTCCAGGCTTGTTGTTTTTCACGCCGTCTTTTGGTCTCATCCAGAGCATAGGTAAGAGACTCTGTCATCTTGTCAGCATATAAAATAACGCGGCCATCAACATTACGCGCCGCACGTCCAATGGTCTGGATCAAAGAGGTTTTTGAGCGCAAATACCCTTCCTTGTCAGCGTCCAAAATCCCAACCAAGGCGCATTCAGGTATATCAATGCCCTCACGAAGCAAATTAATGCCAATCAGAACATCAAAAACACCAAGGCGCAGGTCACGCAGGATTTCAATTCGCTCAAGCGTGTCGACATCTGAGTGAACATAGCGGACCTTCACTCCGGCCTCATGCATATATTCTGTCAGCGCCTCCGCCATTTTTTTGGTCAACGTTGTGATAAGAACACGTGTCCCGTCAAGCGCTGCCTGACGTGATTCTGCAATAATGTCATCTACCTGGCTTTCAGTCGGCCTGATAAGGCATACAGGGTCAATCAGCCCGGTGGGGCGGACAATCTGTTCAACAAAACTGCCTTGCGTTTGTTCCATCTCCCAATTGCCGGGGGTGGCAGACACAAAAATGGTTTGCGGGCGAAATTGTTCCCATTCTTCGAATTTCAGCGGCCTGTTATCAAGGCAGGATGGCAGACGAAATCCATAAGTGGAAAGCGTGGTTTTGCGCGCAAAGTCACCTTTATACATCGCGCCGATTTGCGGCACGGTGACATGGCTCTCATCAATGATCAAAAGCGCATTTTCTGGCAAATATTCAAATAAAGTTGGTGGTGGCTCACCTTGTTTACGCCCTGATAGATAGCGTGAATAATTTTCAATCCCGTTACAGCTGCCTGTGGCTTCTATCATTTCCAGGTCAAATTTGGTGCGTTGTTCAAGGCGCTGTGCTTCAAGCAATTTGCCTGCTTCGTGAAAGTCATTCAACGTGACCTTTAGCTCTTGTCCTATCAGCTTTACCGCTTGTTGCAGGGTCGGGCGCGGGGTCACATAGTGCGAATTGGCAAAGATTGTAATATGCTCTAAATTGGCGGTTTTCTCTCCTGTGAGAGGGTCAAATTCATGGATTGTCTCCACCTCATCACCAAACAGGGAAATGCGCCAGGCTCTGTCTTCAAAGTGGGCAGGGAATAATTCGATATTATCGCCTCTTACACGAAAGGTGCCGCGCACAAAATTGAGATCATTTCGTCTGTATTGTAACTCTGTTAAGCGGCGCAATAATGACTGGCGTTCAATTTCATCTTCTTTGTTTATGCGAAACGTCATTGTTGAATAAGTTTCAACAGACCCAATGCCATAAATACAAGAGACAGACGCAACAATGATCACATCATCACGTTCAAGAAGCGCTCTTGTTGCTGAGTGACGCATACGGTCAATCTGCTCATTAATTGATGATTCTTTTTCAATATAAGTATCAGACCGGGGCACATAGGCTTCTGGCTGATAATAATCATAATAAGAGACGAAATATTCCACAGAGTTATTTGGAAATAAGGATTTCATCTCGCCGTAAAGCTGGGCTGCCAATGTCTTATTTGGCGCCAGAATAAGGGCAGGTCTTTTGGATTCGCGGATGACATGGGCAATGGTAAAGGTTTTGCCTGAGCCGGTCACACCAAGGAGAACTTGATCACGTTCATCATTGGCAACACCTTCAAGCAATTCTGCAATCGCGGCAGGCTGGTCACCGCTTGGCTGAAAGCTTGTCTGCAAATCATAATTTGCAGGCTCTGCTTGTCTGTTCGCCAGCGATTTATCCGGATTTTCATTAGCGGCTTCATTCATCATGATGATAACTTAGTGGCATTCATCCTCTTTGACCATATGGCGGCAGATAAAAAAACTTCGCTTTTTGTTGGACAGCTATGTGATTGCGGCGTATTTTTGCCCCCATTATTACCAAAGAATGACTCTCAAAATGACAGAGCAAGGAGTTCAGCATGCTAGCTGACAGATTGTCACGAATTAAACCATCCCCCACAATCGCTGTTTCAACCAAAGCAGCTGAGCTTAAGGCTGCAGGCCATGATGTGATTGGCCTTGGGGCAGGTGAGCCTGATTTTGATACGCCTGAGCATATTAAAGAGGCAGCCCGTATTGCCATGACAAATGGCAAAACAAAATATACAGCGGTCGATGGTATCCCTGAATTAAAGCAGGCAATTGTTGATAAGTTTTTGCGTGAAAATAATATCAAGACAACTGTTGGCGAAGTCACTGTTGGTACAGGCGGCAAGCAGATTTTATATAATGCGCTGATGGCAACTGTGAACCCGGGTGATGAAGTGATTGTCCCTGCGCCTTATTGGGTATCTTATCCTGATATGGTGTTATTGGCTGAAGGTGTGCCTGTGCCTGTGACCTGTTCACAAGAAGACGGGTTTAAGCTGACGCCCGCAGCGCTTGATGCTGCGATTACGCAGAAGACAAAATGGTTGATTTTGAACAGCCCGTCCAACCCGACAGGCGCCGGCTATAGTGCAGCAGAATTAGCGGCTCTGGCAGATGTACTGCGCCGCCATGAACATGTCATGGTGATGTGTGATGATATGTATGAGCATCTTGTCTATGATGATTTTACCTTTTCAACGCTGGTAGAGGTGGCACCTGATTTGCAGGCCCGCACATTAACCACAAATGGGGTATCAAAAGCCTATTGCATGACAGGGTGGCGCATTGGCTATGCCTGTGGTCCACAGCCTTTGATCAAGGCGATGGCAAAGATTCAGTCTCAATCAACTTCTAATCCGAATTCAATTGCGCAATATGCTGCGGTTGCCGCCTTGAACGGGCCACTTGATTTTATGGTGGCAAATGCTGTGCATTTTGCAGAGCGCCGCAATTTGGTGGTTGAGGCCTTAAACGAGATTGACGGGCTTGATTGTTCACGCCCTGATGGCGCCTTTTATGTCTATCCGTCATGTGCCGGCCTGATTGGGGCAAAACGCCCTGATGGCAAAATCATTGAAAATGATGGTGATTATGTGACCTGGCTGCTTGAAGAAGGCGGTGTTGCCGCTGTTCAGGGGGCCGCTTTTGGCCTTGAGCCGCATTTCCGCATTTCCTATGCAACCTCAACAGAGGCTTTGCGTGATGCGATGGGGCGTATCAAAAGAGCAACTGATTTGCTGGTCAAGCCATCTTCATAAAACGCTGAATCCAGCTTCGCTAATCATAAAAAAGGGGCTTTGCGCCATTGCGGTGAAAGCCCTTTTTGATAACAAGAATATGGTGGGCCCGGCAGGACTCGAACCTGCAACAACACGGTTATGAGCCGTGGGTTCTAACCAATTGAACTACAGGCCCGTCACATTCTGTTAATGCTCAAGGAAGCTGCGCAGCTTGCGTGATCGTGACGGATGTTTCAGCTTGCGCAAGGCTTTGGCTTCAATCTGTCTGATACGTTCTCTTGTCACAGAGAATTGCTGACCCACTTCTTCGAGCGTGTGGTCTGTGTTCATACCAATACCGAAACGCATACGCAAGACCCTCTCTTCACGAGGTGTTAAACTTGCCAATACTCTGGTTGTGGTTTCACGTAAATTTGACTGGATAGCAGCATCAAGTGGTTGGATTGCATTTTTATCTTCGATGAAATCACCAAGCTGGCTGTCTTCTTCATCACCAATTGGCGTCTCAAGTGAGATAGGCTCTTTGGCAATTTTGAGAACCTTGCGCACCTTATCCAGCGGCATAGACAGCTTTTCTGCTAATTCTTCAGGGGTCGGCTCACGACCAATTTCATGTAGCATATGACGTGATGTGCGGACCAATTTATTGATTGTCTCAATCATATGAACAGGAATACGGATTGTGCGTGCCTGATCAGCGATAGAGCGGGTAATTGCCTGACGAATCCACCATGTCGCGTAGGTTGAGAATTTATACCCTCTGCGATATTCAAATTTATCAACCGCTTTCATCAGGCCGATATTGCCTTCCTGAATCAGATCAAGGAATTGCAGGCCGCGATTGGTGTATTTTTTGGCAATAGAGATGACCAGACGCAAATTGGCTTCTACCATTTCTTTTTTGGCACGTGCCGCTTCTCTCTGGCCTCTTTGGACTGTCTGGATAATTTCACGGAATTCGCCAATTGACAGGCCAATATCAGCGATCATCAAATCCATTTTTTCCTGCGTGTCACTGATTTCATCAGCGTGATTTTCCATCAATTTGCGCCAGGCAGCGTTATTGAATTTATCACCCGGCCAATTGGCGACATTTTCGCGCCCTGTCCATGCTTCTATAAATTGATTGCGATTCACACGGCAATCAGTCGCAAGCCGCAAGATCCCGCCTTCGATAGAGGTAATGTGACGAGACAGATCAAATAATTGTTCTGACAGAGATTCAAGGCGGTTAGCATTCAGATAAACAGATTCCATTTTTTCAGCCAATGTGATGCGGGCTTTTTGGCGCTCTGCTTCACTTTTCGGATCAAATGGCACCTCTTTTTTCATGGCTTTCAAGTGTGCTTGTTGCAACTTATCAAAGTGCTTAAAGGCAGCTTCGACCTCATGAAAGCTTGCAAATACGTCATCTCTGACAGCCTCTTCCATGGCCGCGAGCGACATATTCAAATCATCTAGATCATCATCATCGTCATCATTATTGGCGTTCTCATCGCCCTCTTCGTCTGATGTCTCGTCTTGCTCTTCTTCTTCTTCAGATTCATCTTCTTGTGATTCCAAATCTTCAGATGGGTCAAGACGCAATTCGTTCTGATCTTCCAAAGGCGCGCCATTGAGGCGTTGGTGCGTGGTATCAAGATCAATGATATCGCGCAGTGGCATTTCTCCATCTTCCACACGTTTGCGCCATTCCATTAAAGCTCTGATTGTGAGCGGGCTTTCATATAAGCCGCCAATCATCATTTCACGGCCAGCCTCAATACGCTTGGCAATAGCAATTTCACCTTCTCTGGACAACAGCTCGACTGTGCCCATTTCGCGCAAATACATACGCACCGGGTCATCTGAACCAGACACATCACTATCTGTCAGATTGCCAGATGATTGGGTATCACTGTCATTTTCATCAGCAACGGCATCTTCGCTATCAGCTGAATCAACCACATTCACACCCATTTCACTGAGCGCAGACATCACATCTTCAATTTGCTCAGAGGTCAGTTCTTCTTGCGGTAAGGCAGCGTTTAATTCGTCATGTGTTACAAAGCCGCGTTCTTTGCCCTTTTTGATAAGGGTTTTGATCGCAGAATTGTTGGTATCAAGAATCGGGGCATCACCTTTTGCGTCTTTGATATCAGCCGCATTTGCGCTTGGTTTACGAGCCATCAATTTTGTCTTTCATCATTTCACTATCAGCCACAAACCAAAAGGGGGTTAGCCCTTTTTTATGTTTGCAACATGTTTCCTACTTTATCGCCGCAGGCGGGCCAGTAACTCATCCAGCAGCGTTGTGACTTTTTTTGAATCCATCTGTGTGGGGTGTGTTCCCAGACGCGCTATTGTATCATCACTGAAGATTTCAGACAATATCTGCCTGAAATCCATCCCTATTAAATGGTTATAGAGCCCGTCAGCGTCAAGGTCAGCATCCTGTAATAGTTTATCAAGCATCTCATTTTTTAATAATTCAAGGCGTGTATCACCTGCTTTACGCCCAAAATCCACCATTGCCAATTCTTCATAAATATCAGCAATGCGCTGCGGATGAGACAATAAGATTGCCAACATAGCTAAAAGGCGGTTCCTGGCACCTGTTTGCGGGCGTGTGATCCGGCGCTGAACGCTCTGGCTGCCTGTTAATGATCCTGCTCGAAGAGATGATCGCATTTGCTGAATGCGATGTTCAATTTCATCTCCATAAGCCTGGCGTGTTTGGTTATGGCCTATGGTCCTGACATAATCACGTAGTTGCTGAAAAAAAGCAGCACGGCTTGTCGGCTCATCAAGGCGATAAGCTTGTGACGTGCGCTCCCATAACGCATCAGCAAGGCTTGCGGCGCTTGAGATGATGGCCTTGAATGCGTCACTGCCTTCATGATGTAAAATATCATCAGGATCTTTGCCGGCAGGCATCACAGCAATGCGCACAGATTTGCCGGGCTCCAACACAGGCAAAATACGTTCAATAGCGCGCATAGCCGCTTTCTGACCTGCGGTATCACCATCAAAACATAACACAGGCTCATCATGTAGTTTCCAGACCAGCGCGATTTGTTGCTCTGTCATGGCGGTGCCAAGGGGCGCTAAGGCGCCTGCTACATTGGCAGCTGTCACGGCGATCACATCCATATAGCCTTCAACAACCAATAAAGGCAGGCCGCGCCTGACACGTTCGCGCGCCTGACTCCACCCATATAGCACAGCTTTTTTTGAAAAGGTCGGCCCTTCTTTGGAATTGAGATATTTGGGCATGGCATCACCCATGGCACGTGCGCCAAAGGCAATCACAGCGCCCTGACGATTGCTGATGGGATAGATAATGCGATTGCGAAAATAATCATAAAGCGCATTATCTTTCTCAGATTGTCCGCACAGGCCTGCATCAAGCAATGTTGCCTCATCAAATCCTTTTTGCTTCATATGCGCGCGCAATCCGCTTGCAGGCGCATAGCCGAGCTGAAAATCAGATTTGGTTTGCTCGCTAAGCCCTCTTTCATCAAGATAAGTTCTGGCAGGGCCGGCGGCAGGTGAGTGCATTTGTGCTTTGTAAAATAAGGTGGCTTCGCTAAGCGCATCCAGGACATTCTGGCGTCTTTTGACTTTGACAGGATCAGCCGGGCGTTGGTCAGGGATCGCAACACCTGCAATTTCTGCCAGACGTTTTACAGCTTCGGTAAAATCAAGCCCTTCGGTTTCGCGCATATAGGTAATGGCATCCCCGCCGGCACCACAGCCAAAACAATGATAATAGCCTTCATCATCATTGACAGAAAAAGATGGTGTTTTTTCATTGTGAAAAGGGCACAGGCCAGAATAGCGCCTTCCTTTTTTGATCAGCTTGACCCGCTTGCCAATCAGAGATGACAAACTGACGCGGCTGCGCACTTCATCAATGAAATCGGGGGTAAAAGCCATCTGTTTTGTCACGTCACCTTGTTGGCGTTACTTTGCGTGGCAGAGCGGTACAATAAAAGGCGGCTGCCACAAAATTTTGTGCCGCATTGCCGCCTTCTACTGTATCTCATTTTGTAAAAGCTTGGCTATAACATTGCCAAATTAAGATTAGCCTTTTTGCATGAGGCGGTTTTTGACCTCACCACTTGCTGCGCCAAAATCAATTTGGCCTGCATAATTGGCTTTGAGAACGCCCATAACCTTGCCCATATCTTTGACTGATTCTGCGCCAGAATCACTGATGGCCTTGGTGATAGCTGCTTCAAGCTCTTCTGCTGAAAGCTGTTGTGGCAAAAATTGCTGAATGACGCGAATTTCTTCATTTTCTGCTGCTGCCAATTCAGGGCGATTGCCTTCTGTATATAATTTGACTGATTCGGCACGTTGTTTGATCATTGTCTGAAGCATGGAGAGGATTTCATCATCTGAGATCCCGTCATCAACACCTTTGGAACGGGCCGCAATATCTCTGTCTTTGAGTGCTGCGGTGATCAGGCGAATGGTTGATAAGGCTGTTTTGTCTTTGGCCTTTAATGCTTGTTTTTGTGCGTTGCTAATCGCGGTGCGCATGGAAGACCTCCTTCATGCTGCGGCTGATCGTGTGACCACGCCGGCGATACTATATGGATAAAAACGCTTAAACGCGATTATTTTGCCATATTATGAAATGTGCAGGGCTTTTAGCCCATGATTCAATTGGCGACAAGAAAAATATCATATTTTTACGCGATTGAACACTTGACCTTTCACGGTGTTACGCTGTATCACATGGCAATTTTGCGCGCGTTTTCGCTTGATAGAAAGTCGCGTCTTGGCAGACATCATGCGCCGCCGCAGAAGATGCAGGTCACTGCCCTGCATAATCGATTCATAAATGATATGACGGCCAGAGGTAATAGATGTAATGTCAGACAGCCAAATTCATCCAGACAAACCAATCACCAAAGCATCTTTTCCGGCTGCGCCAACCGCCGTTCTGGTTCTTGAAGATGGCACCGTTTTTGAAGGATATGGATTCGGCGCAACAACAACCAATGTTGGTGAGGTGTGTTTTAATACCTCTATGACAGGCTATCAGGAAATTATGACAGACCCGTCATATGCCGGACAAATTATCAATTTTACGTTTCCTCATATTGGCAATATCGGCACCAACCCTGTTGATATTGAAACAGATGTGCCGTCCTGCCTTGGCATGATTGTCAGGAATCCGATAACAACCGCGTCAAACTGGCGTGATAATAAGGGGCTTATCGACTGGCTTGCGCATCATGGACTGCCGGGTATTTATGGCATTGATACCAGAGCATTAACCCAATTCATCCGCGATCATGGCGCGCCGCGTGGTGTGATTTGCCATCAGCCAGACGGGCAATTTGATATCAAGGCGCTTGTGAAAATGGCACAAGACTGGCCGGGTCTTGCCGGGATGGATCTTGCAAAGACGGTATCTCGCACCGCAGCAGATAGCTGGTCTCAGGGCTCTTATGATTTGAGTGCGCAAACGCACAGCACAGGCAATGGGCAGTTTCAGGTAGTCGCGCTTGATTATGGGATTAAGCAGAATATCATGCGTTGTCTGATTGATGCAGGTTGTGCGGTCACTGTTATGCCTGCCACTTCCAGCGCTGAAGAGGTGCTGGCGCAAAAGCCGGATGGTGTGTTTTTATCAAATGGGCCGGGCGATCCGGCGGCAACCGCTGATTATGCCGGCAAAGAGATAGCGGCGCTTGTTGAAAGCGGCTTGCCTGTCTTTGGCATTTGTATCGGTCATCAGCTACTTGTGCTAAGTCAGGGTGGTAAAACCCGGAAAATGGAAAAAGGCCACAGAGGCGCCAATCATCCTGTCAAAGATCTGGTCACAGGCCAGATTGAAATCACAAGCCAGAATCATGGATTTGTGGTGGATGAAGACAGCCTGCCGGACCATCTGGAAGTGACTCATCGCTCGTTATTTGACGGGTCTGTTGAAGGGGTGCGCCACAAAACAAAACCAATGTTCTGTGTGCAATATCATCCTGAATCATCCCCCGGACCTCATGATTCAACACATCTGTTTACCAGATTCACAGGCGAGATGACAAAAGCCAAAGCTGGCAAAGAGGAGCGCTAAGATATGCCGCGCAGAAATGATATTCAATCTGTTATGATTATTGGTGCCGGCCCTATCATTATCGGGCAGGCTTGCGAATTTGACTATTCTGGTGCGCAGGCGTGTAAAGCACTCAAAGAAGAAGGGTACCGGGTGATTTTGGTCAATTCAAACCCGGCCACCATCATGACAGATCCTGAGATGGCAGATGCTACTTATGTGGAGCCTATCACGCCTGAGATTGTCGAAAAAATCATTGCCAAAGAAAAGCCCGATGTCTTGTTGCCAACAATGGGTGGCCAGACAGCTTTGAATACCGCTTTGGCATTGCATAATAGCGGGGCGCTTGAGCGTCATAATGTCGAATTGATTGGCGCCCGTCCTGAATCGATTGAAAAAGCAGAGGACAGGCAGCTTTTCCGTGAGGCAATGGATAAAATTGGCCTTGAATCAGCACGTTCACGCACTGTGAATTCCTTTGATGATGCCATAGCCGCTCTTGATGTTGTGGGGCTTCCTGCCATTATCCGCCCGTCATTTACTCTTGGCGGTGAAGGGGGCGGGGTTGCCTATAATCGTGCGGAGTTTGAGCAAATTGTCAGTGATGGTCTGCGCCTGTCACCTGTCTCTGAGATTCTGATTGAAGAATCTTTGCTTGGTTGGAAAGAATTTGAAATGGAGGTGGTGCGAGATCGTCATGATAATTGTATCATCATTTGTTCCATTGAAAATGTCGACCCGATGGGTGTTCATACAGGCGATTCGATAACAGTTGCCCCTGCTTTGACGCTGACAGATAAAGAATATCAAGTGCTTCGTGATGCGTCACTTGCTGTTTTGCGTGAGATTGGCGTTGATACCGGCGGCTCAAATGTTCAGTTTTCAGTCAATCCCGCAGATGGCCGCGTCATTGTGATCGAGATGAATCCGCGGGTAAGCCGCTCGTCCGCGCTTGCTTCAAAGGCAACCGGATTCCCAATTGCCAAAGTCGCAGCAAAGCTTGCGGTTGGCTATACGCTTGATGAGCTTGATAATGATATCACCAAGGTGACCCCGGCAAGCTTTGAGCCGACTATTGATTATATTGTCACGAAAATCCCGCGCTTTACATTTGAAAAATTCCCTGGCGCGGTTGCTGAATTATCAACCTCTATGAAGTCAGTTGGAGAGGCAATGTCTGTTGGCAGATGCTTTGAAGAATCGCTTCAAAAAGCATTGCGGTCTATGGAGACAGGTCTTTGTGGTCTTGATGAGATTGCCTTGCCTGAGGCTGATGCCACCTCCGGGGCTGATGCGATGACAGGGTGGTTATCCGGCCAGACGCCAAACAGAATTTTGCGCATTGCACAAGCGCTTCGTTCTGGCATGAGTATAAATGAGGTGCACCAGATCACAAAATGGGACAAATGGTTCCTTGAACGTATGGCCAATATCATTGCGCATGAAAAAGCTGTCGCAGAAGATGGTCTGCCAAAGACACAAACCGCTATGCGGCATTTGAAATCTCTTGGTTTTTCAGATCTGCGTCTTGCCCAATTATCAGGTGCCAGTGAGACTGAGATACGCGATGCACGCATGGCATTAAATGTCACTCCTGTCTTTAAGCGAATTGATACTTGTGCCTCTGAATTTTCATCAGCGACTGCTTATATGTATTCTTCTTATGAAAATACCGCAGGCGCTTTTTGTGAATCGCGCCCATCTGACAGAGAAAAAGTTGTGATTTTGGGCGGTGGCCCAAACAGAATCGGCCAGGGTATTGAGTTTGATTATTGCTGTGTTCATGCTGCCTATGCACTTGCAGAGGCAGGCTATGAGACGATCATGATCAATTGTAATCCTGAGACAGTTTCCACTGATTATGACACGTCAGACAGGCTGTATTTTGAGCCTCTGACAGCTGAAGATGTGATCTCTATTATCCGCAAAGAGCAGGAAAACGGCACCGTCAAAGGCGCGATTGTTCAGCTTGGCGGACAGACGCCACTGAAAATTGCCGCAAGCCTGGAAGAGGCCGGCATTCCTATCTTAGGCACAAGCCCTGATGCGATTGATTTGGCAGAAGACAGAGAGCGCTTTCAGCAATTATTACAGCGTCTTGCGCTAAAGCAGCCTGAAAACGGGATAGCAACATCTGCTGAACAGGCACGTAAAATTGTCGATAAGATTGGTCTGCCGGTTGTGATCAGGCCATCTTATGTTCTGGGCGGGCGCGCGATGGAAGTTGTCCATCAGCGTGAAGAGCTTGAGCGCTATATGCGTGATGCAGTTGTCGTCTCTGGTGATAATCCTGTTCTGATTGACAGGTTCCTTGATAATGCGGTTGAAGTTGATGTGGATGCGCTTTGTGATGGCACAGATGTCTTTGTTGCCGGTATCATGGAACATATCGAAGAGGCAGGTATTCATTCAGGTGATTCAGCCTGTTCTTTGCCGCCACAAAATCTATCGCAAAGCGTTCTAAACACAATTCGTGAACAAACAGATGCTTTGGCACGTGCCTTGCAGGTTGTTGGTTTGATGAATGTCCAGTTCGCTGTCAAAGATGAAACTGTGTATTTATTAGAGGTGAACCCAAGAGGATCACGCACAGTGCCCTTTGTGGCCAAGGCAACAGGTGTGCCAATTGCCAAAATCGCAGCGCGTGTGATGGCAGGAGAATCTCTTGCCAGCTTTGCGCTGAGCGAAACAAAGATGGAGCATGTCGCTGTTAAAGAAGCGGTATTTCCGTTTGCACGTTTCCCCGGCGTTGATGTGTTCCTTGGCCCGGAGATGAAATCAACAGGTGAGGTAATGGGCATTGACAGTGATTTTGGCCGCGCCTTTGCCAAATCACAATTAGGGGCAAGTACGATATTGCCGCTTTCAGGAACTGTGTTTATTTCGATCAAAGATGCAGATAAGCCAGCTTTTGTGCCAATTTGTGCTGATTTGGTTGCGCTTGGTTTTACCATTGTGGCAACAGGCGGTACACAAAAAGCGCTTGCACAGGCAGGTGTGGCTGCAACAAAGGTCAATAAAGTGATGGAAGGCAGACCTCATGCCGTTGATTCTATGCTGTCTGGTGACATTCAGCTGGTCTTTAATACGGCGCATGGGGCCGGCGCTATCCGGGACAGTCTGTCTTTGCGTCAAACAGCGCTTACCAATAAGATTCCTTATTACACGACAGTGGCAGGAAGCCGGGCTGCGGTGGCTGCTATTCGGGCCTTGCAGACAGCCACTCTGGATGTGAAATCTCTGCAGGATTTCCTGCCACAATAGGCAAAGAGCCGTAATTTCGATTGACTGTAAGCCAGAGAAAGCTAAGATTTTAGCTTGATCAAGATGCAGATGTGACCTGCGTGAAGACGTTGGCCTATGACAGTGAGAGACAAAATGGAAAAAATACCATTTACACCAGTTGGTTTGGAAACGCTAAAAACAGAGTTAAACCATCTGAAAAATGCAGAAAGACAAGCTGTGATTCGTGCCATTGCAGAGGCGCGTGAACATGGTGATTTGTCTGAAAATGCAGAATATCACGCTGCCAGAGAACGCCAGTCATTTATTGAAGGGCGGATCAAAGAGCTTGAAGATGTAACAAGCCGCGCTGAGGTCATTGATTTATCAAAGCTGACAGGGGCGACTGTGACATTTGGCGCGCGCGTTGTGGTGGTAGACGAAGAAACAGACGAAGAATCCACCTATCATATTGTGGGCCCTTATGAGGCTAATCTGGAAGAAGGCCGTATTTCGACTTCATCGCCAATTGCCAAAGCGCTGATTGGTAAATCAGTTGGTGATCAGGCAGAGGTGCAAACACCGCGTGGCCCTCATCCTTATGAAATATTATCGATTGAGATTGTGCGCTAGGCCCTAATCTTCAAGTGAGATAGGGACACCTGCCATATTTTTGCGCGACCTGATAGCGAGCGCTGTTTTGACATGGCTGACATTAGGTGCTGGTGTTAATTTGCCTGTCAAAAACGCCTGAAAATCATCCCAGTCATGAGCTACGATTTTCAACAGAAAATCAGTCTCGCCCATTAACATATGGCATTCGCGCACATTATCCCATTCACTGATCATATCTTCAAAATCACGCAGATCTGTCTCTGCCTGTGATGTCAGACCAACAAAAGCAAAGATGGTTACGCTATAGCCCAAGGCTTCGGCATCAACATCAGCATGATAGCCTCTGATAACGCCTTCTTGTTCCAAAGTGCGTACACGGCGCAGGCAAGGCGGAGCAGAGATACCGGCATTTTGCGCCAATTCAACATTTGTCATACGCCCTGATTGCTGCAAATCATGGAGGATTTGCCTGTCTACCTGGTCAAGCTTTATCTTTTTTGTCATGATGATTGGTGCCCTTATTTGAGCCAAAATATCTTTGGCTTTTCATCTGTGGCCGGCTTTTTTATACTATGTCATAAATGACTTATATGACCTAGCTAAATTTTGTAATATTATTACAATTATTTGTATTTTTTGAAAAGAAGGCGCCTGAAGACGCGCCTTTTTTCGCCTCTCGCCAGGAAAGTGTGCAACATGGCAATATCCGCACAAACATCAGGACAAACATCAGGACAAAAAAGCCCGTTATTTGAGGCTGACGGCCCTTTAATATGGGTGGTCTCTGATGGCACGGCCGGTATGGTCTCTCAGGCGCTTGGTTTGGCTCAGGCAATGGATGTGCCTTATTTTGATGTGCGTATTTTTGCCAGTCCGATTTATCGGTTCTTTCCCCAAATGGGGCGATGGCCAACCATGCCGATTAGCCCCCGGCGCAGTGACAGGCGTATTGGCCCGCCATGGCCGGATGTGATCATCACCTGCGGCAAAAGAACGACAGGAGCCAGCCTTGCCATTAAGCGTTTATCAGGCGGCAAAACCAAGATTGTGCAGATACAGGATCCGAGAATCAAACCATCTTATTTTGATGTTCTTGTGGTGCCGCAACATGATCCTGTCAGTCAAACAGGCGCGCCGAATCTGGTGATAAGCAAAGGGTCTTTGAACAGGCTGACCATGACGCAAATCGCAACAGAAGCAAAGGCGCTTGATAGACGTTATAAAAAAAGCCGTCTGCCACAAACGGCTGTCATGATAGGGGGATCAAACAGGCGCTATCAGGCAAGCTTGTCTGATTTTGCAGCATTAGGAGAGCGCTTAAGAGACTTTGCTGTCAAACAGGGTCGCCATCTTGTGCTGATAGGCTCACGCCGGACATCTGATAAAGCGCTTGCGGCTATCTCAGAGGCCTTAGGCAGGGTGTCTCACAGCATTTGGGATGGCAAAGGCGCAAATCCTTATCCGGGAATATTGGGGGTGGCAGATGATGTGATTGTGACATCTGATTCTGTGAATATGACCTCAGAGGCGTGCCTGACAGGCAAGGCCGTTTATGTCGCTGAATTGCGGCCAGAGACAGGGCGTATTGCCGCCTTTCATCAGATGATGCAAAAGCAGGGCTATACCAAAGCGCTTGGTGACAGCTTTGACAGGCAACCTGAGATTTTGGATGAAATGCCAAACATCGCCCGTCAGGTAAGAGAAAAGCTTGGCCTGTAAAAAGGCGTTTTTTAGAAATAGAGAATATCTTGTGGCATGCCCTTATAAAGATGAGCGACCTGTTCTTCATAGCCGTTGAATAGCTGGGTTTTTACACGTTTATTTGTACCAAGTAGTTTTTCGGTATCCTGACGCCATCTTTTGTGAGGCACGCCCGGATTCACATTGGCATAAAATCCATATTCATTTCCGTTTGTTTCCTGCCAGAAAGACAAAGGCGCGGTTTCAGAAAAGCGAAAGCGGGTAATGGATTTGATTGATTTGAACCCATATTTCCATGGCACGACAAGCCTGATTGGCGCCCCATTTTGTTTTGGCATCTCACGCCCATACAAGCCAGTTGCAAGGAAACTTAGCTCATTCATTGCCTCATCAAGACGCAAACCTTCGACATAAGGCCATGGATACCAGCTTTGTTTCTGGCCAGGTGCGACTTTCGGGTCAAGAAATGTCTCCATTACCAAAAATTTTGCCTCTGGCTTGGGACTTGCCAATCTAATCAGATTGGCCAATGGCACGCCTGTCCATGGAACAGCCATGGCCCATGCTTCAACACAGCGATGACGATAAAGCCGCTCTTCCATATCGCCCATTTTTTTTACCAGATCAGAGGCATCAATTGTCATGGGGTTATCGCACAGACCATCAATTGTCACCATCCAGGGGTCTGTCTGCAATTTTTGCGCTTTGCGCCAGATATTTTTGGCAGAGCCGAATTCATAAAAATTCGTATAGGTCGTAGCATCTTCTTCATTGGTGATATCGCGGTCAAGCTGATAGGCTTCATTACGCTTTGCCGGAAAGCCTGTTATGGGCGCTGCAAGAGAGGCAACAGGAGATAGCGCGCTTGCCATGGCTATCCCTGCCATGCCGGCTGATTTTAGCAGGTTGCGCCTGTTCAGATACACATGCTCATCAGTTGCTTCATTTTCTGAGATATGCCAGCTTGGAACCTGTTTTATCAACATGGCCTTGCCTCCTTGTTTTTGTCCGCTTTGTTATCACTCTATCAGCTTGTTCTGATTATGCGGCAAAAAAAGGGCGTCATTTGCCGTAATCTTATCACAATTACGTGATGACATAGATTATTAGGGCAATCTGTGACATATAGATTACGCATAAAAAAAGACCGGCGGGGAAAAATAGTCATATGTTTAGTTTTGATTTACTCTTATTGCTTGTTATTGGGGCGGCCATTTATTTTGTGATTGGTGCCTTTTGGTATAGCCCTTTGGGGTTTGGCAAACCATGGATGAAAGCTGTGGGGCTGACCAAGGAGACGATGGATCCAAATCATAATATGGTAAAGGCCATGATCATCTCTTATCTGGTTTGTTTGGCCCAGACATTTGTGATCATGATGGTGGTCAGCCATCTGAAGGTGCAACTGATTTTGTATTCAGCTGTGATAGGTGCGATGATTGCCCTTGCCTTTGGTTTGTTATCTGCTGTGCGCTCTGACAGCTATATCAAACGCAATATGACACAGATGAGTATTGACCATGGCTATGATATTGCAGGCGGTGCGATTATCGCCGGATTTGTGACATGGTGGCTTGCCGCTTAGGCAGTTGGCACACCCACTGCCTGTGCCTGAATAATACCTTCGATAAATAATGTTTTATTCTCGCTTAGCACAACATCTTTGATGGTCTGAGAGACAGTGATATCCACACGCGCTGCACCGGCCTGTTTGGCACGCGCTTCAGCAAGTGATTGTGCTGTCTGGCTGGCCAATTCAAGCGCTTCTTCCTGAGAGGTGATATCTTTGGGACCATCAGGCAGGTGGACACGGAATTTGCCCTCACCTGGTTGTGTGACTGTAATCATCACCCTCTGGCGCACTGAGCCGGCAGCCGCACCAACGGCGCCTGCTACATCTGCATGTTCGGGCACAATTAGTTCTGCGCCAAGCATGGCAGCGATCGCTGGATAATGTGTGCCAGATGAGGCCCCAAGAGCAATCACCGGAAGAGATAATGACAGCTGGTTTTTGACAAGCTTTTGATGATCGTCTTTGTGCTGCAATGCTTGTTTGACAAGCGTATTGGCACTCGCTGTGCCCTCCGGCCAGCCATCTTGTGCAAAGGCAGCATCAAGAAGCGCAAGCGCTGAGCGTTCTGTCAATGTATCAAGCGTGTCTTGTGAGATATCTTCTGGGCTTGAGGCATTCACTTCGCCAATCCCATTTTTTTGCCTGCTTAGTAACTGTGCGCCAAGATAGGCAGCTTGAGAGTCGAAATTATCAAATTTGCCAAGAACATGAGCGGCGTCTGTTGGTGTGAAGGCTGACAGAGCGACAAGGCCACGGCTGATAAGACGGTCAACTGCCCCAAGTGCCACTTGTGACGTTGCGATATCAGCTAAAGCGGATGTGCCTGCCTCCAGAATTGCCTCAGCAAAACGTGTTTCAGATTTAGACAGCCAGTCCGGTATCCCATTTGGCATAACCGGCATGATAAAGCGCCCATCGGTCGCTTGGGGCACAGGGTTTTGAAGCTGTTGTTCAAGATGGATTTTTGCCTCTGGCCAGTCTTTGGCAAGTAGTGATAAGGGGATAGCGCGCCTTGGGCCAAGTGTCAGCCCTTTTTGCAACCCTCTGCTTTGCGGTGTGACTTCTGAATCGCCGCCAAGCCCGGAGGTTCTGATATCAGCGGCCTCGACCATAGTGCGCCAACCGCCCACAAAGGCCCCATCAGCATTAAGGCCGGGTGCCCCTTCGCGCAGATAAGCGATATCTGTGGTGGTGCCCCCGATATCAGATACTAATGCTGTGCTTGCCCCTGCAAGAAAGGCAGCACCTGCCTGAGAGGCAGCCGGCCCTGAGAGGACCGTTTCCACAGGTCTTGTGCGGGCAAAATCGGCATGAAGTAGTGATCCATCCCCCTTCACCACCATCAAAGGGCAGGTGAGTCCAAGCGCTGCCATCTGTTCAGATGTGGCTGAGATGAGCCGTTCCAGAAGATTGATAAGGCGCGCATTCAGCATAGCGGTCAAAGCGCGCCTTGGGCCGCCCAGGCTTGACGATAATTCATGCGAACAGGTTACCGGCAGGCCAGTAAGATCGCGCAATATCTCACGAGCAGCTATCTCATGCTCGGGGTTGCGTGTTGCAAAATGGCTTGCCACTGCAAAGGCTGACACATCTGAGGCCAGTTCTTTTGCACAGCCTGTCAGCATTTTTATATCCAGAGGCGCCAATGGTGAGCCATCATTGCGGTGACCGCCATTGACAAATATATGAGGATCATTGCCAAGAGCCTTTGCCAAATCAGCGCGCTCAAGCGCCCCTTCATCAAAGCCAATCAGGATAAGGCCTACACGGCCGCCGACACCTTCTACAACCGCATTTGTGGCAAGGGTTGTTGATAATGATACAAGTGAAATGTCATTCGGGTTACCGCCCCATGAGGTGACCACGTCTTTCATTGCGCCGCCTACGCCAATTGATAAATCCTGCCTTGTGGTCAGGGATTTGGCTTTGGCAATCATCGCTGAATTATGATCGCCTTTGTTTTGGCTGTTTGCCTTGCTTGTATCAACAAGCGCTGCGTCAGTGAATGTGCCGCCAGTATCTAGCCCAAGAACTAAGGTCATGCGCATGCCTCATCAGTGAAGAAAAAGTGGTGAAGAAGAAAAGGAGATAAAGAAAAAGACTGGTTATGCGCTTTGGTTGCGCTCATATGCTTTGGTAAAGAACGCCATAATCCAGCCGCCAACACGGGGGCCCTGATGATCACGTTTAAGGCTTTCAGATGCTGTGGTTGCGACTTCTGATCCCATATCATCGCCTCTGATAGCCAATAATTCATGCACATAGCCTTTATCAAATTCAGGATGCCCCTGAACGCAAAATACATGGTCGCCCATCGCAAAGGCTGCGTTGGGGCAAAAACTGTCACCTGCTATCAGGTCAGCGCCTTCTGGCAAGCTTGTCACCTGATCCTGATGAACATAAATCAGATCGATAGTATCCGGGGCTTTTTCCATCCAGTTTGTGGCTCTGACGACATCCACTTTGCGAATGCCGACACCCCATCCTTTATCAGATTTCACAACCCCGCCGCCAAGTGCCTGAGCGATTGCCTGATGACCAAAACAAATACCGGCTTGCGGAATTTTTTTCTCATAAGCTTGTCTGATGAAATCCATCAATGGTGCGATAAAGTCTAAATCCTCATAGACCCCATGACGCGAGCCTGTGATGATATAGCCGTCATAATCATCAATTTTATCAGGGAATATCCCGTCAACCACCGGATAATTGGTCAAAGATAAGCCGCCATCCGGCGCAAGGGGCATAAGCAAATCTTCAAACATTTGTGGGTATGCGCGTAATGTCTTCGGCAAAGCAGGGTTATTATGACCTGTTTGTAAAATCGCCAGTCTCATCATCAGCTTTTGCTCTCTTCTTGGCCGGGTGCATCAATAATGCCTGATTCGGTTGTTTGTGCCAAGCGTGTGAATAAATAGACACGAATGGCAGATGACAGTCCTGTGGTTCTTGTTTTGTCTATTTCTGCGACCAAAGAGGCTATGGAAATGTTTTGCGATTTGGCAGCGTCTTGCAAGGCTTGCCAGAATTCATCTTCAAGCGAGATGGATGTCATATGGCCGGCAATGGTGATGGTATGTTTTTTCATGCTTTCGCCATCGTCTCAGCGGGTTTTTGAAAATAGGCAATCACCTCAGAATGAGAGGTAAAGGCAAATTGATCAATATGACGTACCCATTGGCAGTCATAGCCTGCCGCGCATAAGATGGCGGCATCTTTGATAAAGCTGTGCGGATTGCATGAGACCATGACAATATGCGGGATATCGCTTTGTGCCAATAATGTCACTTGCGCATTGGCGCCGGCGCGCGGCGGGTCAATGATAGCAGCATCAAAGCCTTCAAGTTCTTTTATCGTGAAAGGGGCATGATGCAAATTACGTGATTGTGTGGCAAGCTGCATTGATAACCCATGACGATGGGCCAGTGATTCATATGCGCTAAGCGCTTCTTTGGCAGAATCAATCGCCGTGATTTTAACACCTGTTCTGGTCTGCAAAAGCAACGGTGCGCTCAAGGTGCCGGAGCCGGCAAATAAATCCACAATGGTGTTGCATTGTGACAAGACAGATAAGATATCTTTTTGCATGATTGTTTCAGCGGCTTTATCTGCCTGAAGAAAACTGGCAGGGGCGGGATAGAGGCTTGCTTTGGCCTTACCATAATCCCACGCAATCGCGGGCTCTTGTTTTACAAATAATAAATGAGGCGCCTGATTATTCTCAGACAGAGACAGCCGCATAATATCGGCGTCTGCGGCCATCATGATCATGTCAGTAACAACAGATTGAGGCCAGCTTTCAGAGCTGTGGAAGACCACATCGCAGCCATTATCACATAAGGTGATTTCAACCTCGCCTGTCATGCCATTATCAAGGCATAAAAGCATATTTGTCTGCAAAAATGAGATCAGGCGGCTGATGTCTTTGGAGATCACCTGACAATTGGAGGGGTAGATGATCTGATGAGACTGTCTTTCACGAAAGCCAATAAGAACATCATCCCGGCGCCGCCGAAAAGCAAGACGCGCACGCCGGCGGCTGTGCGGGGCGCTTTGATAATCGGGGCGCCATTTAGATGGCTCAATGCCGCCTTTTTGCAGGACCGAGCGCAATTGTCCTTGTTTCCATTCCTGATAGGCAGAGGGGTCCATATGCTGAAACTGGCAGCCGCCACAGGCAGGGGAGGCGTCACAATCAGGGGCTTTGCGCAAAGGCGCGCTTTGGATAAGTTCGCGTAATTCTGCTTGTATGCCTTGTTTGTTCAGGCGCAAGGGCTGTGCAATGACGATTTCACCGGGCAATGTGTCAGGCACAAACACAGGATAGTCTTTGGTCTCATAATTATGTGTATAAGAGGCAATGCCCACCCCATCACCGCGCCCGCCAATATGCGTGATTGTGACCTCTATCTGAGGGGCGTTCTTCGGCAGTTTGTCTTTATCATGTGAGGTGGCATCGCGGCGCCGAGCGCCTTTGTGACGGCGTGATGAATATTTGTGCCCCTGAGACATGATAAAGTGAAATCTTCTGCTCTGTTAAACCAATCTGAGATGAGGCTGATATTATAAGCCGCTTTGGCAGGATTGCCTAATTGATAATGGTATCTTGCAAGGCTATCTGGCCTATGTTCTGGCCTATGCTTTGGCCATTGTTCTGGCCATCCATATGACGTGACCTAAGATTCGAACATCTTCAAGCGCGCGCCGATAAGGCACATAAGCAGGGTTGGCAGAGCTAATCCGCAGACGAGGCGGATCTTTGGATGATTTGTCATGGATAAGAGATAACCTCTTGACTACAAGACCGTGGCCATCATCAAGAACAAAAATGCCTTCTTTATGAGGGTCGGTCTGTCCTGTATCGATCATGATGATATCGCCATCTTCGAGAACAGGTGACATGCTATCGCCGCGCACTGTGATAAGACGCAAATGACTGATATGGCTATGGGGCAGGGTGCGCAATATCGCTGTTTGAAACGGCCAGCTCTGAAAGCCTGTTTCAGCTGTATCATCAATGATGCTTGCCGCCCCGGCAGCTGTTTCAATATCTAATAAGGGGATCTGCGCTATGTCATCTGATGTATCAGCTAAGTCTGGCGCTGAGGCAGGGCGCAGCTTTGCCTGTGAAATGCTCAGAATCCGGCCAAGCTTATGACGATCATCTTCAGATAGCAGGCGCGGCGACTGGCGATAAAGATATTGGTGAAGATAAGCAGGGTTGCGACCAAGCGCCTCTGACAGGCGGGCAAGAGACCATTGCCGCTTAGTTGCTTTGATCGCTTTTAATAAATAATGCCGTTCTGACGTTAGCTGTGCCATGATCTTACACTTATGATGCGAAAAAATAGATGCGTTACCTGTTGCTCACAGACGATAGACTCTCAAATTTAGGATAGCTTTACCACTGATCCTTTTGGATGATATCAAAAATATTGGAGAAATCCTATATTTATTATCACAATTTTATTTTCCTTCAAAAAATGAGGTGATGTGATGGAAGATTTCAGAGAACTGAAGTCCAAATTAGAAAAAGCAGTGGTGGTATTGCAGGCATTGCCAAAGACGTCAAAAACAATGCCTGTTGGGTATAAATCTGCCTGGCCGGAAATGATTCGGCCCGGGAAAAAAGGGGATATTATTTACCGCGGGCGATCTTATGCTATGCCTAATTCACAAAATATTACAGAATGTTACCAGATAATTGACTCGCTTTATCATTTAACTGAAATGCAGCGTCAATTGATTTGGGCACGTGCCAGCCATATTCCATGGCGCATGCTGCAACAGCGATTTCGCAGATCACGAAGCCATTTATACCGGCTATATCTTGGCGCTTTATCTTCTTTATCTCAATCTTTATGAAAGTCTGTTATTTTTTTAGTTGACAAATGAGACAAAATAGGATATTTCCCATATTAAGATGAGCCAAGTCAGGTAAAATACGCTAAATAAGCGCGCGCCGGGTCTCATGTTCCTGATTTTCTAAAAAGGTTGAGGCGAGTTTGTCGAACAGGTCAAAAGCATCTCTGAACAGAGATGCTTTTTTATTTTGTCTGTCCAGAACAGGGAATTTGACAATATCGGCCTCTTTTGTTGGCGCTAGTCGTGCTGACATGGTTGCTATGATTGATTGTGATCCTGTTTTTGCAAATCAGGTTGATGATGCGCTTGTGCAAGCGCGCGAACGCCTTCTTTACGAGGCCCTGAGCAGAGCCATCATTGGTATTGAAGAGCCACGCTATTATAAGGGTGAGATTATTGGCTATGAGCATAAGCCATCTGATTTGTTATTGCGTTATTT